>NZ_KB944434.1:181066-223739 GCF_000389825.1 Pandoraea sp. SD6-2 | reverse complement strand
TTGCCAAACTTGCTTCAGATGCGGCTGCGAAACAGGCGCTTCTCGATCAGGAGAAGGTGGCCCTTGATGGGCGGCGGTTGGAAGCGCAAAAGCGGGAGCTTGCTGATGCGCAAGCGCGGGCTAAGGGCGCGTCAGACCAAGCGCAAGCGGACGCTCAGCGGCAGGCTGTCCTTGATGGGCAGCGGCTGGAAGCGCAAAAGCGGGAGTCCGACGATGCGCAAGCACGGGCTAAGGCTGCGTCTGATCAGGCACAGACGGACCATTTGCGCCGCCAATGGCAAACCCAGGAGTCTATTGATGCGTTAGGGCTTGCCAAACTTGCTTCAGATGCGGCTGCGAAACAGGCGCTTCTCGATCAGGAGAAGGTGGCCCTTGATGGGCGGCGGTTGGAAGCGCAAAAGCGGGAGTCCGACGATGCGCAAGCACGGGCTAAGGCTGCGTCTGATCAGGTACCGACGGACCGGGAGCAACATTTCGATTTATTGATAAGAGCTATTGAGTGCGAGAAGACTCCCAGAGTCAAATGTGTGCTTGAGTTGGCGCTCGAATGTGAGCAGACTCGCGATTCCCGATGTGGGCGATCTCGTGACATTGATATTTTAAGGCTAATCGAGGCGGTGAAAGCCAATGCGACTTCCGCCGACCTAACCGAACTTTATCGACGCGTGATGCCTTCGATCACAAGCGACTTATACCGAGGCAATTGAGTCTTTCGGTCAGGTACCAAATAAGTATCATGCAGCCCAAGGTAACCGGCTAGCGAGCCAGTCTTGCAGGGCTGGCCAAGTCGCCTGTAGTGGTCAACCCGCCCCGGACACCGCGTTAAGTTTCTTCCGCTATCCGACCGCGCCATCTCCTGCGCTTGCACCACCAAATCGGCATCAGGGCGCGTTGAGAGCGCCCAACCAACGACGCGGCGTGTGAACAGGTCCAAAACCGGGGCCAAATAATGCCATCGGCCCTGAGCCCAGACGTAAGTGATGTTACGGCGCCAAACTCGATTGGGTGCATCCACTACGGACTGGCGATTCGGAATGTCCGCTCGCTCGATGGTGGCTCGCTTGTAAGCAAGTGCCCGGAGGGATTAGGCCGCTACCCTTCCGGGGCGCGTCCTTTCCTTGTTTATTGTGATGAACTTGTGCATTTTCGTTGAGGGTGTCCGCGCCTCTGTCGTTGCGCATCTTCCGGGTGTTGTAAGAAATGAATCTTACTATTGTTGTTTTTTTGGGGGGGCTTGGTTTGATACTCAGTTGGCGCGCCGAGGGAAAATCAATTAGCAGATCGGAGCACGTTGTTGGTGAATCACATGTTCCCGATGGACGTGCTTGATTGGCGTCCGGCAGATTTTCGAAGCGGAGTTGTGATAGCAGAATAAGGTGAGCTGTACTCGTGCCGATCAGGGTGCAGCAGGTTAGAGTTACCGCGTGTAGCCAGGCCATTTCGCGTGAATACCCGTCGCCCCGCATGGTGTCCTCCGTCAGACTACAGCCGAATTCTAAGCGTAAACCCCGCTATTAGTTGGCCGGGGGAGAGTCTTAACCATAGGTGTCGGGGAGCTGGCTCTCTTTCATTTTTTTTTCAAAAAAAATTGCAATTTGCGCGGCCGGAATGATTTGGGCTGACGCCTATTTTTGGCGTGCTGTCGGAGAGCAACACTCTTTTTGGTCCTGTTCTCGAGGCTGTTATGGTGGAAATGTGTGTGGGAGAGGTGGATTGCGATAAAGGCATGGTGCGTGTTGGGATTGTTTCGGATAGTGATATTGTCCGCAGTGCCATCAGGGGGGTATTGAGTCATGATGAGGGAATCTCAGTGATTTTCTCTGCCCGCGTGAAAGAAGCCCCTATCGAGAATGGAGGTGTCATTGTTTGTGATGCCATGTCGTTCGGTGATCTGTGCAAACGATGGAAACATGATGGCGGCCAGAACAAGGCTTCTATCCCCTGTATCGTGCTGGTCGGCCCCCCGCCTCGCAATGGCGCGGTAATCGTGGATGGGGTGTTTGATTTTGTATTTGGCGGGGCGGTTGAGTTTGCCGCACTTCCTTCTGTTGTCAGAGCTGCCGCCGGCGGTGGGTATCCCTGCTAGGTAGGAAGGTGCTTACTGGATGGGCTGATGCGATCCGGTGAGCTTAAGTGTTGCTGCAGGAGGATCGGGATGGAAAAAATTCGAGTTGGGGTTGCAGACGATCATCAGGTCGTATTGCTTGGCGCACAAAGTGCACTGAGTCGGTGTGCGGATATTGATGTTCGGTTTCTTGTCGACAATATTACTGATCTAATGTCATGCTTGCTGGACAACCCCGTCGATGTTCTGCTATGCGACTATGAGTTTACCTCGGACGCCCACGCTGACGGAGTTGCATTGTTGCGGCGTATTCAACGGTATTCGCCGCAAACGAAAGTCCTCTTCTTGAGCATGCACACCGCGCCGCACATCATTGTGGAGGCGATGAGCGCCGGGGCTGCTGGCTTCATTGGCAAGGACAAGGCGGACTATGCCGATCTGGGCCAAGCGATTCGCAGCGTAAATCGGCAGGCCGGATATCTCCCAGAGTCATTGGCGAGCCAATTACTCGCCACAATTTACTCGGGGAGGCGTGAAGCCGTAGGGCTGGCATCGCTCTCGGAGAAGGAGGCGGTCGTTGTTCGAATGATCTGCGATGGGCTGTCCATCACCGAGATAGCAACCAGGCTCAAACGTAGCCCCAAGACCATTAGCAATCAGAAGAATGCCGCCATGCAGAAGCTCGGTGTCAAGAATGATGTTGAGCTTGTCACTGCGGTTAGAAATTACCATTAGGTTTCACCAGGTCATTGGAGGTGGGGCGACAACGCACCTCGATGCCGACGGCCGGTGACATTGAACCTATTGAACGTAATTCATATTCGTGACTAGTGCGCCGCTGACGATTGGAGCGGGCTATGTCCTGCTTCTCCTGCTGCCTGCATGCGCAGTGAGGGGGCCGCCCTTCGGAGGTAAGCATGTCGAAGTCCCTCATTGCGAAGGCCTGGAGATATAACGCAACGGCTTTGTTGGCAGCCCAGATATTGTTGTCGTTTGCGTTGGTTGCGTCCTCGATCCTCATATTGGCCCGAGGGTGGGAGCACGCGCAAGAACGGAAGATGAATGAATTCATCGAAAGGCGAGAACGATTGGAGCTGACCGCTAATCGAGTTTCTGCGAGATTGATGCAATTCGTTGATATGTACGAGGGGCTCTGGTCGTTTCACGAACGCGAGACGATTCCGGTGCACCGATATCAGCAGGCCCTCCTCGCGAATGATGGGCTGGTACACAGTGCGAATGATCTGACTGCAGCTCCGTTTACTATCCTGAGTGATCTGACCGGTGCGAGTGAGGAAGCACGTCTTAGCCAATACCTACGCATTGTCCGAAGTTTGTCATCGGCACCCGCAATTGACGCTCGCCGGCAATCGGGTGTTCATTTAACGGCAATGGTGTACGCGCCGGATGGAGCATTTCTTGCGGTATCGCCTATGGTCGATGAATTGGAATTGCAAGATTCCGCTCGTAGACTGGGACGGCGTGGGGCCGCGCAGAACCTGATCGCCGAGATTGAAAATGGATACCATGACGGCATCCTCGGTGACGAGCGTCGTCGGCCCGTTTGGCTGTCGCAAAGAGAAGGGGGGGCTGAATATGCGGCGAGTTTTGTTATTCCGATGATCCGGGATGGTGAACGTGTCGCGATGTTGGCCGTCGGGATACCAAGTGCGCAGTTTGTTCAACATTTTCGAAACCAGGAAAACCTTCCGGGATTTTATGTGTTCTCGGAACACGGCGACCCCCTGAAGTATGGTGTTAGCGGCGCGGAGGATCGTCAAGTGTACGACCTTGTTGCTCGTGAAAAGGAGCGAATAGTCAGTGCCGCCAATGGCGGGGTATTTTGGGCGGGTGGAGCATTGGTCATCTTTCAGCGGGTCTCGGGGCCGGACTGGATAGCGGTCTATGTCATACCTTTTGGAGGCATTCTTTCAGCTGTGGATGGTGTGTATTGGGGGGCTTGCGGAATATTGCTGCTAGTGCTCATTCTTCTGTGGGGGGGGTATTTTTTTTATCGAAAGACTGTGGCAGGGCCACTTGAGCGACAAACAGCTCAGGTCGTAGAGCTCGAATCATTTCGGCGATGTGTCTTGAGTACCTTGCCTGTGGGCGTGATCGTGCGCTCGTTGCAGGGCGGGGAAATTCTCTTTGCGAATAACATCATTTGCAGTTTGCTGGAAACGAATGATGTTGCAACGTTTGAGCGCTTTTGCGGCGAAGTGGCGCGATTGGGATTACCAAATCCGGAGGTTCGTGCACCTCAGGAACTTGAGTGGGTGGTTTCCGTCGGCCGAAGCCTCTATCTTGGTGTAACTTCGTCCGTGGCCCGATTCGATGGTGGAGACGTTGTTGTCATTGGCGTGCAGGACGTATCAGACAGAAGGGACGCCGAGGCCCTTTTGCAGTCTGCCAAAGCCGCGGCAGAGCTTGCTAATCAGGCGAAATCGCAATACGTCGCTGTAATTGGTCACGAGATTCGAACGCCCCTGCATGGCGCGATGGGTAACTTGGAGTTGCTTGCACAGGAGGAGCTTGGGGCTGAGCAGCGCAAGCGAGTTAATGTCATTCAGCGTTCGTTTGACGGATTGTTGACGTTGGTCAATGACATGCTTGACGTGGCCAAGATTGAAGGAGGGGGGCTGAAATTGTCACCCCGTCAAATTTGTGTCACCCGTGTCGTGGCTCGATGTGTTCAGAACTATGCGCCAATAGTGACAGGGAAGGGGCTTTCGCTCTCCTGCGCTGTGGAGCCCGCGTTGGACGGAGCGGTTATGCTCGACGACCATCGGTTTGCGCAAATTCTCCATAACCTGCTTAGTAACGCCACCAAGTTTACGGGAAGTGGCGCGATTTCGATTCGTGTTCGAATGGCAATCGAATTAGATTCGATGGTGCGAATATGGGTCGATGTTCAAGACACGGGTATCGGCATTGCAGAAGAGGCGCAGCAATCGCTTTTTCGTGCCCTTGAGCAGGCTGACGAGACGATTGCTCGACGATTTGGGGGGACCGGATTGGGTCTGTATCTTTGCCGACAGTTGGCCCTGCTGATGCAGGGGGATGTCGAAGTGTCGAGTCAACTCGGTTATGGAGCCCGATTTCGTGTGAATGTTCTCGCTTCCGCAGTATCGGCGTCCACGGGGTACGCGGGGAGCTTGGATGGAATGGTTGTTTGCGTAGTGCAAACCGGGGCGAATGGCGTTGATTATTTGATCGAGCGCCTGACAATTGCCGGTGCTACTGTGAAACAGACCATCGATTCTTCGTGTCACATGACCATCGCCCTATATGACGGTGGGGCGAACGAGGTCTTTCCGGACGCGCGCGTCACTCCTGCCGCGTTGGGTGCGCTCCTTCTAACGCCCGATGGCCCAATGCAGGCAGCCAAAGCAGCTGATGATCATTGGCATCTTTCATCACTTGATCCGCTCGAATCTGTGGGATTTTTGATCTCGTTGTGGACGGAGGTCCCGGGAGAGATTCCTTCCTCTCCATCCCTGCCCGCGCCTTGCCACAAGGAAAGCATCCTGATTGCGGATGACGACGAGGTAAATCGTGTGTTATTGAGCGATCAATTAGCCCGGTTAGGGTACTCCGATGTCAGGGTGACGACCGATGGCGCTGAGGCGCTTGGGCTGCATTATCAGAGAAAGGCGGACATTTTGCTGGTCGACTTGAATATGCCCAACATGGGGGGGCGTCAAGTTTTGACTCAGTTACGGGATAGCAATGATGAGACGAGTGTGATTGTTGTGACTGCGGCGGGCGGCGAAGTGGTCGCGAATACGTCAGGTTTCTCAGGCATCTTACATAAGCCGGTTTTTCTTGATGCCTTGTCCCGAGCGCTCGAGCTCGTATCGAAACGCGAAGGATCTACGCGCTTAGGAGGCATGCCGCTTTGGAAAAAAAACTATCGTAGCGACTCTCCCAATTGGGGAGTCAAAATACAAATGTGGACCGCATTTATCCGCAGTTGGGAGACGGATCGAGATGCGATGAGACAGGCCATGCTTGCCAGTGATCGCTCCATACTGGCTAAACTGCTCCATCGGACAAGTGGGGCCCTTTCTGCGCTGGGCAATCGAATTCTCGTTGACGAGGCGGTGAGAATTGGCGAATTGCTGGCGCAAGATGAGGATGAAAAGGCCGTGTCTATGGTCGTTGAGTTTATCGATGCCGTAGATCGAGTGGTCGCTATCTACAGCCGACACTCCCGAGCCCTTGGTGCTCAGAGAGGTCTTTTGTCCGTTATCTGAACGGGGGGCTAGTCTCGTCAGGAGAGCGGCCCTCTTATCAGGTTCAATTCGCATTGGGATGCGATACGGGCGGCTTAACAGGCTGTTGAAGTATTCCCGTTGTGGCGGGTGGTGGCTTTCCAAAAGCGCTGCCGCGCCGATTCGGGTCATGTCGTATTGATGCTGGATTTCCTTAATTCAGACCGATTCGATGTCATTCGCTCGCTGAGTTTCGCCTCTACGCCGCTTTCGCTGCGAGCGTTCGCATGTGCGTGAGGTTGTAGGCAGCCTGCGTCATCAGGAACAACTGCTCGACCCGCGCGCGCCCTGTAAGCGTGGAGCCAATACCGTGTTGACGGTGTGAGTTACCGGTTTCCCCAACGATTGGAAGCCATGCGTAGCAGTGTGGTATTGACAGCACGCAAATCGAACAGTTCGGCGTCGAAGCCGGGGCCGACCCAGTTTCGGTAATGGTCAGCCTCTTCGCTATTTGGATCGTTGCATAGCGCGTTCAGGAACGCTTCGTAGCCATGCGGGCCGCCCACATCCTCCGGCGGGCACGCGCGAGCACCATCAATGACCTGGGCCGCGCCCCACGGCTCGCTCTCAATGGTTTCCATTTTTTCAACGACGATGGCGTGATCCCAGCCGTCTCCGAAGTCGTACCGGTAGAGGAAGCGCGAGCCAGGTTTCAGGACCTTCTGCAGTCGAACCTTGCGGTCATCGGCGGTCGTGCCCGGATCAGCGAAGTCCAGCACGTCATCGACCTAGAACATGGCATAGGTCATACCATCGATCAGGAAGTCGCGCAGGTGGGTGTCCTCCCAACCGAAGGCCGCTTGCAGGATATGGTGCAGTTTGCGCAGCGACTCGGTTCCTTCAACCTCGATCCTGCGCCAGATGGGCGGCGCGATGTGTTGAAGCTGCACGTGCAGGGTAAAGCGCTGGAACGATTTCGCCATCTGATCTCCGGGAGAACGGGAAGCCAGCGGCATTATCGCCTTACGACGCCAGAGTGGTCGCATTCCAGGGCAGCAGGTCTTCGACCCGGTTGATCGGATGGTCTGCAATGCGCGTGAGCACGGCGCGCAGATACGCCTCGGGATCGATGCCGTTGAGCTTGGCCGTACCGATCAGACTGTAGATCGCCGTCGCACGCTCGCCACCTGAGTCCGCACCGGCGAACAGGTAATTCCGTCGCCCGATCGCCACCCCGCGCAATGCGCGCTCAACTGGCAGGTTATCGATTTCCAGACGCCCGTCGTCACTGTAGCGCGTGAGCGCTTCCCAACGGTTCAGTGCATAGAGAATCGCCCGACTCGTGTCGGATTTGCGCGAGAGCGTCTCCAGCATGGCGCTCAGCCACGCGTGGAGTTGATCGAGTAGTGGACGCGCTTGCGCCTGTCGATACTCTCGGCGTTCGTCGGGTGGTTTGCCCCGGATCTCTTCCTCGATCTTGTACAACGCGCCGATACGTTCCAGCGCCTCGGTGTTCAAGGCATTCGGGCGTGCGGCGTGCAGTTCGTAGAACTGTCGCCGGGCATGTGCCCAGCAGGCTGCTTCGGCTACCCGCCCGGTTTCGTGAATCGCTTGGTATCCGCCGTATGCATCGGCCTGCAACGTGCCGTTGAACAATTCGAGATGCTGCTGCGGATGGATGCCCTTGCGGTCGGGCGTATAGGCGAACCAAACGGCCGGCGGCGTCATGTCGGCCGAGTTCCGGTCGTCGCGAACATAGACCCACAGCCGTCCGGTCTTGGTCTTGCCATTACCTGGCGCGAGCACCGGCACTGGCGTATCGTCCGCATGCAGTTTCGTGGCCGCCATGACGTGCCGGCGCAAGGCGTCGACCAGTGGTTGCAGCAGGCTCGCGCCATGGCCCACCCATTTCGCCAGCAGCGAGCGATCCAGATCGACACCCTCACGCGCATAGATCGCCGACTGGCGATACAGCGGCAGGTGATCCGCGAACTTCGAGACCAGCACATGGGCCAGCAAGCCCGGACCAGCCAGGCCGCGCTCGATGGGGCGGCTCGGCGCAGCAGCTTGTGCAATGTGGTCGCAGCACGTGCATGCAAGTTTCGGGCGCACATGGCGGATCACGCGGAAGCTGGCCGGTACATATTCCGGCTGCTCGGAGATGTCCTCGCCGAGTTGCTTCATGGGGCCGCCGCACGCCGCGCAGGTTTCGCCCGATTGCGGCCAGTACGTCTGGATCTTGCGTGGCAGATGCTCGGGCAGCGGTTTGCGCGGCGCTTGTTCCGGTGCGGTACGCGGCGTCTTCGGAATCTCGATGGGGGCAGCACCTTCGTCGGCCTCGAGCTCTTCCAGTCGCAACTCGAGTTGCTCGATCTGACGGTCGAGCTTCTCGGAACTGCGGCCGAACTGCATGCGGCGTAGCTTCGCGATCAGCAACTTCAGATGCTCGATCTCGGCCTTGGCGGTGGCGCTCGCGGCCTTGTGCGATTCGACCACATCTTTCAGATGCCCAATGCGTGCATCGCGCTCAAGCAGCATGGCCTTGAGCGCTTCGATGTCGTCCGGATAGGCGTTTGCCGTGGTCATGCCGGCAGTCTACGCGGCGGCCGACAGGTTTACAACGCCGATGTCGGCTCCGTCGTGCGTACCGGTTGCCGCCAGTCGATACCTTCGAGCAGCATCGACAGTTGCGCCTGGCTCAGGCACACCACGCCACCGTCCGCCCATGGCCACACGAACCGACCGCGTTCCAGACGTTTCATCAGAAGGCACATGCCGTCGCCGCTCCACCACAACACTTTGACCAGATCGCCACGCCTGCCGCGGAACAAGAACACGTGGCCGCTGAACGGGTCTCGCTCCAGCACGGTCTGGACCTTCGCAGCCAAGCTATTGAAACCCGAGCGCATGTCGGTCACGCCGGTGGCCAACCAGATCTTCGTGTGGCTAGGTAGGCCGATCATGCTGTCGATCCAGACGTGCCGCGCAACATGCGGAGCACGAGCAGTAACGTGGCCTCGTTGGGTGAGCGCTTCGATGCGCACGCGGATGTTGCCCATGCTGATCTCGATGGCGCCGGCTGGAGCAGCGCTGGCAACTGGTGCCGGAGCCGGCTGCTCAATCTCTTGCATCGGCGCCTCCACCGTCACGGGCAGCAAATCTCCCGGATCGTATTCGCCGGCACGCAGGGCTCGGCGCCATTTGAACACCAGGTTCGCATTCACCCCGTGTTCCATCGCCAGACGCGCCACCGATACGCCCGGCTCGCAGGCCAGTTTGGCCAGATGCCGTCGGAATTCGATGGGGTGATTCGGAATGCCTTTGCGTGAAGTTCTCTTCGGTGCTTCTGTCGCCACTGTGGTCCCCACTACTTTTTGGTGGGGACTACTCTGGCAACTTCCTTTCACATCGTCGAGACGGTGTTGGGGACACGCTTACCGCGCCCTCGGCACATGATTTGCCGAACCCGCCCAACCGTTTTTGCCCCGGCCAAACACCTGCTCGATTCATTTTCGGTTCTTGCTGAACGTCGAGTGGTCCCACGCAGCATCGTCCATCGCCAAGCCCACAAACCAACGAAGCAGCATGTTGCGGGAGATTTACTCCATCTGCATGCGCTCGCTGCGAATCGAATACAACACTTGCAGCAACAATGCGCGAATCAGCTTCTCAGGCGCGATGCTCGGCCTGCCGCCTCTCGCGTCACTTTCGTACATGCGCGCGAACACTCCATCCAGGCGCTTCAGAGTGTCGTTCAGCCAGAGGCAAATCGGTCGTAGCGGATGATTGATCGGCACGAAGTCATCGAGCTTGGCCATCGTGAACATCGTCTCGGTGTAGCCGTCCGCTCCGCGCATCGTTTCGCTCTCAGTGTTGGTCGATTCCTTGTTTCAACGTTTGCCCCTCCCGCTCGGATGACGTCTGCGGGAGGTATTCAACGGTCTGTTAACGTCGCTGCCGACGAATTATCCGAGGCAGGGCAGCCAATCGGGAGCTACAGCCAGGACGGCGGCGAATAAAATGCAAACTCCGATCAATGTAAATAATACCGCTAGTAAAAGTAGATGTAACTCAACATCTCCAAAGTGGCGGTGGCTGTTCTTTTCAAATAAATCGGGGATTTTTTGGAAAAACTCGGGTTCACGGTCTCGTGAAGTTGCATCATCGCGTAAGTTCTTGTGCCGTTTCGAAAATCGCACCGCCAATCATTCCTTGAATAGCAATAATTCAAATAGGATACCTAAGATGATAGCTTCGCATACATGGGGCGCAGCCCAGACGTTGCGCGGTCTTTCTGGTATTCCGCCTAGGTGTTGTATTCGCAGTGTTCTGCATCCCTTGAGAGGGGGGCGTTGGCCTGATTTGCGAGGTATGCTTTTAGGTCGAGAATCGGCATTGCGCGAGCATAAAGCCATCCTTGCGCATAGCGCACGCCGTGTGCGAGCAGGTATGCGGCTTGTGACTCCAGCTCTACGCCTTCGGCAATGACCCCAATACCTAAGTGTTGGGCCATTGAGATAACGTGCGGCGCAATTAGGCTCGATGCTGAATCGCGTCCGATGGCATCGATGAATGATTTATCGATTTTGAGTGCGTCTACGTCAAACTTATGCAGGTAGCTGAGGCTTGAGTACCCAGTTCCGAAATCGTCGATATATATCGCGTGCCCGGCGTGCTGGAGTGCCTTTAGTGTTTCGCGCGCGGACCTTGTATCTATGAGGCTGCGCTCCGTGATCTCCACCCGGACCTGTCGTGGGGCGATGGTGAACTTTTGGCAGCAATCTTGGAGTAGCTGTGTGAATCGTTCCGTTTCTAAATCGGATGCGCTTGCATTGATGGAGACGTAGAGAGATGGGGTCGATGAAAGCACGTCAGCCAGTTCTGAGAGTGCGGTACTGGTCACGAGGTCGGTCAACTGTTGGATCAGACCGCCTTTCTCTGCTAAGGCAATGAACTCGTCTGGGGGAACTTGCTTATTGCCTAGTTGCCACCGTACGAGAGCTTCGAAGCCGACCGCTGATCCGGTTCTTAAGTCAATGATCGGCTGGTAGTGCACGTCGAGCGCTTTCTTCTTGATCGCGGATTTCAACGCTATTGGCATTGAAATCTGTCGAGATAGGAACCAGAGCACCCCCCAAGCCACGGCACTTCCGACGAGCCCCCCCAATAGGGCCCACCAGCCGATAATCCATCCGCCAGCTGTCATTGCGGCCAGATGCTTGGCTCTTACTACGATCGTTAGTGGGTGGTTGTGTGATGTTGTGACCACGTAATTCCATTCGGCGGCGTCAGTGCCGCCTCCACCGTGATAGGCGGCCAGCATCGGTGCAGATTCGCTACCGGGGGTTTTTGCAATTAGATTGCCAGTTTCGGTGTCAATGACTGCAATGCTGCGGCGGTCGATGTCTACGAGGTCAACAAACATGATTGGATCAACGGCGACAAAGTGACCGTTTCGGCCGACGAGAAAACTCTCCTGTGGCTTGCCGGGGGTGTTCCTCGGTGTGGTCCAAATCCGATATCCCGATTTGGATGTCCAATCAGGTGTCCCGAGTTCGATCCCGTCTGCGCGAATGTCGCCAAGCAACGACGAGCATAAATACCTATCTTCACGATACGCCCCGACATCCCGGACGTATCGAAAACTGAGCGTGACACGCCCGATGGCCTTCAGATATTCGTGAGAGCAGGTGGTTGCTCGAAGCGCCTCGGAGGCTTGCAGCGCTTGAGCGGCTTGCCCTTGTACGAGGTCGGCTTGTTTGACCGCGCGCTCGGCGAATTCCTGCAGCGCCTCGATTTCGTTGCGCCGGATTTGCCGATTGGCAATGTATATGCCCGATACGACAGAGGCAATCATGATCGCGCCCGTAACAAATATTGAGGCGAACACAAGGGCGGGGCGTTTTATTCTCATGGCATTCCTAGGCGTGTAGGCCCGTCATCCATTGGCTATTTTCCCGCGGCGAGGCTTGCGCGTGCGTCTGCCGCGCGCTCGCGAGAGTTGGCGCCATACTTGCCAATGCTGCGCTTTGATTCAATGGGGCGGCGCCCATTCGGTTGGATTTTGCGTGGCGAGAAGCTATCGGGGGCGGGTCGGTCTGTAGATTTCAGTGCCCTAAGCTCAATTGCTTTGGGCGTCGGCCCATTCTCTGTTTCTTCGATTTTTCAGATGATCGCCCGATGTTATCCGTACTCGTTGTTGAGCGCTTTGGGATGGTAATTGAAATGATGGGAGGGAGGTTGCCGTGAGTTTAATTCCTGTGATCCTGTGTGGCGGGGTTGGGGCGCGGCTTTGGCCAGTCTCTCGTGAGTCGCATCCGAAGCAATTTCTGAAGCTTTCGGACGGGCTGAGCCTTCTGCAAAAGGCCCTCTTGAGGGCGGCAGGCCTTTCCGGGGTTGATCAGGTCTACGTCGTAACGAGCCGGGATCTTTATCATCAGGTGGTGGATGAGTTTCGGCAGGTTAACGAGAGGGGGCTGGCCGCAACGTTCCTTTGTGAGCCAGTAGGTCGCAACACCGCTGCTGCGATCGCTGCTGCGGCTTCACATGCTGCGGACACCCACGGACAAGATACGTTGATGCTGGTGCTTGCTGCCGATCACTTGATCTCAGATCACGGCGCTTTCGGAACTGCCGTTGAGCGTGCAGTTGCAAAGGCGGAACTGGGGCAGGTCGTTACGTTTGGCATCAATCCTGCGTCGCCTGAGACTGGTTATGGCTATATCGAGGCGGCCGGAAGTAGGGTGTTGCGTTTCGTCGAAAAGCCAACGCTCGAAAAGGCTCGCGAATACATACAGTCAGAAAACTTTCTGTGGAACTCTGGCATTTTCTGCTTCGCGGCATCCACAATGCTGCGCGAGATGAGGCAGCATTGCCCCGATATCCTGAATGACACTGCCACGTGCCTGCGCTCTTCCCCCATTTTGACGGATGATAACGGCATTCAGATCCAGCTTGAGTCGAAGAGCTTCGGTGTCGTGCGGGAGTGTTCCATCGACTACGCCGTGATGGAGAAATGTGACAACTTGGCGGTCGTGCCGTGCGATATAGGTTGGAGTGACATCGGTTCTTGGGCTGCGCTCACAGAGCTTTGCAAGCCGGATGGTAACGGCAATCGGGTGAAAGGCGAGGCATTCTTGTTTGACGTCGACAACTGCTATCTAGCCAGTCGTGATCGCGTGGTCGGTGCGGTTGGTGTCGATAACCTGATCGTTGTTGATGAGCCGGATGCACTTCTGATTGCCGGTCGCGGTAGGGAGCAAGATGTAAGGCATATCTATGCACAGTTGAAGGCGAGTGACCACGTTACTCATAAAACGCACCGCACAGTGTCTCGCCCCTGGGGAAGCTACACCGTTCTCGATGAGGGTGCGGACTTCAAGATTAAGCGTATTGAGGTCAAGCCGGGCGGCAGTCTTAGTTTGCAGATGCACCACTACCGCAGTGAGCACTGGATTGTAGTGGGAGGAGTAGCGACGGTGATCAATGGAGATAAGGGGTTCGTTATCTCTGCGAATCAATCTACCTATATCCCAGCAGGACAGAAGCATCGCCTTGAGAATTCCGGTGACACCGCGCTTGTGCTCATTGAAGTTCAGGTGGGCGATTATCTCGGTGAGGATGACATCGTTCGTTTTGAAGATGTCTATGGGCGCGTCTGACGTGCGGGAGGGGGCTGGCGCTTCATCCGATGACTTGGCACGCCATGACGGTCGTGATGACCTGATCGTCGGCTTGAAGTCCGTGCGTGTCTGGGCGGCGTTAGGGTGGCACGATATTCGGCAGCGCTATCGCCGCTCAATCATTGGGCCGTTCTGGTTCACGCTCAGTACAGCCATTATGGTCTTGGTATTGGGGGTTCTGTACTCAACAATCCTGCACCAAGAAGTGGAAGACTATTTGCCGTATCTCGCAGTGGGATTGGTGTTGTGGGGCTATTTGGCCTCGGTAGCTAATGAGGGGTGCAACGCTTTCATCAGCTCGGCTTATCTGATTAGGCAAATTCGTATTCCACTCACGATTCACGTTTGCAGGGTTGTTTGGCGAAATTTCCTGATTCTATTGCACAGCCTTCCCGTCGTCGTGCTGACGCTTGTTGCTTTCGGTCGTTGGCCGTCGAGAGAGTTTTTGCTTGTGCCCGTGGGGCTGTTCATGCTCTTACTGCATGGCGTCTGGCTCGGCATCATTCTCGGGGTTTTGGGGGCGCGGTTCAGAGATATCCCGCCGATTGTTGTGAGCCTTGTTCAGGTCGTTTTTTTCTTTACGCCAATCATGTGGTCGCCTGAGATTCTGAAGCAGCGCACTTGGGCAGCAGAGTACAACCCTTTATACCATCTGATCGAAACCGTACGCGCACCGATTACGGGACGCCCTTTACATTGGGAGTCGTGGGTATGGTCCGCTGGCTTACTGGTAGTTGGATTTGCGGTAGCGCAAGCGCTGATGTTGCGTGCCAGAAATCGCGTTCCTTATTGGCTTTGATATCGTGAAATCATCAATTTTAGCCGAGCGGATATGCGTCGAGTTTCCCATATACGAGAACTCACATCGGTCGCTAAAGAAGTCCGTATTAAATCTGACAACGGGGGGGCGAATTGCTCAGGATGCCGGTAGGCACACGGTCGTCAGGGCTCTTGACGATCTGAGTTTTCACTTCACGGATGGTGAGCGCGTTGGACTCATTGGTCACAACGGGGCGGGCAAGACCACATTACTGCGGGTGCTATCCGGTGTGTACGAGCCGGTGCGAGGGACGCTGCGAGTCCAGGGAAAGATTGCATCCTTACTGGACGTATCAATGGGGTTGGATCCCGACGCAACGGGTTTCGAGAACATTTATCTTCGCGGCATCCTTGATGGTTTGAAGCCGCAGAATATTCGAAAAAAGACGGATGAAATCGCGGATTTCAGCGAGCTCGGTGAGTATTTGAACCTCCCTGTGCGCACGTATTCTAGCGGAATGATGCTGCGACTCTCGTTCGCAATTTCGACGAGCATAGAGCCGGACATCCTGATCATGGACGAGTGGCTTAGCGTTGGTGACGCTGAATTCAACGCTAAGGCTGAACAGCGTTTAGAGGCGCTGGTCGGGAATTCATCGATTGTCGTCATCGCGACGCATGACATGTCTTTGATTGAACGGGTATGTACTCGACGAATCAACATTGAGCACGGAAGGATAACGTCCGACGAGCCAGTTGCTGCTCTTGCCGCAGGGGGCATGCCACAAGTTGACTATGAGCTTGATCATCTCTGATTTGAGGTCGGGAAACGGTCGTAGCATATGCGTGCAGATCATTCAATAATTCGCTACGGTGAGACGCTCCTTCAGCATCAACCATTCCGCACTCTGAAGCAGGCGATTGGTGCGTACGTGGCTTACCCGTTCGCTGAGCGGCTCGAAGGGCGTGATATCCGGTCGAAAATCTCAGAGTTGCGATCTCATTATGCGCTGCCATTCGGGCAGCGTCGGGAAATTGCAATTCGACGATTGACCGGCATTCTGCAGTTTGCCGGTAACTGTGTGCCCTACTACCGCGACTTGTTTCGCAAGACGAACTTTGATCCGATGAGCGTCCTGCGAGATGTACGTTACCTCGACGACTTGCCATTTCTGACTAAGGATGTCATTCGTGAGCAGGGAGATCGTTTACATTCTCGGCCGCTAAGAGACAGTCGATACCACGCTTGCAAAACTGGTGGATCTACGGGGTCATCTTGCACTATCTTCTATGATCAGGAAGCCGTCGACTATTCGTCTGCGGTTTCCAATTATGCGCGTCAGCGCATTGGCAAACACAAGCTACGCTCTGAGTTGCATTTCGCTTGTCGTTTTCCCGAGGATGAGCTGCCGAAATGGCCTTCGCGCGAAGACCTTAAGTGTTTCGCAATGAACCGAAGCAATATTTTTTTCAACCGCATCGACGATCAGGGGTTGGAGGAAATCTGGAGAACGCTTCTTCGACGCAAACCGTTTCTGGTGCAGGCTCACCCGTCGACGATATATGCACTGGCACAATACGTGGATCGAAAATATGGTGGCGGCTCGACGTTCGACGTGTTTGAGTCGAGCGGCGAGTTGTTAGCGCCGCATCAGCGCGAGATCATCAAGCGGGCGTTGCGTTGCCAAGTGATTAATCGTTACGGCCTCGCGGAACTTGGCGTCGTAGCATATGAGCTTGACGAATCCGACGTCGGGCTCCAGGTTCTCGAATCGGAATGCTGGCCGGAAAGTCGTCAGGCCGACGGGCAGGACAGCGGGGTGAGTGAGCTCGTCTTCACTGGATTCAGAAACCGCTTGATGCCCATGATTCGATACGCGACGGGAGACCTCGCTCGCATCGAACGTCGTGAGAGTGGCATTTTCCTGGCGGACGTCGTCGGGAGGATACACGATGTCGTTCCAATAAATGGCATATCGCATCCGACTCATCACATTCAGGATGTTCTCGATCATCGCGTGGGTGGCATACAAGAGTTTCAGATTGATCTGCGGACATCTCCGCCCACGTTGCGTATTGTGCTCGAACCCTGGGCCGATGAAGGCACGACTACGCGAAAGTTGACGCAATACTGGAGAGGCGCATTCACGATCTCGTATTGTGGCCATGATGAACTTCAGCGGGTAGGTCGTCGAGCCAAGTTTCGCCGCGTGGTGGCCCCATGATTGGCGTACTGTTCCCTGCACCATCGGCAGATGCCGGGCGGCTTGTAATCGCCGCTTTACGCCGCTCAGTCAGCGCCACCCAGGCTCATCGAATATCGCCGTGTCCTTCAGCATTGCGCGATAAGTCGATACTTGTCGCGGTCGACGCGCCCGACATGTGGGGCGACCTTTTGCTCCAATGGCTTGACGCTACGCCTGGCAAACTGCTGATATTCGGCCGCATACCGGCGTTACTCGCACAGCGTCTGGGTTGTGTCCGGACGTCATCCTGGCCTGAGTCGATGGCTAGCGCAGCGCGAAGCGCTCCAGCCATGTTGGGCGGTGCAAGTGAGAGTGGTGCGATAGTGCAGTACACGTCGCTGGCGGCCAGTCTCGGGGCAGACGATGAGTGGGTGCGCCCGTTCGAGAGATTCGATTTTGCCGACGAATGGAACAATTTGGGATTCGGTGCGATTCGCAGCGACAGATCAGTCTGGTCGGTTCAAGAGCCATTGGATGTTCCTACAGAGGCGCGACTTGCTTCCGTCCATATTGACGGAGCGCGCGCATATTCTTACGGCGGCTTGTGGGAGCTGGGTGAGGCAGGTTTGCTTTGGTTCAACCGATCAGTAGGGCCTTGCGATTCGTTCGAATGGCGCCTGATTGAAAATTTTCTGTCAGCGCATAGAGCAAGTCGACTTCCTTGCCAGCCCGTGCTGAGTGAGATTCCATGGGGCTACGATGCGGCCATCACTTCGCGCATGGATTGTGACGAATGTGTGGAATCGGTTCGGGCCCTTTGGCATGCGTATCAACGCCTCGGTATTCCTTTCTCGCTTGCGGTTCATACCTCGAACCTTAACAGTCCAGCGGATAGCAATGCTCTTCGCGAGCTGGCTTCCGACCGCTCCACCGCCATCTTGTCGCATTCGGCTACGCATGCCTCGAATTGGGGGGGGAGCTATGACGCTGCATTATCCGAGTGCATTGAGTCCAAGCAACGGATCGAGGCGATAACGGGGAGGCCTATCCGCTACGCAGTGTCGCCGTTTCATCAGAATCCGGCATATGCACTCGAAGCGCTGTCTGATGCCGGCTACGAGGGATGTGTGGGGGGCATCATTCGCAATGATCCGGAATTCCTGATCGCGCGTGGCGGCATGCTTGCAAATATGCCGAGTGGTTTTATCGGACATAGCCAGCAAACGATGTTCCACGGAGATTGCCTTTTGGCCGACGGCGATCCGCTTGAGACGTTCAAGCGAGCCTTCGACATTGCCTACCAATCCAAAACGTTGTTTGGGTACCTTGATCACCCATTTTCCAAACGTTATCAGTATGGCTGGTCGACCGAAGCAGAGCGTATCGATGCACACGAGCAATTGATAGCTTATATCTCGGCTCGCGCAAGCAAGCCGCTTTTCATGAACGAAGACGTCGCACTCGATTTTCTGCTTGCGAAATCGAAGACCAATGTGACGGAAGACGAGGGCAAGTTTCGGGTGCAGGTGCCGCAGCAATGCCCGTCGTTTGATCGCTTGTCGCTCTCCGTCGAGTTCCGAGGTGAGCGTGTTGCCGTCGATTCATTGGCGCGGTGCATATGAAGGTATTGGTCGTCATGGGGACGCGCCCCGAAGTGATCAAACTCGCTCCGGTGATCGAAGCCATGCGAACGAAGATCGAAACTGTCGTTTGCACGAGCGGACAGCACCGAGAGATGCTTGTGCAGGCGCTGGATTTCTTCGGGATTGATCCGGACATTCGTTTGAGTACGATGAGTCCGGGGCAATCATTGAACATGCTGTCGGCGAAGCTGCTGACGGAAATGGATGGTGTGGTTGAACGTGTTCGTCCCGATTGGATTTTGGTGCACGGCGATACGACGACAGCGCTATGCACCGCATTGGCGGCGTTCCACAGAGGTATTGCCGTCGCACATTTAGAAGCTGGATTGCGTACCGGGGACATGGGGAATCCATTTCCCGAGGAGGCGAATCGGAGTCTGTTGGCCCGGATTGCCAGCAGGCATTTCGCGCCGACGGAACTGGCGCGTAAGAATTTACTGCGAGAGGGAACCGATGACGCGAGCATCGTTGTCACTGGAAATACAGTCGTCGATGCGATTTTTCAGACTCGACAGTTATGGGCGCAAGCGCCAGAGAGCCTCAGGTTACTCATGTGGAATTCGGCGAAACGGCCTCATGTTCTGATCACTTGTCATCGCCGTGAAAATCTCGGTGATACGTTAATCGGAATTTGCCAGGTACTTCGCAACTTGTGTCGTCGATATTCACAGTACCAGTGGGTGTTTCCCGTCCATCTCAATCCTGCGGTAGTTGGACCGGTGATGCGAGAGCTCCGTGATCTTCCGAATCTCGCCCTTATCGATCCGGTGGACTACGCTTCGAGCCTATATCTCATCAGCCAAAGTACGCTTGTGGTTAGCGATTCCGGGGGGATTCAAGAAGAGGCACCGACGTTTGGTGTGCCCGTCGTGGTGATGCGCGACCATACCGAGCGGTGCGAAGGTATTGAGGCAGGGTTTGCTTCCCTCGCGGGTCGGCATCCTAAAGGCATTGAGGCTGCGGTGATGTCTTGGCTAGATGATCCTGCGCGAAGGGCGATGCTGCACAATCATCCCAATCCCTACGGCGATGGACTTGCATCTGAGCGCGTCGTTGCCAGTCTGTTGGGGCAGACATTCGAGGTGTTCCGTGGTTAGTGCGGCCGACAATAGCCACGCTGTGGGGGATTGCATATTGTTTTCCACGGCGGATTGGGACGCCCCCTATCTGACGAACAAACAGCACACGGCCCGAACCTTAACTCGGTTGGGTTGGCGGGTGCTCTACATAGAAAGTCCGGGTCTGCGCCCGCCGAAGATTACGAGTGGTACCGACTGGGTGCGCACGTGGCGCCGACTTTGGCGGGGGCTGCGTTCCAACTTTATCGGGCCATGGCACTGCGCAAAGAACACTTGGGTAATTTCGCCGTTGATGTTCCCGTTTAAACATCATTGGCCAATTGTGCGGTTCTTCAACCAATCATTGCTAGGTTGGAGCATCGCACGCTTCGCGCGCAAGCAAGAACTCGTTGATCCCGTGATTTGGACATACCATCCATTCATGCTCGATTCTGTCGGACACCTACAGCATGGGCCGTTGGTCTATCACTGTGTCGATGATCTCGCCGCAGTTCCTGGCACTGACGCCGCAATGCTCAACGGAGCCGAGCAGGAGCTCCTTCGGGAGTGCGCGGTGGTCTTCACCACGACGATTCGTTTGCTCGAAAGATGTCTACCATTTAATGCCAACACGCACTATTTCGGTAATGTGGCCGACGTGGCCCATTTTAGGCAAGCACTGACATCGGGTAGGTTACCGGCCGATCTCGAGGTAATTCCCTGTCCGCGTCTCGTGTATCACGGCGTCCTGTCCGATTTTAAGTTGGATTTCTCGCTGATCTTGGCTGCGGTTAATAAGGCCCCGGCTTGGCAATGGATCTTTATTGGCGAAGAGCGCGAGGGACAGCGGAACGAAGTGATTTCCCAGTTGAGGGCGTATCCCAACGTGCACTTCATAGGCTACCGAAGCTATGAGGACTTGCCGTTGTACTTACGCGGAATGAGTGTCGGATTGCTCCCCACATCGTTGAACACCTACACGCAGGCAATGTTCCCGATGAAATTCTTCGAGTACTTGGCGGCGGGACTACCTGTCGTGTCCACGCCTCTCGATTTCATACGGGGGGGATTCGACGGCCTCGAAGTTGGTGGGACGCCGGATGAGTTTGTTGCTGCGATTGCGCGCCAGCTACACCGTGGGCGGTTGACTGCCGACGAATCAAGTGACTACGTTGGTGACAATACCTGGGATGCCCGCATTGCAAAAATGCTGGATTGCATTCGGCCGCTTCTTGCCGGCTTTGATCAGCCAGATGGATCGCCAGGAACTAGCAAGGGAATAGGAAATGAGTGAATCGAAGGTCCTTATCACGACCTATCCGACCGCGTTCCTGCACCGCGGTGGGGGGGAGTTGGAGCTGGTCGACTTGCTAGCCAATCTCAGACTACTTGAAGTCAAGGCTGATCTATACGGCCCTACTTCACAACCGCTCGACAGATACGACGTGGTGTTGCATTACTCCGTGATGCCGACCGGGATAGACTTCGTGCGCGCGGTAAAGGCTGCGGGCAAGAAGCTGGTGCTCATGCCGGGCTTATGGTGGACGGGCTCCCCAGGGGGCGATGAAAAATCGTGTACAGCTGAGTTCTTTGAGCTCGCTGATGTCATTGTGTTCAAGTCACGATCTGAGTACGAGAACGTGGCCGGGCATGTCATGCCGGCGGCATCTAAGGTCGTTTATTGTCGCTGGGGAGTGGATTCGTGCTTTGAAGAATCTGTCGACAGGCATCTGTTCAGAAAAACGCACAGGCTAGGCGACTATCTGCTTTCCCTCGGAATGGTCGAAGAGAGCAAAAATCAGCTGACGGCTATTCGCGCGTTGCGTGATTCCCAGATTCCCCTTGTTATCGTCGGCGACTACCGCGACCGTGACTACTACGAGGCGTGCGTTAAAGTGGCACCGTCGCATTTCAAGTTCCTACCGCACTTGGTGCCGAAGTCGGAAATGCTGCGTTCCGCCCTGCATGGGGCGAAAGCATTTATCGAAGTGTCGCTCGAGCCTCCGGGTTTTTCGTCATTCGAAGCGGCTCTTTCGTGCGTGCCGCTGGTTCTCTCCGCAGGTCCGTGGACGGCAGAGCATTTCGATTTTACGTTAGTGCATCATGTGGATCCGTTATCGACCGAATCCATTCGGGCCGGGGTGACTGCAGCCCTCAATACGCCAGTTTCTCGGCAGTTGAGGTGCAATGTCCACAACAGGCATCTGATGCCACAGTGTCTCGAGCCATTGGCTCGTGTGCTACGTGTTCGGCCCTGAGCTGCGATGAATCCTCACGCGGAGATGACAGTCATTCTTCTGGGGCATATGAGAGAAAAAAACGAATCCCAAACTTTTAGTTTTCGCGCGCATCGAACACTGGAAAGTGACGTTGTTGTTAGGAATGATGCTCTTCGTCACCTTGATGAGATGGGGGTTTTTGATCATATTCGTAAGTCATCTAAGCATCTCCTCGTCACGGATAAGAACGTAGAGAAACTATATCTGCGAAACGTACTTGAGGGTATTGAGCGCTCGGGGCGTTCTGTTCGTACGCTGGTCGTGCCCGCGAGCGAAAGCTCGAAGAGTTTCAATGTGTATTCAGGTTTGGTTGGGAAGGCACTGGACTATGGCTTTGACAAGCACTCGGTTATTTTCAGTCTTGGGGGAGGGGTTGTGAACAATCTCGCGGGCTTCCTGGCGTCGACGCTATACCGTGGGATTGGGCTCGTGCATTTCCCGACAAGTCTATTGTCACAGGTCGATGCAGCAATTGATTTCAAACAGGCGATCAACTTCGATCATGGCAAGAATTTGGTCGGAAGCTATTACCCTGCCTCCAAGATCATTGTTGACCCGCTGGTGTTGCGCACGCTTGACGTGCGCTTGATTCGCGACGGGCTCGCCGAGACGATAAAGCATGCGATCTGCCAGGATTCCCGATTCTTATCGTACCTAATGTCGCACAGCGAGCATCTGACGGACACGGTTTTTTTGTCAGAGGTCGTGACCAGGTCGATTGCGCTCAAACTTGAGGTCATGAGCGGTGATCTTGATTCTGACTATGACGAAACGCTGAAGCAATATGGTCACGCGATTGGGCATGCTATCGAGCACTTGTCAGATGGTGATGTCTACCACGGAGAGGCGATAGCAATCGGAATGTGTGTATCCGCTGAAGTGGCGCTACTACTGGGATTGTCGGATGAGGAAACCGTTGAGCGGCATTACGATGTATTTCGCCGAATTGGTTTGCCAACGTCAGTCCCGGATGCGCTCTCGCTTTCCGATCTTTGGGAAAAGATGCGTTACGACAAGCATTTTCTTGAGGGTAAAGCGTATATGGGGCTGGTGCGAACTGCTGGCGTGATGGCGCCGACTGACAACGGAAATTTCGGTCACTACGTCGAACAGTCGGTCATCTTTGACGCAATTGAGAGGAATCGGCGACATGGGCAGCGTGAGATTGTGTGTGTCTGCTAGTCACTCGATGCCGACCTTACCTATCGATACGTAATCTTGAAGACCATGCAGCATAGCTTTACAACAATTGCCGACTGGCGCCATCTGTCATCTGAGGTGGTGTTCGAGGCTCGTTTGGGAATGGGGTTTCATGGGCCATCGATTGCTCTTTGATGTGACCGAATTGACCCGGTTCGATAAGGGAACAGGGATTCAACGGGTGACACGAGCGTTGCTGCAGGCGCTCAGACAAGCCCCGCCACTTGGCTGGTATGTGGTTGCGGTGCGAGGGGATGCTCGGGTGGGGAGATATTTTGCGGTGACCTCATTTGACCAACCGCTGTGTGAGGTGAATCTTAATTCATCGAGCGACGTTGCAATTGAACCTGCCGCTGGAGACATATTCCTGAGTGTGGATCTCGCGTACAACATGACTCGATCGTTGCGCGACGAACTCAGCCGTTTTCGTTCATGCGGTGTCGGTATTTATTTCGTGATCCATGACCTAATTCCGCTGATGCATCCGGAGTGGTTCGAGGGCACGAATGCTTGGTTCGAAGGCAATGATTATCTGAAACTCTTCCGCTATTGGTTCGAATGCGTTGGCGAAGAGAGTGATGGACTGTTATGTATTTCCGCCGAGGTTCGCAATGACGTCGAGGCGTGGCTGGCAACGCATCCGCCTAAACGTCGCATCCCGCCCAGGCTGGACTATTTTCATTTGGGTTCGGATATCGCTGAGAGTCGCCCATCATCCGGTTTGCCTTGCGACGCAGTCGACGTGTTGAGTCGCATTAAGTCATCAACAACATTCTTAATGGTGGGGACTTTGGAGCCGCGTAAAGGGCACGAAATTGCGCTTGATGCGATGGAGGGGTTCTGGGCACAAGGCGAGGATGTCAGGCTGGTATTTGTCGGTAGGCAAGGGTGGCGAATGGAGCACCTGATTGAGCGTATCAGGAGTCATCCACGATTAGGTACGCAGTTGTTCTGGTTGGATGGTATTAGCGACGAATATCTTTGTCAGGTGTATATGGCTTCGTCCGCAATGCTTGCCCTTTCGTTGGCTGAGGGGTTCGGCTTGCCATTGGTGGAGGCTGCCCACTATCGGCTTCCACTAATCGTTCGCGATATCCCCGTGTTTCGCGAAGTTTGCGGCGAGGCGGCAACCTACTTCCAGGAATCGTCGGCGGGAGAGCTTCAAGGTCTGCTTCGCCGGTGGTTGACGGATAGAGACACTGGCCGGTGCACTTATCCTGACCAGATGCGAGTGCTCTCATGGCGAGATTCCGCGAGGCAATTGATGTCAGCGCTCGGGAGAATGCATGGCGACGAGTTTTTCTGGATCGGGGAGCAGCGATGAGCAAACGCGTTTTAGTTACGGGAGCTAGTCGTGGCATAGGTTTTGCGATTGCCGAGACACTGGCTGAAAAAGGATACGTGCTGGATTTGCTCACGAGCTGTGACGTATCAGCGAATGATCTGCGAGAGAAAGCAATTGCGCGGCAACCAGGGGCTCGCGTCCACGCACTAGATCTCGCAGACGTGAGCGCGGTCAAAGTGTTCGCGAGAGCATGGAAAGGCGAGCTATGGGGCATCGTGAACAACGCTGGTATATGTAGGACGTTGGGGTTACTCGAATCTGGTGATGACCCATTGGATGATGTGTTGTTGACTAATCTAACTGCACCCTATCTCTTGACAAAAGGTCTAATGCCACATGTCTCTCGCCCCGGTCGCATCGTCAACATTGCATCGCAGCTTGGTCATGAAGGACGGGCTGGGTATTCCGCATATTGCGCGTCGAAATTTGGCTTGATCGGCATGACGAAATGCTGGGCAAAGGAGCTGGGGGATCAAGGTGTTACGGTTAATGCCGTGTGTCCCGGCTGGGTCGGAACAGAGATGTCGATGAAGGACGTTGCTCGTATGGCGGCAAAGCGTGGCGCGACCGTTGAGCGATTTTATCGGGACATTTGCGCCCCGCTTGAGTTGAAACGGTTTAACACCCCGACTGAGGTGGCAAATCTAGTGGCATTCATATTGTCCGAAGAGGCATCAGGCATAACGGGGCGTGACTGGTTGATGCATACGGTTTGGAACCAGGGTTGATGTCGAAATGAAAGTTCGGCGGTAAATGGGAAGAGGTTTATGAACGTTTTGTTCTACAGCTATCCATGGGCGATGGATGTCCCCGGCGGAGGTGAGCGACAAATGTCCGCTTACGCTCACCATCTTTCTCGCTTTGGGGTGCATGTTAGCTTTTACGACATGTGGCGACCATTGCTGGAAAAACACCATATTTTCCACGTATTTTCCGTAATGCCGAGCGTACTCGATATGTGTGCATACGCGAAGATGAATGGTAGAAAACTCGTGGTTAGTCCCAATTTTTGGGCGACGCGCGAAACTAGGAAAAACTACTCAGATTGTATTTGGGACATTTTGGAACTCGCAGATCGGGTGATTGTGAATTCCGACTTGGAGGGAGACGCGTTGAGCGACGTGTATGGAATGGCTCGCGAGAAATTTTACACGGTGCGTAATGGGGCGGATGCCGAGTTTTTGATCAAATCAGACCCCCAAATATTTCGAAACAAGTTTTCGATTGATGGGCCGTATGTACTCAACGTCGCGAATATCGAGCCGAGAAAGAACCAACTTGAGTTCATCAAATTACTTCGCTCGGAGCGTCCCGACCTGACAATGGTGATTGTCGGTGGAGTACGGGACAAAGTTTATGCGGAAGCTTGTGCCGATGCGGGAGAGGGGAGGCTGCGTATTGTCGACACGTTGCCGTACGCGTCTGAAGACCTACGTTCGGCAATCGCGGGTTGTGAATTTTTTGCAATGCCGAGTTTGCTGGAAACACCAAGCATAGCAGCGATCGAAGCGGCCGTGGCCGGTGCGAAGATATTGTTGACTCGAGTCGGATCGACTACCGAATATTTTGGTGGCTCAGTTACCTGGATTGACCCAGGGTCATCTGACTCAATTAAGGCGGGGATACGAGCGGTAAGTTCGGCAACGGCAGAGCATTCAACTTGGGTTGCACGTGACCATTTGCTTTGGCCTCAGGTTATACCGTCATTGGTGCAGTGTTACCAGTCGTTGATTTGATTTTTTATGAATTTTTGAGAGATAAAGTGAAAATTCTCATCGACATTCAGGGGGGGCAATCGGCCAGTCGGCTTCGTGGGATCGGTCGATTTTCACTAGCATTCTCGAAAGCGTTGATTCGAAATCGTGGCGAGCATTCTGTCAAGGTTCTTCTTAATGGATTGTATCCAGAAGTAGTTGAGGATATGTGTCAACTTTTTCTCGGTGAGATTTCTTCCGAAGATATTCTAGTCTTTGAGGCAGAAGGCCCCGTGGCCGAGTCGGATGTTTCAAATTTCGGCCGTGCTCGGATCGCAGAACTTGCACGTGAGAGATTCATAAAAAAACTTAATCCGGATGCCTTGATAATTACTAGCCTTTTTGAAGGGTTTGATGATGATGCAATCACGTCTGTTGGTCTGTTGGGCGATGGACCATTTACGTCCGTTGTGCTGCACGATCTGATTCCATATCTGAATCCGGATCCGGATTGGCCGTCGCATTACAAGCACTATTACGATCTCAAAATCGCGTCTCTCAAGCGAGCGGACCTATTGCTATCCGTATCCGACTATGCGAGGCGGGAGTGCGCGGGCGCATTTCCGGAGTTGGGCAGCCGCGTTGTCAACATATCAGCCGCTTGCGACGATATTTTTTCTCCGATTGAGTATGAGCGCGGCGAGCTGGATGCGTTACTGAAAAAGTTCGATATCGATCGACCTTTCGTAATGTCGGTCGGGAGCCTGGAGAGGCGAAAGAACTTGGCACAGTTGGTGCGAGCCTTCGGTGCAATGCCGGAGGGACTTCGGAGAGAGCGGTTGGTTGTATTGGTCGGTTCGGCTGAATCGGAGAAGATCGAGGAAATGCGGCGTGTTGCTTCCGAGGCCGGGTTAGACCCTCATCAACTGCGGGTATTGAACCATGTTGGTGACGGAGATCTCGCGGGGCTCTACCGAGCTTGCGAACTCTTCGTATTTCCCTCACTCCACGAGGGGTTCGGATTACCACCGCTTGAGGCAATGGTGAGCGGTGCTGTAGTGCTTGGAGCCAATCGGGCTAGCCTCCCGGAGGTTATCGGGCATGATGACGCAATGTTTGATCCGACATCGGTGCCACAGTTACGGGATCTGATGATCCGTGCACTGACAGATCAGGATTTTCGTACAGTGCTGCGCCGGCATGGGGAGAAACGATCGGCGGCGTTTTCTTGGGACCAGACGGCACAGCGTGCGATTCACGCACTTGAACTCGGTGTTGCGTATAGAAATAGGTGCTCGACCCGTTACGTCCCATCGACTACTGTAGAAGCTAAGCCACGCTTGGCCGTTGTTTCTCCTGTGCCACCGGAGAAGACGGGCATTGCAGACTATGTCGCTGAGCTTCTGCCAGTTTTGCGAAAGACATACGACATCACGGTAATTTCTGATCAAAAATTCGCTGATTGCTCGGTGCTTGGAGGAGACATTGAGATTCGAACTGTCGCATGGTTCGAAGACAATGGTGCGTTTTTCGACCGAGTCGTATATCAGGTCGGTAATTCGCCGTTCCACGCTCATATGCTAGACCTGATGAGGCGAATACCTGGTGTAGTGGTGTTGCACGATTTCTTCATCAGCAGCCTGATCTTCTGGATGGATGAAAGTGGTTATGAGAAGGGGGCGGCGGACAAGGTACTAGAAAGATCACATGGATATGGTGCGCTCGAATTCCTTTCGAATAATGGAGGCCATGCGGCAAAGCTAAATTGGCCGTGTAACTACGACATATTCTTGAGCTCACTTGGCATTATTGCTCATTCTGATTACTGCAGGGAACTTGCTCATAAGTTCTATGGGGCCGAATTTGCACGGAAAGTCCATGTGATTCCTCATCATCGGACTGAGGCTTCGCCGAAACATCGATTTGATACGCGGCGCCAATTGGGATTCGACGAGGACGATTTCATCGTGTGCTCGTTCGGTTTTATGGATTGCTCGAAACTCAATCACACGCTCCTGGATGCGTGGCATCGCTCGAGTCTTGCTGGGAATCCTCGCTGTAAGTTGGTTTTCGTCGGGGGTAAGGAGGGATCTGACTATGGTCGCTACCTTGATGAGACGATCGCAAGCATTGATGGGGAGGAGCGAATTCAAGTCACGGGTTTCGTGGAGCGAGAGACTTTCATCGAGTATCTCTCGATTGCAGATTGTGCTGTGCAATTGCGTGCCGTTTCGCGAGGTGAGACGTCCGGCACTGTGCTTGATTGCATGGCTCACGGCGTGCCACTCATCATTAACGCGCACGGTCCAATGAACGACTGGCCAAGCGATGTTCTGGTCAAGCTCGCAGACAAGTTCGCTCTCGACGATTTGATCGATGCTCTAGAGCGCTTGTGGGGGGACGAAGTGTTGCGCCAGCAATTGGCGGTGCGAGCGCGGGCGTATGTCCTAGAGCAGCACGATCCCCGCAAGACAGCGGAAGAATATGCGAGGGTGATAGAAGAGGTAGTGCAATCCGTTTCGCTCCAGTCAATGAAACAAGCGACGCTACGTTTTTGGGGGCAGTTCGAGAAAGGTCCGAGAGCACTGGCAGATGATGTTGCAGAGAAGGCGGCTGATCTTATTTTCGAACCCGTAAAGCGATGTCTTTATCTTGATGTGTCGGCAACAACGCGCAATGATTTGAGGACTGGCATCGAACGTGTCGCGAGGGCGTTATTGCGTGAGCTGCTTGTGTCGCCACCTCCAGGGTTTAATGTGGTGCCTGTCGCTTTGGCGGAGGAGGCTGGGCGTTGGCGGGTTCGGCGAGCTCGGAGGTACCTTGCGTCGCAGGAAGGTTACGGGTTGGTACCGCCGCTGGATGATGTTGTTGTTCCTGCGCAAGGGGACGTATTGGTTGCACTCGATTTGTTCCCGGGCGGGGTGATTGCGGCAGACAAATGTGGTCTGTATCGGTACTGGCGAGAGTGTGGCGCAACGGTGGGTTTCATGATTCATGACCTGTTGCCGATTACTCACCCGGAGTTCTTTCCTCCGTTCGCTGACGGAACCCATCAGGCGTGGATGGAAGCAGTTTGTGCGAGCGCAGATGTTCTGGTGTGCATCTCCGAAGACGTCAGGAGGGAGGTTGCAGACTGGATGGCGGAAAATTTGAGCGGGCCCGCTCCTTTACCTCGCTTACTGGTATCAGGTCACGGCGCGGATATCATGTCCTCGTTTGCTACAGAGGGGCTTTCCGCCGAGGATGAAATGATCCTCGAATTTTTTGCAAAGCGCCCAACGTTTTTGATGGTAGGAACTGTCGAACCGCGAAAGGGGTACCTGCAGGTGCTTGAAGGTTTTGAGCGGCTATGGCGGCGAGGATTAGATGTGAATCTCGTCATTGTAGGTTCGGAAGGATGGAGGTCGGTCGTGTCTGAAGACAGGGGGACGATACCCGAAACGGTAGAGCGAATTAGAAATTGTTCGGAACTGGGGCGCCGTTTATTTTGGCTCCAAGGAATTAGCGATCAACATCTAAATCGCGTCTATGACGTTGCATCATGTTTGATAGCAGCTTCCGAATGCGAAGGCTACGGTCTACCTTTGATTGAGGCGGCACAGCACAATTTACCGATTATCGCTCGTGATATTCGGGTGTTCCGTGACCTTGCGGAGGGGGGCGCGTTCTATTTCAGTGGCGTGCTGCCCGAAGATGTCGAAGTGGCCGTAAAAGGCTGGCTAGACATGTCCGCGGATAACTTGGCTTCCGACTCCCAAGTCATCAAATGGGAAACATGGGCGCAAAGCGCTTACCGGCTCGGCCGTTTAGTGACGATGGAGGCCCATCGGCATTAGGCGAGTTTGCAAGAATGCATGGGTACTTGCCTCGGGCAACCATCTGGGACGAGTACATTCACGGTTCCCTCATTGACTGCTACTGCTCGTCAGGTGATGTTTGCAAATCCTGCCCGCGCCTCGACTATCCGACGTGCGAATGGATCCAATGTCCTCAGGATTTTTTAGGCTCATCGTGGAAAGCCGTGGAGGTTTTCAGGGCAATTGATAATCTGAGGCCAATGGAGGCGGTGTTCGGAGGACAAATCGCTAGATTGAAAAGCGCTGGAGGCCCTTGGTGGTTGGACGGAATACGGAGTCGAACGGGTGGAGTGGCCATCGAAGGATGGCCGCACCCTGTCAGGGTATCTGAAGCCATCAAGCCGGGTGATGCTATGTGAGCAGTGTGGTAAGCGTTGCTCGCAAATCCACGAGGCGACAGTGCACCGGGTTCGTGATCTTCCCCTGTTTGAGAGTGTCGAGTGGTGATGCATGTGCCGCGTCGTCGGCTGTGGTGCGAACAGTGTGGTGGCACCAGGCTTGAGACGTTGGACTGGCTCGGGCGTTACCAGTGGGTCACGGCACGCTTCGCAAAGGCGTGTGAAATTCTGCTCAAGTCGACGAATTTACAAGCCGTTGCAGCGTTCTATTGTTTGGATTGGCATACGGTTAAAGCGATCGACAAGACGAGTCTACGAGCAAGCATTGCCGAGCCGGATTGGACTCAGGTCCGGTATCTGGCGATGGATGAATTCGCGCTGCACAAAGGCCAACGCTACGGTTGTGGTCGAGCCGCTCAGTCGGCCGGTGCTATGGATTGGAAATGGCCGTTCGCGCGAAACCGTCCGAGTTTTCTTTGAGCAACTCCCCGAGGGCGTTGCCGGGCGTATTGAGACTGTTGCGATTGACATGATCACAGCCTACGAACTCGAGATCAAAGCGAATTGTCCGCAAGCCGAAATCGTCTACGACTTGTTCCATGTCGTTGCTAAGTATGGGCGCGAAGTTATCGACCGGGTCCGGGTCGATCAGGCCAACCAACCCCTGCTGTGTGTCTATTTGCTACGCGACAAACTTAAGCGGCTGTGGTTCTACCGAAAGCCAGCTTGGGCGAAAAAGGCGTGGGAACAATGGATTGCACAGGCCAACGACAGCGGTATCGCTGCGCTGAAACTATTTGCGCGGCGCCTCCAAGGTACTGGCACTGCATCCTAGCCTGCTGCCGATACCTTCTGAACACCGGCGTCGTTGTTGAGGGCATCAACAACGCCATCAAAGTCATCAAACGCCGCGCCTACGGATACCGTGACGAGGAATATTTCTTCCTCAAAATCCGCGCAGCCTTCCGCGGCAATCAACGATGAACTTTTTTGGGGGGGCTTATGATGTTTGTATCGGGTAGCGATTACTCTTCGAGTTAGACGGGCTCAGTCCTCGACTGGACCTGACGACGAGTGGGTTGGAGTCCGATAGATGTGGATAACTACAATTGGAGGGATGGATGGAGGGGCGTCAGGTATGGATCGAGATTTCACTTCTTGAGCATTGGGGAGCGGAGCCACATGGAATCCCCCGTGTTGCGCAAAGTATCTTTCGTTGCGGACTGCGGCGACAAGATGTTCGATGGTTTTACTACCATCGAACCCGTCGAGTTTTCATGGCAATCCAGAGAGGAGTTTCACTCGAAGGTCTAGCGTCCAGTATCACCAGTTTCGGCCCTGATATGTTACCGGATGACGTACCGTTGGAGGCCGTGCTAAGACCCCGTGAACGGATCCTTTTTTCCGAAGTTGGTTGGGATCATCCATCGTATTTTTCCGCGCTGATCCGGTTAAGGGGGAAGTGCCCTTTCGTAGTGTTTGGGTACTTGGTGCACGACCTCATTGCGATAAAATTCCCACATTTTTTTGAGCTGGATTTTGGTGCTCGCGTTCGTGAGTTCTTGCGCGCGTTGCCGCAGGTGTGTGATCTGTATGTTTGTGTTTCGAATAGTACGGCTCACGATGTTAGAGAATTATTGGATCCGTTTGCTGAAACTGCTGTTGTCAAGCTTGGCTGCGATGTTGCTGACGTCCGCGAGGGGAAAATGGAGAGTGCTGGGGCGGGGTATGTGCTGTGTACGGCGACAATGGAAGTTAGGAAGAACCATCTTCTTCTATATTTCGTTTGGCGAAATCTTGCGCAAGAGCTCGGCCAGGCATGTCCTAAGCTGCTTTTGATCGGGCGCCCCGGTTGGTTGGCGGGGGATGTTTTGCATCTGTTCGCTCATGATCCAATACTTGAAGGATTGGTTGAGATTCGATCTGGTGTTTCCGATGATCGGATGGTCAGCTTTATAAAAGGCAGTCTTTTTACTGTATTCCCGTCATTTTATGAGGGAGTGGGGTTGCCGGTTTGTGAGAGCTATTTTCACAAGAAAGTATGCGTCACATCTAACACATCAAGTCTTCCAGAAATTAATCCGTTTCCGGAACTAATGTTCGATCCATACGATTACCAGCAGGCATTCCAAATAATTAGATCATTGGTGATTACGCCGACATTGGTGAGTCAATACGAAGCCAAAATTCCGAGTGTTTTTTTTCATCAGACTTGGTCGCAGTGCGTCGATGAGTTGGTTGCGATAATGTCCAGATAATTTTCATGGGACTTTCGTCAAGACTTTTTGGGGGGTGCCCCTATGTAGTTCGTCAAGCACAAGGGGCGGGTTTTGGTTGATAAAGAGTACGGTCGCGCAGCATGGCAAAGAGCACGTCGCAGCGGCGGCGAGCCAGCGCGATAAGCGCTTGGTTATGGCGCTTGCCCTGCTGGATCTTTCGGCGGTAGTAAGCCTGCGAGATGGGGGCTCGCAAAGCGGCAAAGGCTGAGAGAAACAAGGCGCGTTTGAGCACCTTATTGCCGCGTCGGGAGGGGTGTTCACCTCGAATCGAGGAGCCTGAGCGCCGGGTTACCGGCGCGAGACCTGCATACGCGGCCAGATGGGCGGCCGAGGCAAACGCCTTGTGGGCCACTTCGGTCAGGAGTCGTGCAGCGGTCCTGAGCCCGACTCCGGGCATGCTACTCAGGACCGGCCAAAGAGGGTTGCTTTGCACCAGGCGCTCGACTTCGACGGCAATTTCATCGCGTTGTTTGCGCAGGGCAGCCAGTTGCTGGGCCAGGCGCGGCATCACCAGCGTGGCGGCATGCGTGCCGGGCACGACTACGGTTTGCTCGGACAGCGCCTGTGCAATGTCAGCGGCTATGTTTTTGCCAATGCGTGGCGCGAGCTTGATGAGGCGATTAGCGAGTGTCTTCTGGCCTGCGGCCGCGAGTGCCGCAGGCGAGGGGTAGCGCTCAAGCAGATCGAGCACGGCGGGGTGATCGAGGCGAGGCCCGAGCACGCGTTCAAGCGCGGGATGAATTTGCGTGAGTAAGCCGCGAATGCGGTTGCTGGTTTTGACCTGCTCCCCCTGAATAGTCCGCAGACGGTGTAGAGTCCGTTCCAACGAAGGGGAACGGAAGTGAAGAAGCGATTCAGCGAAGAGCAAATCATTGGCGTGTTGAAGGAAGGCGAGGCGGGTCTCAAGCCGGCCGAGTTGTGCCGTAAGTACGGAATCTCGGAAGCGACCTACTACAACTGGAAAGCCAAATTCGGCGGGATGACCGTGTCGGATGCGCAGCGTCTTAAGGAGCTTGAGCAGGAGAATGGCCGGCTGAAGCGATTGCTGGCCGATTCGATGCTGGACAACGCAGCGCTGAAGGACCTGCTTGCCCGAAAGTAGCAAGCCCGCAAGCCAAACGCGAAGCGGTCCGAACGTTGATGACCGAGCGCGCGATGGGTGTCACCCGGGCTTGCGGGCTGGTGGGAATTTCGCGGTCGTTGTTCCGTTATGAGTCGAGCCGAACCGACGACGTCGAATTGACGAGCAGAATGGTGGCCATTGCGGCGCAGAAGCGCCGGTATGGCTATCGCCGCATTCACGTGCTGTTGCGTCGGGAGGGTTGGCTGGCGAACCACAAGCGGGTTTGGCGGCTGTACAGTCAGGCGGGATTGAGCGTGCGCAAACGACGGCGCAAGCGCATTGCCGCAGTCGAACGGACACCTCGACCGCTACCAACAGGACCGAATCAAAGCTGGTCAATGGACTTCGTCTCTGACGGCTTGGCGTACGGTCGGCGGTTTCGGTGCCTGAATGTGGTCGACGATTACACGCGTGAATGCCTTGTCATCGAGGTCGACACTTCACTGCCTGGGCAGCGCGTGAGACAAGTGTTGGAACGTTTGCGGGAGATGCGCGGATTGCCGTTATCCATCACCGTGGACAACGGGCCGGAGTTCGCTGGCAAGGTATTGGATGCCTGGGCGTACGAGGTCGGCATCACGCTGTCGTTCATCCGACCCGGCAAACCTGTGGAGAACGCCTACATCGAGAGCTTCAACGGGCGGTTTCGTGACGAATGTCTGAACGAACACTGGTTCGTCTCGCTGCGTCACGCCAAGCACTTGATTGAATCGTGGCGTATCGAGTACAACACAGAGCGGCCTCACAGCTCTCTCGGCTACCTGACGCCCGAGCAGTTTTCTCGGGCGCATGAAGAACAGAAGTTTTTAACCTCGGACTCTAAAAGCGTTTCGGACTAAAACCGGGGGCAGGTCAGTTTGATTAACTTGGGCGGCTAGATCGTCGTCGAAGCCGCACAGCATGGTTAGCTCGGCGAGCGGCTCATCGGCCAGCCGCAGCGAGCGCAGCGTATGCGGCATGGCGCGTGCGGCTTCGGCGATGACAGCGGCGTCACGTGCGTCGGTCTTGGCTTCGCCAGCATGCAGGTCTGCGATGCGTCGCATGGCCAGGCCGGGTAAGTAGGCGACGAGTGCACCGGCGTCTTGGGCGACGGCGAGCGGCAGCGCGCCAATGGTGGCGGGCTGATCAACGACGAACAGGAGCTGGCCGTGAGCCTTTAGCTCATTAATGAGGGCTCGCAACTGTGTCTCATCGTTAGGCAGGGCCTTATTGTAGAGGCGACGGCCGTTGCGATCGAGGGCCGCGGCATGGTGGTGGCCTTTGCCGACGTCGACACCGATGAAGACATCGACGGCGTCATGAAGTTAAAAGTTATGCATTGCAGTTTGCTCAAATGACGAATTGGCCTGCAAAAAACCATGGTGGCAAGTCTCGGCATCCACGTTACGGACGGCGTCGGAAAACCCGTGCCAAACCCCTATGAGCGATCACCAGCCACCCACCAGGCCCGGTGACAACACCCCCCGGATCATGAGTACGACTGGGGGACTTAATCATGCCGGGCCTGGCTGGCAAAAGCCCCAATTATCGGGGCGTGAAGATAGTAACGGGGGCTGATTTGGGCGGGTAAATTTTGCGGCAATGCTCCCGTTTTCCACGGGCGCGAGAAGTAGAAACTAAGAGTCGCTAACAAAATCATGGCATCGGAACTTGCCCGATGGGCGTTAGAGATGGCATGTTTCGAAGAAAACTTAGAAATGAACTTGATCGGGCAGCGTTGAACGGTATCCTGTTTGTCTCGCGCACCGGAATTCCGTGGGAAGACTTGCCGTAAGGGGTAGGTTTCGGCAGCGGCATGACGTGCTGGCGTCGATTGCGAGACTGGCAATTCGATGGTCTCCGGGGAACGCCTGCATCTCGTGCTGCTCAAGCGCCTGCGTGAACACGACCAAATCGACTGGAGCCGAGCCAGCATTGACGGCGCGTCAGTATCGAGCCTTGGTGGTCATCCCCGATGCCGCCCTGACAAACTGCACGCCGACAAGGGCTACGACTTCGCGCGTTGTCGGCAGCACTTGCACAAGCGCGGCATCATCACCAAGATAGGTCGCTGAGGCGTCGAGAAGAACGACCGCCTTGACAAGCATCGATGGGGTGTTGAGCGCACGCATGCATGGCTTGCTGGATTCGGCAAATTGCGAATTCGCTTCGAGCGTTCGCTTCAGACCCATCTCGCCTTGCTCCGTCTTGCATGCGCCGTCATTTGTGCTCGGCTCGTTGATCGGTTTTGTTCGCGACTCTAAGCGGCCATGGCCAGCCGCTGCTTCGGGGTAAAACCGCCCAATGCCATATTCGGGCGTTCGTGATTGTAAGTCCACATCCAGTCGGCCGCTGTCTCCCGAACCTGCTCCAGGTCCTCCCACAGATACTGCGACAGCCATTCATAGCGCGCGGTCCGGTTGAACCGTTCGATATACGCGTTTTGCTGCGGCTTGCCCGGCTCGATGTATTCCAGCCGGATGCCTTGCTTCTGCGTCCACGTCACAATGGCCGCACTCTGGTATTCCGGGCCGTTGTCACAACGAATCACCTTCGGCTTGCCGCGCCATTCCATGTGCTGCTTCAGCGTGCGGATCACCCGCTCGGACGGCAGCGAGAAATCCACCTCAATGCCCAGCGCCTCGCGGTTGAAATCATCAATCACGTTCAGCGTCCGGATGCTGCGCCCGTCAACGAGCTGGTCATGCATGAAGTCCATTGACCACACTTCGTTGATGGCGTGCGGCACCGACAGCGGCTGCGGCGTTTCGCGCACCAAGCGCTTCTTCGGCCTGATTCGCATATTGAGTTCCAGCCCGCGATAAATCCGGTAGATGCGCTTGTGGTTCCAGCCAAATCCCGAACTATCTCACGTGAGCGTCCTGGGTTGACCGTCTGGGCTTTGTGTGTTTGGGCTTCGGCCTATGTCGCTTTCGGGGGCTTGCTGAGAATGTGCGGTAGTGAGGCTCTTTGCTGAAAAATTTGAGGTGCTCTTGAATTATACGATTTTGTCTCTCGGTTACGGTCGCTGTGCGCGGTGCCGCTTGTTGCGATGCCGAAAATGAATGTACTCCATATATATCGAACGTATTTCCCTGACGCACCCGGGGGCGTGCAAGAGGCAATTAAGCAAATCTGCCTCGCGACTCGAGAGTACGGTGTTGAGTCGAAAATTTTCACGCTATCGCCAAATCCGGTTCCTTGCGAATTGCTTTTCCCGGAAGGAGGGGTGGTTCGAGCGAAATCATGGGCCGCGCCCGCGTCTTGTGATATCGGCGGTTTGGGCTCGTTGTTGCGATATCGAGAGTTGGCCCGTTGGGCGGATGTTCTGCATTTTCATTTTCCTTGGCCCTTTGGCGATGTGTTGCGGATGCTGGGCGATAGAGCAAAGCCGGCGGTGATGACGTATCACTCGGATGTCGTTCGGCAAACGAAACTCAAGCTTATTTATGCACCGCTGGCGCGACAGATGTTGCGTTCGATGTCGGCCGTTATAGCGACTTCGCCGCCTTATGTGGAATCGAGCCCTGTGTTGAGAGCTTGGGGGCGGCCAGAGCGATTGCATGTAATTCCACTGGGAATCTGTGATTATTTCGCGGGTAACGGCCCGAGGAATTTCGATCCCGAAGTGCTTGCGCGATTGCAGTTGGGAGCTCGGCCATATTTCCTATTCCTCGGAGCGCTGCGCTACTACAAAGGGCTGCACACGCTCATTGAGGCGGCGTCATCAATTCACGCACATATCGTAATTGCCGGGGATGGGCCGAGTTTGGGGCGCTTGCAGCGATTTGCCGTCGGTCGAGGTGCGTCCAACGTCATATTCGCTGGGCAGGTTTCCCGCGAGGAGAAGACGGCGTTGCTTGCCGGGTGTCGAGCCCTGGTGTTGCCCTCCCACTTGCGGTCTGAGGCGTTTGGAATGGTGCTCGCGGAAGCTTCAATGTTTGGCAAGCCGATGGTTTGCTGCGAAGTTGGGTCGGGCACATCGTACGTGAATGAAGATGGTGTGACGGGATTCGTTGTGCCCCCTGAGTCGCCTCATCTGATGGCGGAAGCGTTAAATGTCCTCTTCGCTGACGAAGCCCGCGCGTCGCGGATGGGCGCTGCTGCAAGAGCGCGTTACGAGCGACTGTTTTCTGGGGCGGTGCTGGGGGCGTCTCACCGCAAACTCTACGACGCCGTTGTGGCGTGATTGTCATGATGCGAGGTGTTTGGGCGGTTGGTGTGTCCGTCAGCTTCAGGCGAGGCGAACGATGTGTGGCCGAAGTCACGTTGGCGCGTGGCGACAAGTTCTGGTTTCCTATGCCGAACACGAAGAATAGTATTTCCAGCCATCTCGCGAAGTGGCTCCCGGGGCTACTGATCACCGTATTCCCTGCGGCTGCTCTGAGCATTCCCCACGCGGCTAATGCTCTGCTTATCGTGGTTGCATTGATTTCTCTACGTTTATGCTTCCACCGCAATTATCGTAGTGGAGTGGCGTTGAGCCTTCGAAATGTCGATGTACGCATCTTCTGCGTCGCCATGGCGGCACCGATTGCCAGCATTTTTGTCAGTGAGGCGCTGCATGGAAATTTCGTTGCGAGCACATTTGATTCTGCCTCTCGTTTCCTCATTGCGATCCCGATTTTTCTAGTGTTGCGCGCACGGCGTTTCGTTATCCTGTCATGGAGCGGATTGTGTTTTTCGTTGGGAGGCGTCGCAGTGGCAGCCGTAGTCGTTTTTGCACCTCGGGATTGGGGATATGGGCGAATTGGAAGCGCGTTCCTGAATCCGATCCATTTTGGCGACATTGCGACCGTCTTGATGGTGCTGTCGTTGGTTTCGATTCACTGGCTTGCGCGGGATAGTTGCGCCGTGCTTGCACTAAAGGTGATCGGGGCGGTGGGGGCTGGATATGCATCGCTTGCTGGAGGGTCTCGTGGAGGGTGGATTGCGTTGCCAGCTATTGCGTTGCTGGTGGTCTATGTTGGCATGCGGGGGCGCACGTGGCGATCCAAGCTGGCGGCGCTGGCGGTGATAGCGGTTGTGCTTGCGCTTCCTTTCAGATTTGCGCCGACGGTCATGTCCCGCTTCGGTGAAGCTCGTACTGATATCGGTGCAATGCGATATGGCGATGACGATACCAATGTTGGTGTTCGTCTCAAGTTGTATCAGGTCGGCGCCATGCTATTTCTGGAAAGGCCGTGGACCGGACTCGGTGCGAATGGGTTTAAACGTGTTATGGCGAAATTGGAAGAGGATGGAGTCCTTTCTCCGCATGCGGCACAGTTGGGGCGTGGAGAGACCCACAATCAGATCATTGCGTACGCCGTTGACTACGGTATCCCAGGACTGTTTGCTGCGCTGGCGTTGTATGCCATGCCGTGGTGGATGTTCTGGCGGGGACGCCGATCTGCCGAACTCATCCCTCGGCGAACTTCACTCATGGGGCTGATTTTCGTCCTGAGTTTCTTTGTTTTTGGGTTGACGGTCGATACCTTCACGCTGAAGGTGACCGCTTCAGTCTATGCGGGGATTTTGGCCGTACTTGCGGGTCTTGCTGTGGGTTGTGTTGGGGCTGGCGGCGTGGCAAAACCTTGCTCAGGAGAGGATGTATTCGATCGTCATAGCTGAAGTCGCTTGATCGTTGAAGAAATGCGGCTGTAGTGTCGCTGTTCAAGCCGTGTATGCCTGAACGAACTTCAGGGCGTCGTCGAAGCTGGCCACGCGGCAGGCTTGATGGTGCGTATGTTCGAACGGAGACGCCTGTGCCCCTTGCTCAAGGGGGAGGGCGGGCTATGTAGTTCGTCAAGCACAAGGGGGGGATAAAAGTGCCGTCGCGCAGCATGGCAAAGAGCACGTCGCAGCGTCGGCGTGCCAGCGCGATAAGCGTCTGGTCGTGGTGCTTGCTCTGCTGGATTTTTCGGCTGTAGTAAGCGCGGGAGATTGGATCTCGCAAGGCGGCAAAGGCAGAGAGAAACAAGGCGCGTTTGAGTACCTTGTTGCGGCGCCGGGAGGGGGGCACCGCGAATCGAGGTGCCTGAGCGCCGAGTTACCAGCGCCAGGCCGGCGTAAGCGGCGAGATGAGCGGCCGAGGAAGCCTTGTGAGCGACCTCGGTCAGGAGTCGCGCGGCGGTCCTGAGCCTGACTCCGGGCATGCTGCTCAGGACCGGCCAAAGGAGGGTTGCTTTGTACCAAGCGCTCGACTTCAGCGGCCATCTCATCGCGTTGCTTGCGCAGGGCGGCCAGTTGTTGTGCCAGACGCGGCACGACCAGCGTGGTGGCATGGGGGGCGGGCACAACTGCCGTCTGTTCGGACAGAGCCTGCGTAATGTCAGCAGCCAGGCTTTTGCCAATGCGCGGCGCGAGCTTGATGAGGCGGTTGGCGAGGGTTTTCTGGCCGGCGGCGGCTAGTGCTGCCGGCGAGGGGTATAGCTCGAGTCGTGCTGGGTGATCCAGGCGAGGCCCGGGCACTCGCTCAAGCGCGGGATGAATCTGCATGAGCAGGCCGCGAATGCGATTACTGGTAGGTGTTGGTCACGCGCCTTGAATTCAGTGATGAGGGTTCGCAGTTGGGCTTCATCGTTAGGCAGCGGCTTGTTGTACAGGCGCGTGCCATTGCGATCGAGGGCTACGGCGTGGTTGGTGATGGCCGTTGCCGACGTCGACGCCAACGAAGACATCGACGGCGTCATGAAGTGGAAACGAAGTGTTTTGCATTGCGGTATGCACAGGAAATGAATCGGTCTGCAAAAAACCATGGTGGCAAGTCTCAGCATCCACGTTACGGACGGCCTCGGGAGTTCCTGTGCCAAAACCCCTATGAGCGATCACTGGCCACCCACCCGACTCGGTGACAGCGCCCCGGACATGGCTATGACTGGGGGCAGAAATCATGCCGGGCCTGACCGGCCAAAACCTCGATTATCGAGGTGCAAACATAGTAACGGAGCGATCTGTGTTGAGCATCGATTTGCGCATATTCGAGATCTGAATCGGATGGGTGTCTTCAGCATCGGAGGGTATGTATGGAAAAAATTATTTACGAGGGGAGATTCCGCCTCGTGCTCAGCGCTGTGCCTACTCAATCGGAAGAGCGGCACCCGCTTGTCGGGTGGGTGGCTGTGGCAACAGTATCCGATCGAACGTTTGTTCCTTTGCCGGTGAGTCTTGCCGAATATGAGGTTGGACGAATCTTTGACGCAGAGGATAACCCTAGATTTGTTTCTGCCGAGTTGGCGATCTGTTGGGCGGAGCGACATGTTCGGCCGAAAGTTACAGCCGAAGTGCGTAGGATTTGTCGTGAGCGGGAATGTTGACTGATGGAAGGAGTGCGTGAATAGCTATTTCAGGCTGTGCTCTTATTATGTCAACTTGACTGTTTGAAGAAACAGCAACAGATCGTCGCCTTCGAAATGCTGGTTTGCTATGTAGTTCGAGAATTCGACGTTTCTCCTTTGAGGCGAGTTGGATATGATGTCGAGTATCGTTTTGCGATATTCGTCTGGATAGGGAGCAATAGGTGGATGGCCAAGCGCAAGAGTGCGGTGGCCGCGGCGAGCCGTCAGGGACTTCAAGCCGACGGCATCGCCGTCTCGCTTGCCAAGCTGTGCCGTTGGGTTCGGCGCACTGCGGGCCTGTGAAATCGGCACCCAAGGTCGACGCGAGGTTTGCCGCACCGATCAAAGCGCCGATTGAGGAGTCGCCATCGGTTGGCTACCGGACGGTCGCGCACCTGCTAGTGTTAACAAGAACATTGGGCGGCGAATGTTCCAGTTGATGGGCCGGCAGATTCGCAAGCAATCAGTCGGCTTTAGACCGTGGATTCAAGCTCTGTCATCGGTGGCGAAGACGCCCAATGAGCGTTGATCAACGGATTTGTGTCGCGTGTGGTCGGGGCGGGACGGATGGGTGACGCTGGCGCTGGTGATCGACTGTCACCCGCGTGGGCTATTGGACTGGCACTTGTCGCGAAGTGTGCCCCGCATTGCCGACAGCGCCATGGAACACGTGCTGATCGCTCGCTATGGCTATCGTTCTTATATCCATTTCCCCTCAGCTTTGCTGATCATGATTACGGACCTATCCCCCCCGCCCTGCGGGCGAATCTGGCCAGACAAAAAAGGACTTGCGGCTTTCGCGGCAAGTCCCTTCGGTACCGCCTCAATACTTAATTAGTTACTATTTCCCTGATACGGAGCTAGTCAAGCCGTAGAGACGGAACCTGCCCGCTTCAATGTTCCCCGTAGCCTTACCGCCTGCGGGGTAGAAAAACAACTGGATGGCATTGTACGAATCCGTACTCCCGATCAAAACGCCACCACCTTCGGTGCGTACGTGTTCTCCAGTTTTCAGAGTGGAAATACTATCCATCAAGAAATGGTGAAATACCCCATTTTTGTGTGGCTGTACCAATCGGATTCGACCGGAGATACTAGTACTTGCTTGAGCGCTCAGTTCCCCTTGCAAAGTCAACGCAGATGCGTTTAGTGAATGAAGCTCGGTATCTGCCTTGCCATTAGCCATCCCGCGATCCTCAAGCTGAGACAAAGCATAGCCCGTTGTTACCCAATTCTTCCCATTATCGCGTGAGACCTGCAAACCGAAGTACACGCCGTTGTCCTGATTAGTTCGTACGTTGCTGAATTCCACCTCGAAATCTGTGTAGGCTCCATCGAGAGTGAAGTTCACATGGCCCTGTTTGCCGAGTTCTGCATCCGCGTCGTACGCGTGAAGCAATTTTCGGCCAGTAGTGGCAGCGACGAGTGCGGGCTCGAAGTCGGGTGACTTTAGCTGGCCTAATATTTTCCCGGGGAGCCCTTTTTCCAAGTCGTTCAGTACGGTGTCCTTGATTCCAGCCGTCGCATCGTTAGTGGCAGTCCTGACGGCTGCATCAACGGCAGGCTTGACGGCTGCATCAACGGCAGGCTTGACGGCTGCATCAACGGCAAGCTTGACGGCTGCATCAACGGCAGGCTTGACGGCTGCATCAA
>NZ_KB944434.1:0-180815 GCF_000389825.1 Pandoraea sp. SD6-2 | reverse complement strand
TGACGGCTGCATCAACGGCAGGCTTGACGGCTGCATCAACGGCAGGCTTGACGGCTGCATCAACGGCAGTCTTGACGGCCGCATCAATAGCAGTCTTGATCTTCCCGCTAGCCTCGAGGGCCACAGTGATAGCAGCTTGAACATCCGAACCACGTTGTAGCACAGACCATTTTTTTGCGTCGTCGACCGTTAGCAATACCGATTCTGTCGGTACTAGCGCCACAGGCGTCGGGGTAAGTGTCGCTCCCGCTTTGGCCGTGAGAGTAACGGTATGTCCTGCCGTCGAGTTACGCAACAGGACAACCGCACCCTTGTCATCAGCCACAACATCATCGCTGAGGGTAATTGTCATGTCCGCGTCACCTGTAACGTCAAAGCGCTTTCCAAGATCCGCTTTGCCTACCTCTCGACCCTTAGCAATGGGAGCCCCCAGTCCAAACGCTCCCAGGATGCCGAGAGCATCGAGCAATGGCACCACCCCTTGACTCTTTAACTTGTCCGTATCGTCAGCATTCGCAAGCGAGGTCGACAGAGGAATAGTTTTTGCTGCCATAAGAAATTCTCCAAATTGAAGTGGGCGCGCACCCGTCTTCGTTACTGTGGGGTATACGCTGAATCGATAGCGCCGGTAGCGGGATCGGGAGGGCAAGGAAAGCGGTGACTTCTTTTCGATGCGCTGCCAGCGCAATGCAAACGGTACGCCTCGACCCAGAGGGCGCAACATGGGTGACGTCCCATTAAGTAGGTGGCTACTCCTTAAAGAAATCGCTATGCCGCTCCTTCAGGTGGATCTTTCGTCCGACATCTCTCCCAATTTGAGTGACATGGCTTCTCCGAGGTCAGCTACTACCTATGGAGCAGCAAGTTCGGCGCCATGAGCGCTCCCGACGTTAGGCGTCTGAAGGAGCTCGAAGCTGAGAACAGCCGGTTCATGAAGCTATTGGCCGAGTCGATCATTGGAAAATGAGGTCACGCGCGATGCGTTGAAAAAAATGGTGAGTGTTCTATCATGCCGAGAATAGGTGCGTGATTTGACTCGTCGTGGCTTGAGCGAGCGGGAGCCCCGCCGGTAATCGCCATGAGCGTGGGCAAGTATAGCTATCAGCTCGCGCCGGACCGTGATCGGGCCCTGCGAATGCAGATTGTGGAGCTGGCCCAACGCCATCGCTGCTACGGCTCGGAAATGATCTACCTGAAACTGTGGCAGTCGGGCTTGATGATCAACTACAAGTGAGTCGAGCGGCTGTATTCCGAAGAGATGTTGCCGGTGCGCCGTCACAAGCGAAGGAAGGTCCGGTATCGGATCGCCAGTCGTTGGCTCGGCCGTCGACAGAAAACCAGGTTTGGTCGATGGACTTCGTGTTCGACCGAACGGCGGAGGATCGTGAGATCGAAAACCTGACAGTGGTCGACGACGCCACGCGTGAGGCAGTGCCCATCGTGCCAGAGCGGGGATTAGCGGGCAGGCAGACGGGGCGTGAAGCTCTTTCAAATCGAGCCAAGTAGCCGAAACAAAGTGCCTACATCGAATCGTTCAACGGCAGTTTCCGGGACGAATGCCTGAACGTTCACTGGTTCTTGTCACCGGACGATTCGCGCGAGAAGATCGAGAACTGGCGACAGGATTACAACGATTTCAGACCGCATAGCTCGCTAGGCGCTCTGACCCCGTGCGAGTTCCGACTCGCACACCTTGACGCCGCAAATCTCCGGCCCAAGGTACTCGGTTAAGAGGGGGAGGTCAAAGCGATAGGATGTTGCCCATTGCTGATGTGCCCAAGGGCGGACATCATTGCACTACTCACACGTTGGTTTCGGGGCGTTAGCTCAGTGGATAGAGCGACAGCCTCCTAAGATGTAGGTCGCAGGTTCAGCTCCTGCTCGCCTCACTCTCCGGGCCTCTAGCTCATGGTGGTTAGAGCAGCGAACTCATAATTCGTTGGTGCCGCGTTCGACTCGCGGGAGGCCCACCATACCCGAGTGGTGAAATTGGTAGACACCGCAGACTTAAAATCTGCTGCGCCTTCATCGGCGCGTGCCGGTTCGAGCCCGGCCTCGGGTACCAAGTCTATGGCTTGCAGGATGCGAAGGGCGATCTCTTGTAAGCGAGTCCTTAGCACCGTCTCGACGGTCGGAGGATAAATTGCCAGAGTAGTGCTCACCACTTCAAGTGGCGGGAATACTTTGACCACAGTGTAGTGGTCAACTCACGCCGGACACTGCGTTAAGTTTTTCTTCTGCTACGGCAGGGGCCAGCCCGTCATTGAACTGATGCGGACGTATCCAGTTGTACCGCTGCATCAGGTAATGACTGATGTCCCGGTGAGCTTGCGGTGCCGTCATATATCCCGTGTTCGGCACCCATTCCGTTTTCAAACTCCGGAACAAGCGCTCCATTGGCGAGTTGTCCCAGCAATTGCCGCGCCGACTCATGCTCTGCTCGATCCGGTACCGCCATAGTCGCTGGCGGAACTTGCGACTACCGTACTGGGCGGATTCAACCGGTCGTTGCAACATTAGTTTGTTGATCAGATTTTAGATATTCGTTCAGAGCTTCTGCCGGCGTCTTCCACCCAAGCGTCTTTCGAGGCCTTGTGTTCAGCGTATGTGCGACGGCTTGGATCTCTCGTGCGCTCCATCGTGATAGGTCCGTGCCCTTCGGAAAGTATTGTCGCAATAGGCCGTTCGTATTCTCATTCGTGCCGCGTTGCCATGGACTGTGTGGGTCGGCGAAAAACACCTGTACACCGGACTCGATCGTGAAGCGAGCATGGTCGGACAGCTCTTTACCGCGATCCCAGGTCAATGACCGCCACAACAGGGCTGGCATTTCTGTCACCGTATTCCTGAGGGCATTGGCCATCGTGACAGCTCCGTAGCCAGCCAGCGCAGGACCGTTCTTGATCCTGGGAGTCAAGCCGTAACCGCTCTCCCGAGGCAAGTGTACAAGCATGGTGAAACGAGTTGATCTCTCCACCAGCGTACCAATAGCGGATCGATTTAAACCGATGAGCAAGTCGCCCTCCCAATGACCCGGAACAGCACGATCTTCTGCCTCTGCGGGACGGCAAGAGATCATCACTTCCTCGTTGACGTGCGCCCACGCTTTGGCTCTCGCCCTGGCCCTTGGAACGCGCAATGCGCGTCCGGTACGAAGGCAACCCACTAGCTCCCGCTTTAAGGCACCGCGCCCCTGAATGTAAAGAGCCTGGTATATGGCTTCGTGAGAAATGCGCATGGACTTATCGTCAGGGAAATCAATCCGGAGGCGGTTGGCGATCTGTTCAGGGGACCAACCATTTACCCACGTTCGATCTCCTCGATGCGGTTTATTTCGCCCCCTGAACGGTGCCTGTTGAGGCCCAACAATCTCGCGGCCATCAGCGCCACAAACCTTGCCCTCTAAGCGCTCTTGCACATAGCGACGTAGTCGCTGGTTAGTCAGCAGTTTTGCCGGTTTGGGCCGTTTGGCAAAGTGCTCTGCCTTCCATTGCGCGACCGAAGCCCGATACTCCAGGCGGCCACTACGGGTCGCAGCATTACGTGTAAGCTCGCGCGAAATGGTTGATGGACTACGCCCGATGCGGCGGGCAATCTCACGCACTCCGTTCCCTTGGATTGCGAGCAAAGCTATTTCCTCTCGCTCGGCGAACGACAAGTATCTGCCTGATATAGGATTCGACATGAAAAGTGGCATGCCACCACGATAGCGGAACCAGCGCGTGCCCACTGGCGTGGAGACGCCTACCGCTTCTGCCGCCTTCTCGCTTGTGATGCCTGTGGCAATCTGCTTCCAAAACCTACGCTCGATCTCATTCCGAAGCGACGGGGCGCCCGGTGATGGCATAGCTTCGCGCCCCGTCAGTTGATACCCTCGTCCCGCAGTTCGCTTCATGCAACACCTCCTCGATTAAAGGTGTTGCGACGACCGGTTGAATGCGCCCTGACCACCCTGATCCGAATGAAATTGCAGCTCTTGTGGACGACCGCGCTGCTCATAGGCCATATCGAGTGCCTGCACCACCAGGTCGGCGTCAGGACGCGTCGAGAACGCCCAACCGACGACACGACGCGTGGACAGGTCCAGGACTGCGGCCAAGTAATGCCAACGGCCTTGCGCCCAAACGTACGTGATGTCGCCGCACCAGACTCGATTCGGCGCCTCCACCACAAACTGCCGATTCAGGCGATTTGGAATGTCCACGCGCTCGATGGTGGCTCGCTTGTAGGCGTGGCTGCCCGGTTGTTTGCAGATCAGTCCAAGCTCCGCCATCAATCGACTGACCTTGAAACGTCCGATGGCAATGCCTTGCTCACGCATCATTCCCACGATGCTGCGGCTGCCCGCTGAGCTACGGCTTTCGACGAACAATTCATGCACACGACTGCGTTGGGACATACGTATCGGGTCGACACGCTGGCGCCGCTGACGATAAGCGTACAAGCAAGATCGTGGAAGCTCGAACAGCGCGCAGAGTAAGGCTATGGGCTCACCTTTGGCGAGTTGCTCAATCAGCGCGTACGTTCGATCCCTTCCGACATTAAGAGCGCGGTGGTTTTTTTTAAAATGGCCTTCTCGCGCTCAAGGCGGTCGATACGCGCCTCAAGCTCCTGGATACGCTGCTGCTCTGGCGTGAGGGCCTTGCTCTGAGGGGTAACACCCCGGCGCTCAAGCTGGAGCTGATCAACCCATCGGCGCAAAACGGACTCGGCAACGCCGACAGAACGGCATGCATCCACGTGGCTGTAGCTCTGATCAAGGACCAGTGCCGCAGCGTTGCGTTTGAACTCAGGGGAAAACGATCGACGTTGTTTGGTCATCAGATACCTCTTCATGGCGAGCATTCTCGCCTAAATGCGTGTCCGGAGGGATTAGACCACTACAACGACGACTGGCGCGCTGTTCGGTCACCGTCATGAAGGGAGTTCGCATGCCACCCACATGCGAATCCACTCGGCAGCCGAAGCTGATTTTCACCGTATCTGCGCGGTTGAATGTGATGGGCGAGCGCCCATCTTGGTTTTTGGTTATGGCGCATGCCGGCGTACCAAATGACACCATGTCAGCATGGGGCGGAGCTGGGTATCTGCCCCTAAGGATGAGGGGCAAAGTCTTGCATCATCACCAATGGTAGATGAGCGAGCCGTTCGCGCCCACCTGCGTTTCGTGGCGTCGCCAACTTGTGACAATTGCTGCGTTGGCAGACAGCCGGTCGCTCAGCTTTACGGCGACAGCAGCCTCCGCGCTCAGAATGTCACGGCCAAGCTTCAGGGCGGAAAGATTGGTGTGAATCGGGGCAAGACCGTTGATCCCGTGTAGGACGACATCCATCGAGGGCGCGCTGTCGGCAACTTCCCTTTCATAGACGATCCGAATTGACGGGGTGATGCGTCGCTCTTCGTCTCCGAAGTCTTGCCACAGACGCATGCCAAGGCCGACACGGGCCGATGCATACTTGCTCTTGTTGGCCGTAGAGGAAGCGATACCGCTTTCGCTAAAACCGTCGATCGAGGTTTCGCTGAATTTGGCTGTCAGGCTCGGCGTCACGTTGATTAGCGAGGCCTCAATCTTCTTGCCCAGTTCCACAAAGCCACCGACTGTATCGGCGTGGGTTTTGGCGGACATGCCATATTGAGTGCCATCCACCGTGGCGGTTCGGTCACTCGTAATGGCGTGGCCCGAGTAGGAGGTTCCCACGTTGGCGAACCAGGTGTCGATATTATGCGAGCCGTATAGACCGACACTAAAGGTATCGACTTTCGCTTTTGCGCGCAGGCCGCTCGCATCGAGCGTCGAATTGGCGTAGCCCAACGCAACACCGACGCGACTGTCGTTGAACACGGTGTCCGCGCCAACGGTCACGCCGGCACCACGTAAGGAGAAGCCAGGGGAGCCCGCATTACCAGTCGCGATGCTCTGGCCTCCGGCGACTTGCGCCCAAGCATTCCTCCTTCCGTTGTCTAGCTTGGGCTCGGCACCCGTCGCGTACATGAAGGCATCGTTGCCGTTCAGGCGGTCGCGCATACTCTGCTGTAAGCGCTGTGCATTGTACTCGGCAGCAAAAGCCATTTGTGGTAGCGGCATGGCTTGACGCCGATCTTGGTTAAGAAGCTGGGCTTCGGCCGACGTGGCCGCCGACGAGAGTTGCTCGGGGCTTTCAAACTGGCCGGAGGCATACTGCGCTAGGAGCTTTTGCTGGAGAGCTTGCGGTAATGCGTCGAATGTTTCAGCCAAAGCCAGCTTCTTTGCTGCAGCAATACCCTGTTCGACGAGTGTGATGCGCCCGTCGAGGATCGCGCCAATCACCAGTTTTCTGTCATCGCCGGACAGTCTGTTCAGTGCATCGTACAGTTCCGCGTTGTTCGTATGGCGCTCATCACTTATGGTCTGATTCAGTGGCAGGGCGTCGACAAGAAGCGCTTGGACAGTTTTGTATTCGCCCTTCTCGAACTGAGTCTTCAATGCTCGCTGCGTTGCTTCCGGAAGCGCTTTGTATCTGCCGGCAACGGCCGCCGCATCTAACCAAGGCCTGATTTTTTTGACGTCTAGCGAAATTTCGTCGATGGTTGCGATTCGCTTTTCTTGGATCGCGGTTTGGACAAGCCTCCTCTCTTCGTCGGAGAGCTTGCTCAACTCGGCATCGAGGCGTCCGTTTGCAGCCTGCAGTTTCCCCAGCAGACTGCGCATCATCTGATCAGGACTATCCAGCTTCGATAGGGTCTCAGCAAATGCTTTGCCTGGCTCGTCCGTGGGGAGACGTTGGCTCTGGTCTCTTATGCGTTGGGACAGAAGCAATGACTGCGACGGCATTGCAGAGGATCGTCGACCATCAAGTTCCTCTTCCTGCTGCTGTTGCCGGAGAAGTTCACTTTGAGCCCTTTGAGCCTCATTCTCCAGGTCATTGGCGGTCGAGACGTGTGGGGGAACGATGGATCGGTGGGCTCCATGTGAGATGGGGCTGGCGACCGAAAGTGCGAGCGCTACAGCTATGCCGTGTCCGTATTTTCGGACAGATGGAGTCGCTGAACCATTTGTGATGGGAAAGAGATCGATCAGGATATTGCTGCGGTTTGCTTTTTGCGTCACAGAGAAGTTCCATCGTTGCAATATGGCATTGCAGGATGCGTGACTGCTGACATTTTTTGCATGGGTGACGGCCCATTCGTCGCAATACTAAATATCTGTTAAAACGAACGCCTATCGAGTCGAGAGGATGCGATTCTCCCCATGGTTAGGGGAAAGTCCAATCCCGACGCTCGCGCTTCTTGCTGCTGGATGTGTTGAGGGAAGGGATTGGCGGCGATGCATGATTGATGCCCTTTCTCAGCTTTCGCCCATGGATCAAAGTCCATTCCCGCACGCAAACTTGCCCGCAACATGCATAGCGCGAACAAATGAGTGAGGAGAATTGGAAACAATGAACACTGCCCTGCCGGTAACTTTTCTATCGTATATTTTCGGGATGCTATTGATAGGCTTTATCGCCTATCGTGCAACCGATAACTTCGATGACTACATCCTCGGAGGGCGCAGCTTGGGCAGTCTGGTTACCGCGCTATCCGCCGGAGCCTCCGACATGAGTGGTTGGCTACTGATGGGGTTACCGGGTGCAATATTTTTGTCGGGTATTTCGAAAAGTTGGATCGCTATCGGCTTGACAATTGGTGCGTATCTCAACTGGACGTTGGTCGCAGGGCGGCTACGTGTACATACCGAGGCCAATAACAATGCCCTGACGTTGCCTGACTACCTGACCAGCCGTTTCGAAGATGGCAGCAACCTGCTGCGAGTGATCTCTGCCATTGTTATCTTGGCTTTCTTCACCATTTACTGCGCTTCTGGCATCGTGGCCGGCGCGCGCCTTTTCGAGAGCACCTTTGGCATGAGCTATAACGTAGCTCTCTGGGCCGGCGCATCTGCGACCGTTCTCTACACCTTTGTTGGTGGATTTCTGGCGATTAGCTGGGCCGATACCATCGGTGCAACTCTGATGATCTTCGCCCTGCTTCTGACGCCAGTGTTTGTGGTCCTTGCTGCTGGTGGCGTTGACGCCTCGATGCTGGTGATAGAGGCAAAAAACGCAGCGAATGTCGACATGCTCAGTGATCTGGACGTTGTCGCTATCTTGTCGTTGCTTGGTTGGGGGCTGGGCTATTTCGGGCAGCCCCACATCTTGGCTCGCTTCATGGCCGCTGACTCCCATCACACCATTCGGCATGCCAAGCGCATAAGCATGACTTGGATGGTTTTATGCCTGCTTGGCACTATCGCAGTCGGCTTTTTCGGTATCGCCTACTTCGAAAACAATCCCACCCGAGCCGGTAGCGTTCTAGCGAACGGTGAGCGAATCTTCATCGAGCTTGTACTTCAATTGTTCAATCCCTGGGTGGCAGGGATACTGCTGTCCGCCATCCTGGCCGCAGTGATGAACACCTTGAGTTGTCAGCTATTGGTCTGCTCAAGCGCGATTACCGAAGATCTGTACAAGGCGTTTCTGCGCAAAAGTGCTAGTGAGAGTGAACTGGTGTGGGTGGGGCGCCTCATGGTGTTGTTGGTGGCGGTAGTGGCAATTGCGTTAGCCGCCAATCCGAAAAATCGCGTGCTGGGTTTGGTTAGCTATGCTTGGGCGGGTTTCGGCGCGGCCTTTGGCCCATTGGTGCTGATTTCGGTAACGTGGTCGCGCATGACTCGAAATGGTGCGCTGGCGGGCATGCTGGTCGGTGCGGTGACGGTTATCGTTTGGAAGCAGTACGCATGGTTTGGGCTCTACGAGATCATTCCTGGCTTCCTGTTCAGCGCCATCACTATCTTCGTCGTAAGCCTAGTGGGGCGTCCCCCGTCGTTTGCTATGACGACTCGGTTCAGCCGGGCGCGCGCAGAGCTTCATGCAGCGTAGTGGTGTTGGCGGCGACAAAGACTGCGCGACGAATTCGAGAATGGGAACTCAATCTCGAAGGCTAGCGTGGACTTTTTGCCAAAAATGGATCTGGCTAACAGCAAAACAAGAGGCTTGATCTTTTAGAGCGGACGGGGGGCAAGGAAATGCAAAGATCGGAGAGGGCCTCACATGAAAACGGAAGTTCTTTACGCGCTCTATTTGATCGCCATCGTCACAGAAGCGATGTCTGGTGCCATTATGGGAATGCAACGAGGCCTGGACCGTTTTGGATTGGTTTTTGTCGGGGTGGTGACGGCATTAGGTGGGGGCACAATTCGTGACATCTTATTGGGACACCACCCGCTCGTCTGGATTTCGCACCCCGAGTACCTGTTGCTAACTATCGGTGCCGCGACATGTGCATCCATTCTGATTAAGCATATCCACCACTTGCGAAAGACCTTCCTTGTGGTGGACGCCGTGGGATTGGTGACGTTTACTATTCTTGGGTGCGATATCGGGATGATAGTCAGCGACAACCCTGTGATCGTCGTGCTGGCCGGTATGTTCACTGGAATTGCCGGTGGAATGTCACGTGATTTACTTTGCGGGCAAGTTCCATTGGTTCTACGCCGAGAAGTGTATGCGAGTGCAGCATGTCTATGTGGAGCCATATATGTTCTGCTGTTGCTCTTCGGTGTGAGTAGCAGTCTCTCCGCGGCAGTGGCTTGTATAACCGGGTTTAGTGCACGGATGATCGCTTTGCGATTCGGGTGGCAATTTCGTACCTTTGAAAATGACGCTTCTCGCGGGCCGATGCACTGATGATTATCGACGCCCGATGAAAGAGGGAGTTGACTGTTGTGATTGGTCGAGAACGGTGGGGAGCGGCAACAGAATGGAAATATTTGGCGTGTGAGCGCCCGGTGCCGGCCCGTTGCCGGGAGTGGTGACACCAAAAGAAGGAATCACATGCGTTTGTTGCTTGCCCTAATTCTTCCCTGGTTGCAATTTTTTACTATCGGACGTCCGTTTGCCGGTATCGTTTGCTTGCTACTTCAGCTCACGGTGATCGGGTGGATTCCTGCTGCTATCTGGTCGGTGTATGCGCTCAGCCAGTACAAGACCGACAAGAAAATCGAGCGCACGCTCGGGAGTGGTGGATAAGTGCGCAGAAAGAGCTATCGATAATCCCTTCGTCTTGGGCGAAGGGATTGCCGCATTGCCGTCCTTCAAGCATTTGTATAAAAACGTGGGTTTGGGGGCGGCATTGCCGGTGACAATTTGATCGAGACCTTCGAATAGCGCTCTCTGAGTCGTTTCAGCTAGTCTTTAGCTGACCAAGAAGATGCAGATGCGGCATTGCGGTGCGTCGAAATGGCTCGCTCGCATGGCGTCGTCCTGACTCATGGCTGTCCACTGGCCTGGCATGGCGGGTTCAACAAAATTCGTGATGGTCCAGTTAGCATGGGATGTTTTGCAAACGCAGCCTGTTCCCAGCCATGTTCGATGGAGCAGCTAGAGCGTCCAGCTTTAGTCTAGACATATTCACATCTCGGATGTGGCCCCCACAAGGTCAATTTCGGCTTGCTCTAGCATCCAGTATTCGATCTTGTCGTGCCACATTCGAAGCATATCGAGTGGTCGGCGCCGATAGTGCTTCTCGGCTAGCGCCGAGGGCTTATGCCCCTGAATCTGTGCGACGACGCCAACGGGAACCTCGCACCACTCGGACAGTGTGCCGAATGACCGGCGTAGGCCATGCAGCGTCACGTGAGGTAGGCCGGCTGCTTCGATTGCCTGATTGTGTGCATAGCGTGGTTCGGCAATCCGACCCTTCTCGGCGTTGGGGCTGTGAAACACCCAGGGCGACGGCTCCCATTTCAGCCCGCGAGCTTCCAGGCTGCGCAAGCGGCGCCCGCTTGGGGGTGTTTCATTGAGGTGCTTTAGATTGAGCAGCAAGGAGGCCAGGTAGGGCGTGAGAGGAATCACTCGGCCGGATTCGATCTTGTCCGCGATCTTGAGGCTTCGCCACTGGAAGTCCACATCTTCCCAACGCAGGGCGGCGAGCTCCTCTCGACGCGCACCTGTGATGAGCAAGCCCTGCAGGTATGCAGATTGCACTGGATTGTGCAAAGTGCGGACAGCGGAGAACCATGCGGCGAGTTGCTCTCTTTGCAGGCTGTCGCCTTCCTTGGTGCTAATGCCAGGCAAGGCCCCGGTGACTTTGGGGGAGGTGCAGCAATCCGATGGAATGATGCCTGCGTACTTGTCCTCGCCTTCGCACCACTTCGCGAATGCCTTGAGCATGCGGAATGCGTAGGCGGCGCTGGTCGGCCGGGCTGGCGCTTCGGATTCCAGCCATGCGCCGACTGTCTTGGCCGTAAGGCTGGACAGCTTTACGGCCATCAGCGAGTAAAGCGGCCCGCGCTCCGTTTGCTTGCGGCCGCGTTTGGTCAGTTCACCGCCTGGTGCGGCGAGTTTGAGGTGATCATTGATATAGCCGGGGGATCTCGGTTTCTTTGTCTTTGGCGAGATCTTGGTGCGTAGGGCGTCGAGATAGTTGGCCCACGCGTCCGCGACAATCACGCTTTCACGGATTACCGTTGCTCGCCTGGCCTCATGGCTGGCACGCTGCTCCGCCTTCACTTCGCGCGGGTCATGGCCGGCATCGACGAGTGTTTGCAGTCGGCGTGCTTCTTCTTGGGCCTTGCTGATGGTCCAGCTACGCGGGTCGCCGATGGTTAGGCGAACTGTTTGCCCGTGAATCTTGCTTTGGAAGATGTAGGACTTGGCTCCACCTGCGGTAACGCGTAACCCAAGGCCGGGCGACGCAGAATCCCAGAGGAAGGCTTGTGCTTTGTCTTGAGGGCATTGATGCGCATCTACGCGCGCGGAGGTGAAGTTGACTTTGGCCATTCTGAATCGGGAAGTCGGGTTGCATGGCTGCATGTAACCACCATGTAACCCGATTGTGCGGCATTCGATCAATCTCGGTCAATGCGGACATCGTCATGCGATGCAAAAAATCCTTTATTTATAACGGTTTGTCGATTTCTCGGACATCGATCAATGTCGAGAAATACCATTCTCCACTGATTTGTAATCATCAGGTGGCGGGTTCGAGTCCTGCAGCCGGCACCAAATACCGAAGCGGGTCCCAGAAATGGGACCCGCTTTTTTTTGTTCTACAAACGCGCCGCAGTTCTACAAATCCGCCGACAAGCCCGTTTATTTTGTCACCTGATCACGCGGGGTCAGAGCAAGTCTGCGGCGTCACGAATGCGTTGAGCGGTTGACGGAAGACCGCTGCGCTCCAGAGCTTGGGCGAAATCTTCCACGTTGGATTGTGGCTTTCGACGTCTGGCACGCATTTGCTTGAACGCCGTCATTGCCCCAACCGAATCCAGATCCCATTGGTTGATGATGAACCTGTCTGGATCGACTATCTCAAGACCGTATTCCGATGCGATTGCATCGGGGAAGTCGCGACGATTCGATGTCACGATGCAATCTGCGTGACCCGCAATGGCGGCGGCGAGGACATGCCTATCGTCACAGGGTCTGGCAAAGTAAAGCTCCCGATGAGAGGCGTCCATGCAGCCTCCGGTACCTCCCAGTCTGGAATTGCGTCACGCATGCAATCTCTGCGGAATTGAAGCTTGCCTTTGAGTTCCGGGCGCTGTTCTTCAAGCGACGCGATCCATTCAGTCTCAATCATTTGGGTCCACTTCGCAGCAAAGAAGCCAGCAGTCGCCAAACTCATCAGCGCGTCAGTCGTTGCAAGCGGAAACAGGACACATGCGTCAAGAAGAGCCGTATAGCGTGCGTATCCTGCCATCAGTAGTCGAGTCCCAGCTCACGCGCGTTATCAGCCATCCGTTCTAAGGCAGTTGTCTGTTTGCTTCGCATATCGTCTCTGTAAGCCATGAGGTCTTCAAACGCGATTCGACGGTGAGTCCCGACCATTCGATGTCGCAATCTTCCGGCCTCTATTTCCTTTATGAGAAATGGACGTGAAACGTTAAGAAGATTTGCCGCCTCAACTGTCGTGAACTCACGGTTAGCCGGGCTAAGGAGAATCGAACGCCCTTCGCTCATCGCTCCTAGCAACTGGCCGATCAGCTTCAGCGCTGCCGGAGGCACTTCAACAGTGGGATGCTCCCCCTTATCCGTCGTAAGCGTAATGGCGGCCGCGCGAGAGTGATCCAACGCTTCCATAATTGCACCATATTGGTGCTTTTGGTTGGGCGCCGCGTGGTGTGAAGCCGATGAGCGGCATGAAGTGAAACGGCAGTCGTCCGGACAAGTTTTCCGAAATAGGAAATCTAAACGCCTGCCGAATCTACTTGGTTGGCGTAACTTTGACGCCTCGCCTTCGAACGTAATGCTCAGTCATGGTGGAGGGAAGACGACGAGACGCAGGTAAAACCTCGTCGTCATTTGCTGTCGGGTTGTCAGAGTGAGATGTTCTCAGGCCACAGATAATAAGCACCATGCCGGGACTTCGCGACAAACTCGATGCCCGCACTTGCCCCTTGAGTCGAGAGGACATATTCGCCGTGTTGTAACTCTAAGTACCCGGCAGCGACAGCACGTTCCAGAAGTTCGTTCGTGCGCATGCCAAGACGTCTACCAAGTTTTGACGACGTGAGCTTTTCAATTGTCAGGCTAGCAGCGCGATCCTCCTTCGCCACCACTTCTGCGCAACTTTCGACAGGACGTTCCAACGAAATGCGGACTTCTTCGCTGATACGAATAATGCGTTGGGCTTCCGACGTCTCCCCCGATTTGAGTGGCGCGGCGATTTGGAGTCCAATCACGTAGTCAGGAGATTGGACATGAAGAAGAGATTCACCGACGAGCAAATCATCGTCTTCCTGCGGGAAGCCGAGACGGGAATACCGGTCAAGGAACTATGCCGCCAGCACGGCTTCTCCGAGGCCAGTTACTACCTATGGCGCAGTAAGTTCGGCGGCATGAATGTATCCGACGCGAAGCGGCTGAAGGATCTGGAGGCCGAAAACGCCCGGTTGAAGAAACTGCTGGCGGAATCGCTGCTGGAGAATGAGGTGACGCGCGAGGCGTTGCGAAAAAAGTGGTGAGCGCACCGTCCCGCCGAGAGCTGGTGCGCCATATGACCGATAGTGGCTTGAGCGAACGCCTGGCCCTGCGGGTAATCGGCATGAGCGCAAGCGCCTATCGTTATCAACCATCGCCGGATCGCAATGAGGCCCTGCGAGCGCAGATCGTGGCCTTGGCTCAGCGGCATCGTCGCTATGGCTCGGGCATGATCTATCTGAAGCTGCGGCAGTCAGGCATGACAGTCAACCACAAGCGGGTTGAGCGGCTGTATGCCGAAGAGAAGTTGCAGGTGCGTCGCCGCAAGCGCAAGAAGGTGCCGGTATCGGATCGTCAGCCGCTGGGGCGACCGTCGGCTGCGAATCAGGTTTGGTCGATGGATTTTGTGTTCGACCGAACGGCGGAAGGCCGTGTCATCAAGAACCTGACAGTGGTCGATGACGCCACGCATGAGGCTGTGGCCATTGTGCCGGAGCGGGCGATTGGGGGGCTAGCGCTAACGCGAATTCTGGATCGTGTGGCATTGCGCCGTGGTTTGCCGCAAGCGATTCGTGCCGATAACGGCAAGGAATTTTGCGGTCGGGCGATGCTGAACTGGGCGCACGAGCGAGGCGTAAAACTGTTCCTGATCGAGCCGGGCAAACCCAACCAGAATGCCTACATCGAATCGTTCAACGGACGCTTCCGGGATGAATGCCTGAACGAACACTGGTTCACCAGCCTGCCGCATGCCAAGGTGGTGATCGAGGCATGACGACGGGAATATAACGAGGAGCGGCCGAAGAAATCACTGGGCGGATTAACGCCGGCAACCTACGCCCGGAACCTGGCGGAAAAGCAGTTACATTAACCCTCGGACTCTAGAGCTCAGTGCTACTGAAGACGGGGGGACGTCGGGAACACCGCCAAGCTCAATGGAGAGTGTGTGGGGAGAGTCTGGCGACAAACGGTATTACGGTCACTTGTTCCTGATCGGAGCGCAGCAGCTTCGGACGTTGTCCATACTCGCTGGCTTTAGCTCGATGAAGGTTCATCGAACCGAGAAGAGTGCGTCGTCGCAATGGTTGATGCTGCCGCTCTACCCGGCGCTACTTGGGATCAGCTACCGAGCATTCCGTCGCGCCGTCAGAAAAACGGATGGGAAGGCCTATGCCTGCGAAAAGATGGATCAACTGAAGCTGAACGTCGGCGGCAGCGTGCTCACCAACAAGTTCTTGATTGTTTCTCTGACGAAGTAGCAACGGACACGTTAAAAAAATGTGCAATCGCGTTGGCAGGTTGATCGCGGTACCTGCTCCCATATTAGTTGAGAGTTACACGTTCCCTTGCGAACGGGTGATGCTGATTTTTGGTTGTGGTCCGCGCGCTATGCGCGATCAGAACTGTGCGGTAAGCGAGAATCCGACCGTAGTGTGTGCGGTTTGAAAGGAAGTGGGCTTATAGATAGGGGTGCCGACAAATACTTCACCAGCGACAAAGCCGAACGGGAGTTTGGTATTGCCGCGTACGCCAATGGCTGCGCCCGCAAGTTGTGTCCCAGCCAAGTATTGCGCGTTGGGACCGCTGACACGGCCATAGTCCACACCCGCAAACAACGACACACCGGATGTGCCCAACGTCCATTGCAGCTCATTGCGCCAATAGAACCCCTTCTCGGCCGCGAGAGATGTTTCGCCGTCGAAGCCACGAACCGTATAGCGGCTGCCGATACTCATGTCGTCGATGTAGTGCAGAACGTCGTTGGTGAACTGGCCGTGGAACGTGGTGACGTAACGCAGTGGCAACTGGCCGAGCGGTAGCGAGAGGTTCGCGTCAAGTACCGCCATCTTGAAGCGATACGTCGGCGTGCCAGGCAAGGCGTTATCCGGCGCTGCCCCAAGCCCCGACACACTTTGCCGATAAGCAAGGGTGCCGTCAAATTGCCCGGCGCCGATGTAGTGACGATCCGAGATCCCGAACTCGATGAAAGTGTTGTTCCGGTACTGCTGATCGATTTCAGCATCCTCGAGGAAACTGCGTCCAAAGCGCTTGCTCAATCGGACATGCGCACTCAGCACATTGCTCTGGCTGCGCTGAAGTACGCGCGACAGTTTGAAATCGAGATTCTGCGACTGTCCACGCGTCACGAAGGTATCGTTCACGCCTGCAATTTGCTGGTTATACCGATTGGCGTAAGCCGCGACTGTAGCGGTCCAGAATCCCCACGGAATCGAGTAAAAAGCATTCCACCCGTTCGACCCGAAGCGTTTGTCAGCGAGCGAGAGATCATGTGTCGCACCAACGTTCAGGATGTCGTTCAGACCCAGGGGGTTGTCGATGCCGAGGGCGAGGTTACCCTGTAATTTCCCTGTATCGCGAGCCCCTGAGTTGTCGACCGAGGCGACGACACTCCATCGCTCTGTTCGCTTGATGTCGATGACGACATCGCTTTCTCCGGGCACTTCCGTCGGCACGATCTGCATCGTCACGTCCTGGCTTGCGACGCGCTTCATCTGCTCAAGCCCCTGCTCAAGGTCTCGCAGTTCGAGGAGATCGCCCGGGCGCGTGGGAAACGCCGTACGCCAGGTGCCGTATTGCGATGCATCGGAGAAGCGGATGTCCCCGATGATGCCGGGAACGAGCATGAGCTTCAGTTCTCCGGTCGTCAGGTCCTGCTCGGGCACGAGAACGCGTGTCGTCACATAGCCCTTGGCCAGAATCGCCTTAGTGAGCCCCGCCGTTATCGCTGCAATGCCCTCGCGGCCGACGCATTCGCCCCGATAGTGCGCGAGCCAGTCCGTTGCGAACGCAAATGGATCAAGAGGAAGCAATGACGCACCAGCGGCTTGCGCACGTTGCGGGAGTGTCTCGGGAGCGTGCAGCGAAAACCTCTCGACCGGAAAACATGGGGACTCCACGGGAAGCGCAGGGAATCCGTCTGCAGCCGGAAGCGCCAAGCGCACCGTTGGCGTATTGATCGCGGCGGCGCGCTCCTGTGCCTGACGTTGCTGCTCGAGCAGTTGCTGCTGTCGCGCATTCGACGCAGCCGCATCGATGACCGGCGCGGGCGACGGCTGCGCCGTGGCCTCGAATGACAGCGGGAGGGAGAGCAGAGCCAAAGCCAGGCGACGAAGCTGTGCTGTGGACCAACGTGATGCGAAAGTCATTACGAGGCAACTGAAAAGGATTCTCGGAGACAAGACGAGCGCCAGCCCGACCCGAAGTGGTGGATCGAAAAGCGAAGTCAAAGACAGGAGGCGTGTCCTATTGGACGACCTTGAATCAGGTGTCGAAGCGCATTTGAATCCCCGGCGATAAAAATTCGGATTATTAGTTTTTCCGGATGTTACCGCTATTGATTACTTTTCGGAAGATAGTTTGGCATAGCGAAATAATAATGAAAAATTTAGTAATATTCGGCATGCGAAGTTTGTAACGATAGAAGTAGAGCATCGGGCAAAGACCCTAACAAAAAACAGTCGTACAAAGATCAGATGAAAAAACACACGAATCGGCGCGCGCGGGGCGCGCTTCGGGGAAGCCCCTTGGAAATTGGGCTGCAGCACGGCCTGGTACGTGCGTTGGTGCTTGCGCAGATCATTGCCCCGATTTCGGTTCGGGCGCAGGTTGTCCCGGCGCCGGGTGGGCCCAGTGTTGTGCAAACCGCCAACGGTTTGCAGCAGGTCAATATCACCACGCCTACGGCCGCGGGCGTATCAAAAAACGTCTATTCGCAGTTCGACGTGCCGCGTCAGGGTGTCATCCTGAACAACTCGCCGACGATCGTGAACACGCAGCAAGCGGGGTACGTCAACGGCAACCCCAATCTCGCTCGGGATCAGGCTGCGCGCGTGATCCTGAATCAGGTCAACAGCAATTCCCCGAGTCAGCTACGGGGTTATCTCGAAGTCGCGGGCAAGGCCGCGCAAGTCGTCGTGGCGAACAGCGCGGGAATCATGGTCGACGGTGGGGGTTTCATCAACACCACGCGTGCGGTGCTGACCACCGGTATCCCAATCATGGGTGCGGACGGCAGCCTCGCTGGCTATCAGGTCAACGGCGGACGTCTGGTGATTCAGGGAGACGGGCTGAACGCGGCGAATGTCGATCAGGTCGACCTCATCGCACGTGCCGTTCAGGTCAACGCTGCGTTGCATGCAAAGCAACTCAATGTGGTGACGGGCACGAATCGTGTCGATCACGAAACGCTTGCGGTGCAGAAGACGACGGGCGACGGTGTCGCACCGGATGTGGCAGTGGACGTCGGTCAGTTGGGCGGGATGTACGCGCAACGCATCTTTCTCGTGGGCACGGAGAACGGTGTCGGCGTCTCCAACAAGGGCGTGATCGCGGCGCAGGCTGGCGATCTCACGTTGACGACCGAGGGCAAGCTCGTCACGACTGGAAAGACTGAGGCGACGGGCAATGTGAGCTTGAACGCCCGGGCAGGTATCGACAATCAGGGCAGTGTCTACGCGGGCGGATTTGCAGACGTCCGCACTGGCGGCATCCTTGATAACAGCGGTGTGCTGAGCGCCGCGGGGAATCTGATCGCGCAGGCCGCCGGGTTGACATCGAGCGGCACGCTCGGTGCCGGTATCGATGCCGACGGTCAGGCGACGCTCGCAGGTAGTCTGACAGTGACGGCATCCGGAAAAGTGGTTGCAACGGGCCGCAACGTCGCGCGTGGCGACATGACAGTTGTTGCCGATACGCTGGACCTTTCCGGTAGCCGTACAGATGCCAGTCAAAGCCTGTCGCTGACGTCACAGGCCGGCGATATCGACCTCCAGCGTGCCATTGTCACCGCTTCCAATGCGCTGCGCGTGAAGGCGGCGCAAGGTCTTCTCAACGCTAATGGCGCGCTGTCGGCCGACACGATCACATTGGCGGCGTTGGGCCGTATCGATAACAACGACGCACAAACGGCCGCGAGAACACGGCTCGACGTCACGGGAGCAAATCTCGACAACCAGCGCGGTCTGTTTCAATCGGGCGGGCTTCTCAAGGTCAGGGGGGCAGCGCTGAACAACACCGCCGGACGCGTCGTATCGCTCGGCGGCGACGGAACGTCCATCGATATCGACGGCGAATTGCGTAACGCGGCGGGCGCGAACGGACTCGGCGCCCCCGGAGGGGTCATCGGCACCAACGGCGACCTGCGTCTGCATGCCGGTTCGCTGATCAATGCTGCGCAACTCGTCGCCGGGACGACGATGACCCTTACGTCCGGACAACTGGACAACACCAACGGAACACTTTCCAGCGAGCAAATCGACGTGAGCGCCGAAGGTGTTCTGACCAATCGTCAGGGCGCGATTTCCGCGACGACATCGACGCTTCGCGCCGGGCAACTCGTCAACGATCATGGACTGATCGACGCGGACACCCTGTCGCTGACAGTGTTGGGGGATGCGTCCAACCGTTCGGGAGAGATCAAGCAGTACGGCGATTCGGCGCAGACCGTCAAAGTCGGTGGGGTGCTGGACAACACTGCAGGCACGGTGGCAACCAAGGCCAGCGGGCTGACACTGAACGTCGGACAGTTGGTCAACGATCAAGGGAAGATCAGCCATCTCGGCAACGGTACGTTGTCGGTCATATCGACTGGCGACGTCACGAACATGACGGGGCTGCTGGGCAGTCTGGGTGCGCTTCGGATCTCTGCGGCGCGCATCGATAACACAGGCGGAGAACTTAGCGCGAGCGATGTCGTATGGCTCACCGCGACGAAGAACATCGTCAATCGCAGCGGCGGGGTCGTGTACGGCGCGAATAGTCTGACGGTTGCGGCGGACACCGACATCGACAACGCGGCAGGATCGATGCAGTCGGGGGGAGCCGTCAAGCTGGATGCCAACGGCACGCTCACCAACACCAGCGGTCGTATCAGTGCCAATGGCGCGCACGATGCACTGACGGTGACCGTCGGTAGCCTCGTGAATGCCGCCGGGCAACTGACGAATGCCGGAGACGGCGACACTACTGTGACGGCGGCTCGGGATGTCGGCAATGCCGGAGGAACGATCGGTGGCAACGGCAGGCTGAGCGTCGATGCGGCGACTCTGAGCAACCTCTCCGGAGGCAAGATCATTGGCGGCGGAGATGTTCTGCTGGGTGTCGTCGGCTTGCTCGACAACTCGGCGGGGCAGTTGTTCGGCGGCACATCGCTGACGGTGACGCCAGCCACCGCGCGCGTGACCAATTCGGGCGGGACCATCGAAAGTCGTGGCGACGTCTCGTTGCAGATCGCGTCGCTCGATAACGGAAGCGGGGTCATCCGCTCGAACCGCGACGTGGGTGTGGGCGGCGCCATGAACGGTGCCGGACAAATGACGGCCGGTCGAAATCTGACGCTTGCTGCCGTTGGCGACTACGTGAACGCATCCGCCAACCGTCTGCGTGCGGACGGCATACTCAAGTTGACGTCAACGGGGCGCTTCACCAACGATGGCACGCTAACGGCGCCCGGCACGCTCGACGTACAAGCCGCCCAGATCATCAATAACGCGAATGGCTCGATCAATGCGACGACGACACAACTGAGTGCCGCGGGCCTGTTCTCCAACTCCGGCAGCATCAGTGGCGATACGGTTCGACTCAAGGCGAACTACTTCTTCAATGGCTATGGTGTGCTGGGCAACGATGTGCAGATCAATGCCGTCGATATCGAGAACAACAGCGCGTCGGCGATCATCGGGGGCGCGAAGCGACTCGCGCTGTATGCGTCGAATTCCGTCTCCAACTACGACGGGGCATTGCTCTACAGCACGGGCGACATCGAGATTGCGCATGACGGCACACGCGATGGGCAGGGGCTGCTCGCCAATCAGATGGCGTTGCTGATCAACCGTTCAGCCAGCATCGTTGCCGATGGCAATCTGGACATTGCGGCTCGCGTCATCAACAACTCGCGCACCAGCATCGTGACGCAGCCCGGAACGCCACAGTCCACGACGCAAGGTTTCAGTCTTTACACGGCGGGGCTGACTGGTGGCGATGAAACGATGATGCACATGAGCCTGACGTTCCCCGAATGGTTCTGGAGCGGAGGCAGAGCGCCGATATCGTCCTCACTTCTGGAGAAGCTTGCCAGACCGCTGACGGTCAACATTCCGAAGTCGCAGGTGACGAATGTGGATCTCGCGGCGAAGACCTTCAGTCTGACGAAGCCGCTCGAAGAGTCTTATCAAGACATGACGACGCAAGGACAGGGGGCGTGCGACGACCATGGCCAGTGTGGATCGTCCACTAAGACACGCGAAGTCGGCAAGAACCCGACCCAGTACTTCAACAGCATCGTCGATAACGGGGACAGCTACCGTATCGTGTTCTGGCCGGACTGGGACCCGAATACGATGATTCGGCCGGATCAGGCGATCTCGCGCGGCGATCTGGGGATCGACCAGCGCGACTACAACGAGATCACGCGCATCGTCACGACGACGCGAACGCGCGACGAACTCATTAGCGCATCTCCCGAAGCGAAGCTCCAGGCGCAAGGATCGATTCGCATCAATGCCGATGGCGGTGCGATCAACAACCAGTCGTCGACGATGACGGCAGGGCGCGACCTCATTCGACGGGCGACCGGCGGGTCCGTCAACGACGTTGGTATCACGTTGCAAGAGACGGTGACGCAAACGCAGACGTCGACTTTCTACTGGCATCAGAAATCGGGCGGCGACAGCGATCAAAAGACGGTGGCCTATCCCGTCACGCCGTTGCCACCGACCACACTTGCGTCGCTTCCCGCGATTGCCGTGGGTAATCAGTCGGTGCAATCCTCCGGCCGGAATATCGCAGTGTCGAGTGTGGACCGTTCCGGTAATACGGTGGGTAGTGCAGGTGTGACCGGGGGGAATGCGACGGGAACGCAGTTGGGCAATTTGTCGGGCGCGGTGGTCAACCGTCAGACCCTAGGCTCGTCTGCGCAGGCGATTCCCGGCCTGACGTTGCCAAAAAACGCGCTGTTCCAATTGCGTTCGGCACCGGGGCAGGCCTATCTCGTCGCCACGGATTCGCGTTTCACCGATTACGGCAAATTCATCTCCAGCGACTACATGCTCACTGGACTGAATCTCGATCCGCAGACAACGCAGAAGCGCATCGGCGACGGCTTCTATGAAACGCAACTGGTGCGGGATCAGATTACGGCGTTGACCGGCAAGACACTGCTGGCCGACTACACGAACTATCTCGATGAGTACACGGCGCTACTCAACAACGGCGTGACCTACGGCAAGCAATTCGGGCTGAGCGTGGGTGTGGGGCTGTCGGATGCCCAGATGAAGCAACTGACCAGCGACATGGTGTGGCTGGTTTCTCAGGACGTCACGTTGCCCGACGGCTCGGTGCAATCCGTGCTCGTGCCGCAGGTATATCTGGCGCAGGCCAATACCGTCGATCTGACGAACACGGGCGCGCTGGTCTCGGGCGGCAGCGTCAAGCTCGCTGCGACGGGCGACGTGAAGAACAGTGGCCAGATCGTCAGCGACACGGCAACGACGATTCTCGGCGACGCCATCGTCAACCTCGGCGTCATCGGCAGCGGTGGCACGACCGCGCTTTCGTCGCTCGGCGATATCCGGAACACCGGCGGACGCGTCGGCGGCAAGGACGTCGTAGTGCAGGCCGGTCGTGACCTCATCAACGAGTCGACCACGCTCACCCAGACGGCAGGGACGGACAACGGCGGAAGCTTTACATCGTCGGCGTCGGCCACAGGTATCGGTGCGGTCGGCATCATCTCGGGATCGAACAGCGCCACCGTCGTGGCGGCGCGCGACGTCACCCTTAATGCGGGCGCGATCGCCAGCGATGGCGCTGTGGTGGTCGCGGCGGGGCGTGACATCAACGCAAACACGTTGACGGTCGGCCAGTCGCAGACCGTCGGTACGACCGATGGACAGAACGGAGGGAACGACGTCATTGTGCAGAACGTCGGCAGTGCGATCTCCGCTGGAGGCAATCTGACGACGGTCTCAGGGCGCGACACCACGTTGAGCGGAACGACAGTTGCCGCGGGTGGCAATGCGACGGTACTCGCGGGCAATGATGTCACGGTGACGGCGGTCAAGGATTCGCATACGCACGATGAGCGCTCCTTCGGTGGCTCGTTGCAGTACACCAAATCGTCTCTGGATGAGGCGGTCAATGGCGCCTCCGTGAGCGCAGGCAACCACGTGCTGATCGGCGCGGGGCAGATGAGCGCGGTCGGTGGCGTACTTGGTGCGTATCAGATCAGTCCGGTCGCGGCCTCGTCGGGCACCGGAAATCTGTCGGTGCTGGGTTCATCCGTGTCGTCGCAGGGTAATGGAACCATCGCATTGGCGGCGACGGGCGACGTCAATATTGGCACGGTGACGGAGACCCACGACAGCCAGAAATGGCAGCACGACAGCAGTTCGGGATTCCTCTCCAAAACGGAGGAGACATCTTCGTCCAGCTCACATCAGACGATTGCGGTGGGCTCGACGGTGTCGGGCAATGCGGTCGGGGTGTCGGCCGGACGAGACCTCGTCGTGAGTGGGTCAACGGTCGTTGGCACGCAGGACGTCGCCTTGCAGGCCGGACGCGACGTGCGCATCGAGTCGGCGCAGAACGAGAGCCAGAGCAGCTCGTTCTACGAGAAGAAGAGTTCCGGATTGGGTTCGTCGGGCGGTGTGGGTATTTCGTACGGCAAGAACGAGCAACGCGATCGAACCAACGACAGCAGCGTGACGCAGACAGGCAGCATGGTGGGCAGCCTGAACGGCAATGTCAGCGTGGTGGCGGGCAACGACCTGCTGGTCAGAGGCAGCGACATCATGGCGGCTGGCGATATTACTGGCATCGGTCAAAACGTCACGATCGAATCGGCGCTCAATCAGCAGCATCATGACGAGACGCATGAGTTCAAGAGCTCGGGTTTTACGCTGGCGGTGAAGTCGCCGGTCATTGATGCGATTCAAAACGTCACCAATCAGGTCAAATCCGCAGCGGATTCCGGGGGTGATGCGCGTGTCTCGGCGCTGCGTGGATACGCTGCGGCAAGTGGCGCTTATGGCGCTTACAACGAGGCCACGCGAGCGGTTGATATGCTTGCTGACCCGAAATCGGCGGCGAAGCCTGAAGCCAAGGTGGAACTGAGCTGGGGTTCGTCGAGCAGCAAGTCGACGTCGTCGTTCGATAGCACGGAAAACGTCGCAAGCAACATCAAGGCAGGAGGCACCGCCGCATTCATTGCCACCGGGGATGCGGCTTCTGGTAAAGGCAACGTCAACATCATCGGATCGAACATCGATGCGAAGGATGTCCTTCTGCAAGCCAACAACCAGGTCAATGTGCTCAGCAGCAAGGACACGGAGTCGACGCGCAGCGACAACGAGTCGAAGGGCGGCAGTTTTGGTGTGTCGTTCGGCACGAGTGGCTGGGGTGTATCGGCATCGTTCTCGAAGTCCAACGGCGACGCCAACTCGGATTCGACTTTCCAGAATAACTCGCATATCAATGCGAGCAATACGGCGGTGATTGTGAGCGGCGGCGATACGAATATCGTCGGCGGCAACGTGAATGCGGACAAGGTGATTGCGCGTGTGGGCGGCGATCTGAACATCGCCAGCGTGCAGGACACGAGCGAGAGTTCGGCGCATCAGGAAAGCATGGGGGGTGGTCTGAGCCTCAGCATGGGAGGCGCGTCGGGCAGCTTCGGCTATTCACGCGGCAATGCGAGCGGCAACTACGCCGGTGTTGTTGAGCAATCGGGGATTCAGGCGGGGGCGGGCGGGTTCGACGTCGACGTCAAGGGCAATACGGATCTGAAGGGGGCCTACATCGCCAGCACGGCAGATCCGTCGAAGAACCAACTGACGACGGGCACGCTAACGTTCTCCGATATCCAGAACCATTCCGACTACAGCGCGAACAGCTTCGGCTTTGGCGGCGGGGGCACGTTCGGCAACGGCGGCGCTAACGAGCGTACGACGGGGCCGAGCTCGGGCAAGAACACGGGTGGCATCGCACCCATGCTGCCGCAGTCGGAGAGCGGCAGCGAGCGAGGTGTGACGCGCAGCGGCGTGAGCGAAGGCACGATCACGCTGACGAACGGCGCGAATCAGACGCAGGATCTCGCCAGTCTGAACCGCGACACGTCGAACCTGAACGAAACGGTGAACCGCACACCGGATTTGCAGAACCTGCTTAACGATCAGTCGCGCCTGATGGCGGCCGCGACGGCGGCCGGGGAAGCGGTGGCGCGGGATATCGGGACGTATGCAGATAAGAAGCGAGAGGCTGCGCAAAAGCTAGCCGATGCCACGACCGATCCGGAGTTGAAGGCGCAGTATCAGAAGGAAGCTGACGACTGGAAGGAGGGCGGTGACTACCGTGCGGCAATGCACGCGGCAGGTGGAGCGATCATCGCAGGCTTAGGAGGCGGGAATGCCCTGGGTGGTGCGCTAGGCGCAGGGCTTACGTCGAAGCTTGGTGGCGCGCTGAACGAACTGAGCGAGAACATTCAGAAGGCACATCCGATGGGAAATGCCGACATTGATCAGGCGTTGGCACAGATTGTGGCGACGGGCGTTGGCACTGCGGTGGGGGCAGCGGTTGGTGGAAGTTCTGGGGCGTTCACCGGGTATAACGTTGATCGGTTTAACCGGCAGTTGCATTCTCAAGAGAGCGTCGTCATCTCGAAGCTGGCGAGTGAAAAGGCCGAGCAAGTATGTCAGGGAGATGCTGCCTGTATCGGGCAAGCCACTGTCTACTGGACAGATGTCCTCGAACGCACTGCCAGGGGGCTAGTTGACGATGCGGAAAATGAGAAAAACCTGGTCTACCTTCAGAGGATGATGCAAGCGGCAGGGAGCAACAATAGTATCGGTGCTCAAGGAGGTGTAGCGCAGTACCTTGCGAGCATGAAAGAAGCGCAGGACATGCTTTCATCATTCATGGGGCAAACAATCCTTGTTAAAGGAAGTCCTGTGATCTCTGATGGATCTCCGCAGACCTATTTCAGTGCGACGGGCGAACAGCGAGCCAACCCATACACAAACTACTTACTTGGCAGTCAACCACCGGGATCGATCATTCTGGGGATGGAGTTGCGAGATCAGAGTCGTCTAACTTATCTAGCTACTCCTAACGGCGCGGCACAACCGGTCTACCCACTGGAAGAGTGGCTCATCGGAGGGAAACTTGTTGATACGCTGATTGGCACACTTGGGCGACTGTTGTCGTCGACAGATATCGCAATCTTAGGGCGTGCCTCCGCTTCAGCCGGGGGGAATATTAGCGCGCAGCAGATCACACGGGAAAGCACGCAACTTCGACTTACGTCCGCCGATCGTACACTCTTGTCACAATTGGATACGGTCGCCAATACTGCCCTTCAAGGTGATCTTCGGGAGTATGTGGTCAATAACTATTTCGTACGGAATGGTTTCAAATCGATGGAAGGGAAGTGTGGTGGCAGCAATTGTTTTGATGGTGTGTACATCAAGGGTGACACTCTCTATGTGGTGGAGGTTAAGCCGTTGAAGAGTAATGGGTCGATCAAGTTGAGTGCCGAGAGTGGAAATCTTCCGACGCAGATGAGTGACGGATGGATAGAATCGGCTATTGATCGACTGGGTCGAGGATCTAATGATCAACGAGCGACTGCTGCTGCGATTCGATCCGCGATCGAGGAGAATAGATTGGTGAAGATTGTGGCAGGTGTCAATTCGGATGGCGTGACCGCGGTCAGACTAAAGTGAGGTGAAACATGAATGACGAATTTTTTCGTAAAAATATACATGGATACGAAGCTTCAAAACAAAGCTTAAGTGAAGTTGAGAGAAAATTTTATAATGGAAAGATCGTGGTTTCACCGGCTTTTTTGTCAATGTTGAGGTCAGATCATCTGAATGTTGCGATATATGATTATTTTTCGGGTGGGGATGAGTTGAGTTTAAAGAAAAATCTCTATGCTGCGAGCGAGCTTACGGTAGAGATTTTGAAAAGTGGGGGGGCGAATGCGTTCTCGACAGATATTGAAATATTTTGCTCGTTGATGTCGGATTGTGATTCTATTTTGTTTGATATATGTAATTTTGATGGTGAAGGTTTTTCAAAAAACAAAAATAATCCATTGCTTCATCAGTTTGTATCTCATATGTACCAATTGGCAATTAGATCTAATTGGGATGAGCTGCAAAATAAAATTTATAAAATTTCTAAGAACGGTAGAAAGGACTGGAGAAGTAATGCGATAAATGGTAGGGATTTTTTTTCCCTGTTGATTGCTCGGGATGTAAGGGGGCTTGAAAAATCTATTTCGGAAAAGGTGTCGGAAAAACCTTTGCGTCCGGTGGTTGATGGAGTGCTCTCTGTTGCGGCAACTTTGGAGGCGAAAATATGTTGGAGGCACGGGATTGAGGTGGAATTTGAAAGTTCATTGATTCCCGCAAATTTGCTCCCTGTAAGGCCACTGCCAGAATATAAAAATTCTTACGATTTCATGTTTGAAAAAAAGAAGGATGATGGTGGTGTTGCAAAAATTCTTAGAATGATCGGAATTCATCGGTAATTAATGAATTTTGTTTATAAAAATAATACGAAACGGCGAAGTGATTCGGACTTGGTGTTTGCCATAACGAGTAATCGACGAGAATTATCATTCGATATTCTTAAAAAACTCTCACATCAATACGGGCAAGACGGCAGTGATTGTGAGCGGCGGCGATACAAATATCGTCGGCGGCAACGTGAGTGCGGACAAGGTGAATACGCGTGTGGGCGGCGATCTGAACATCGCCAGCGTGCAGAACATGAGCCAGAGTTCGGCGCATCAACAGAGTGTGGGTGGCGGGTTCGACGTCGACGTCAAGGGCAATACGGATCTGAAGGGCGCGTACATCGCGAGTACGGCAGATCCGTCGAAGAACCAACTGACGACGGGCACGCTGACGTTCTCCGATATCCAGAACCATTCCGACTACAGCGCGAACAGCTTCGGCTTTGGCGGCGGGGGCACGTTCGGCAACGGCGGCGCTAACGAGCGTACGACGGGGCCGAGCTCGGGCAAGAACACGGGTGGCATCGCACCCATGCTGCCGCAGTCGGAGAGCGGCAGCGAGCGAGGTGTGACGGCGAGGCATCGTCAACCAAGATGGATCTCCGATCTCGATAGATCAAATTGAGAATGCTATGCGCTCAGCCAATAACAGCGCCTACGGTGAGACCGCGTGGACGGGAATGGTAGTGCCGCTCAATGCCGACACAAAGGCAAAGGAGATTTACGATAGTACCGGCATGCGTGTTTTCATCGATACGTCCGGAAACAAGTATCTTGTCCAGAATGCTGCGATGCTATCCCCACCTCCCGATGCGTTGCGCGACCTGATCGCAACGAATACTGGGGGCGGAAGTTCGCCGTACAGCTGGAACGTATCGTCGTCTGAGAGTATTGGGCGCTCGCACGCCGATTTGCCGAATAGTCAAGGTAACGGGCCGTTTTCACCGGGATTTAATACGGGGGACTATTCAGCAGGGTTGGGCACAAGTGGTCGTGGTCTTAAGCCCGACTACGGAACATTGAATACCGGAGCCTTATCTGGGGTTGTGACCGGCGTCATCAATTTCTACGATGGATCTACCTATCTATCAGGAGGCGTGGCTCAAACAAATCCATCTTCAATTTCTTGGCGGCCTGGTTTAAGCGCCACCGTTGGCTGGATCTTTGGTGTTGACAGCGCCAAAGGAACTAGCAGTTTCCTTGCAGGGGACGGCAATCAGATGTTCATTTCCATTCCAACACCTTTTAGGGTTAACGTTAGTGGTGCGATCACCCATTCGTACGGAGGGGCGACCGGGATTGAATTTGGCATCGGTACGCTAGGTCCGCTCACCGTCGGCGCACAGCCTTGGGGGCATTCCACTCAGGTAACGGAACCGTTGAAATAAGGGAGGTAATTATGGCTGCAGGCGGAGGACCAACCCCAGAGCAATGGGAGAAAATGAGTTCAAAAGATCGAACCGTCTATTGGGTATGTGTTGCCGTAGCGTGCGCAATCTTGGGGGGCTATGGCAATCAAAAGTTTTTTTCTAAGGTGCATGTTAGATGCCTACGGGAGGAGGCGCCGAGTCTGTCATCCATGTTGTTTGTTTGACGAAAAATGGTTGTGTGCGACGAGAGGCTAGCTCCTGCCGTAGCAGAAGAAAAACTTGACGCAATGTCCGGGATGGGTTGACCACTACAAACATCGGTAGCGTACGTTGTCTTGCAGGTCAGAATAATTCGATTAATTGAATAATTTGCAGCGGTTGCTGAAAGGTTTCGAATGGGTGTGACGAAGACCAGAGCATATTTGATGCCAACGGGGAATGCGCGAGTATCAGCGTGGGCAGTAGCAAAAGAGCGGGATGCCGTCTATCGAGGCGGGTCGAACGGCCGAACCTACTACAGCCTTCATAGAGAGGGGAGGAGAAAGCCCATGGCTCACGTCTATCCCCGTGGAGACATGCCGTTTTTTCGCTACATAAATAGCTCAGACGAGCATGACGGTGGCGCGGGCGAGTCGTTGGAACATTTGCTCTTCAAAGAGGCTATCTCATTGGTCGAGAAAACTAGGCTTAGCCTTGGTAAGTTTCGAGACCATAGCATTAGGGTGACGCATGCGGAGACCGAGAAAGAGATTCGGTATTCCGGAGGAAGCTACTTCGCCGATCTTTACTTGAGATTCGAATGCGACTCCGAACTCAGTGTGAAGTGGTCGAACGAAGTCTACATCGAGATTCACAAAACACACCTTGTAGATGCCAGCAAAATCGACGAAGTCAGGCGGCAGCGGATTCCTATGGTGGAAATAACGATTCCCGACTCGCTGTTGTATGAGTTTGGCGAGACTGGTACCACCGATGAAAGAGAGGAAGCTTACCGACAGAGGATCAAACGCATGCTCGAGAGCGACAAAGGATTCCTGTCGGCAGTTGTGCTGAGTAATCCGAGTTCCGTTGAGTACTTGGAGGCTAAATTGTCGGAGGCGATGTCCACGACCCGAAGGGCAGAACTTACTGCTAAGACGGCAATTGACGACGTAGCTTCATTGCGCCTTTCGAAGCAAAGATTGGCCGGAGACCTGCAGGCAGCACAGGCAGGTGTGGTGAGCATGCGCAGTGAGATGGTCGCTGCTAACGAACGAGCCAACGCCCAAAAGGGGGAGGCGGCGACGCTGCGAATGAAGTTGATTACCCTGACGACAGAAGTGAGTACCTACCGCGCGAAGGTACAGAAGCTCCACATTGGCATGATTTCGATGGGGGCGACAATCGTGATTCTGTTTTTTTGCTTGCTGGCGACGGTATTGCGCTCGTGACCACGGCCGTTTCCGGCGAGGGCCAATGATTACGGCAACCTTTGACAGTCCTGAGGGCCTCAGGGTTGCCGAAGAAGTCACGCTGAGGCGCAAGATTTGAACTTCACGAGGATGCAGTGAGCATAAGTAGGCTCGGCGACCATTGCGCTAGAGTCCATCAACGTTCGCTGCCAGCCGCTGACATTCAGTGAGGTTGTTGGTACTTTTGTTGGTACTATTTCTTTAAGATAATAATATATTATTTAAATTCAATGCATTGTTGTATATTCGTGAGTCCTGCAGCCGCACCAAATAAAACAACGGGTTACGTGATTTTCACGTAACCCGTTTGTCTTTGTGGCCGGCCAACGGTAAATCTTCGATGCGGTACGCTGTCGAGAACGGTACATGGCAACCATCGTCAAGCCTCTCTCAGGCACCTGAAAGGCAGTTATCCGATAGATCGGCCGGCCGACCACAGCAAAAACTTTCCCAACAAAACGCTAGGCCGTACGTTGTACGTCACACCAGCTATCCCTGGCATGACCGCGCACCACTTCGCATTTCCCCAGCGAACTCTCCGCCTCGGGACAGGGTCAGGAGGGGGCTCACACCAAAACGTCAAATCTTCCACTGTGGTGTAAGCCGCACCGCCCACTCAAATTTCCACAGACCAGACATCACGTCGCAATAGCTGCCCGCTTCTCTACGAGAGACGGTGCCGTTTCTTTCAGACTGATCGCGACGAAGAAGCCGACCGCCAGGGCAATGAAGCCGAGTACGAGGATGTACTGGATTCCATAGTGTTTAGCCACATATCCGGCAACCGCCGGTGCCACACCGCCACCAAAGATTTCACCCACGCCGACGACGAGGCCCGATGCCGTCGTCATCAGCGTGGCCGGAACGGATTCCGCACTCAGCGGGCCAACCGTCAGTGTGATCATGCTGAATACGAACAACAGCGTCATCATGAGGTAGACGAACAACTGGGTAGGCTTCGCGCCGGTTCGCGAAAGAAGCGTCAGAAAGATCGCGCAGCCGATCACCGAGAGAACCATGACCGGTTTGCGCCCCAGACGATCCGACAGTGCCGGCATTGTCACCGTGCCCAACATCCCGCCGAAACCGATGGCCGACAGCACGTAGCCCATCTGCTGCATGTCCAGATGCAGATAGTCCACGAGATAGTTTGGGAACAGTGCCGTCAGCACGACCAGGCAAGTCAGCCAGCAGAGCATGCCGACCAGATTGAGACGGATGTTCCGGTAGCGAAATACATCGCTCCATTTATGCGCCGTGGCGTCATGCGTCAGCGTGTGCACCGCCGCACTCGGTGCTTTCGTATCACGCAGTACCTTCCACAGTAGGAACGCAACGACGAGACCGGGAATCGACACGATCGCGAAAATCGAATGCCACTGCATGATCTTGAGCAGTTGAGTGACGAGAATCGGTGCGAGCCCCAGACCGAATAGCGGCAGCGCCATCTGCTGAATGCCCACGTTACGGCCATGACGGCTCGGATGCGAGGCATCGAGCGTTGCCGTGATGCTAGTCGGCGTGCATGCGCCTTCGGCAAGCCCCATCAGGGCGCGGATAAGGACCAGCGAACCCAGACCAGTCGCCACGCCGCTCAGCCCGGCCAGCAGAGAAAACACCACGATCGCAGGGATGATCACGCGACGATGACCCACGTGATCGGAAAGATTGCCCATAAAAATCGAGGACACCCCCCAGGCGACCGACAGCGCGCCCGTGATGTATCCGAGATCCTGATAGTCGAGCTGAAGGTCTTTCATCATGATCGGGAAGAGCGGCATGATCATGAAGCGATCGATACCCACCAGCCCGAAACCGAGCGAAAGCAACAGTACCGCTTTCCATTCATATGAGGTGTCCCAGCGGGCACCGATGTTCGTGTTCATATCCATGTCTCCAGATGGTTTTCTCTTTGCACGTCAGAAGAACGTTTGCATGCCAACTCGACCGATGAGCTGACGTGTGCTGCTCGACTGCGCCTCGCCGTTGACCCAGGCGTTGTGCTGTCCTGCGACATCGCCGCCCGTCCACTGATAAACGCCCTCCACGTACAGTGTCGTGCGCTTGGACAGCGAATACTGCAAAGCGGACGTGATCTGCTGAGCCTGGTTGTGCTCGAGCTTGGCGTTACCCTTCATGTACTGATAGTTCAGGCCCAGCCGCCAGAACGAATTGAAGGAATACAGACCGCCGACCTGGCCGACCTGCACCATGCCACCTGTCAGCGTGTTTCTCGTATTGGTGTACAACACATTGAGATACAGGGAGTCGAACGCCTGGCCGACACCCACGCCGAAGTTCCGGATGCCGTCGCGACCATCGCTCATCGAGGCATAGCGTGTTTCGTTATACGCAGCGCCGATGCCAAAGCTCCCTATCGCGTAATTCACGCCGAAGCCAACCGTGTTGTTCGACGAAAACGAACCGGCCGTGTTGCCGAAGCCGTACAACACGCCGAATCGCAAGCCGCCGAAACTCTCGCTCGTGAGCTTGACGGAATTTGAAACCTGAGACGTACCGGCCGTTTGGTCGAAGTCGAACGAACCCGTCGGGTTATGCGGGATACCCAGTGCGGAGAACGGCCCTTGCCGCATGTTGTATAGGCCGCCATACATAAAGGTTCCGTCGAGCTTGGCAGGAGGAAAGAACAGAAAATCGGCCATCAGGTTGTACTGTCGGCCGAACGTAACTTGCCCGATTCCGTTCTTCTCGATCCCGACGAGTGCCTGCCGCGAGAACAGATTGCCTGAGCCGGCAACCAGGCTCCCGTTGTTGACCGAGAACTGCGAAGCCAAATGGAAAACGGCTTTGTAGCCACCCCCCAGATCTTCCGAACCGCGGATGCCCCACAGGCTCGGCGTCCAGATCGAATCCTCAGCATTGAATGAATGTCCAGCGCCCGCGTTCGATACGTAGCTCAGGCCGACATCCATCATTCCGTACAGAGTGACACTGCTCTGCGCATGTGCGGCCGACGCAAAAACAAACGGCGCAGCAAGGTACAAACAAACTTTCCTCATCAAGATCTCCTTTCCATGACGTTATTTTTTTAGTGACTGCCAACACCGCCTGTGCTGATCGGGAGCGATGCGTCTCTTCATCGCTCCCCGTTTCACAACGCCGCTACCGCATCACAAGCATCCCGTTTCGTGCCCCTCTGCGATGCCAGTTCCAGTCCCGAAGCAAGCAGGCTAATCAGTGCCGGCAACTCGGTCAGTGACTCGACTGCACCAAACACGTAGTAATCAGGCCGAACGATCATTGCCTTCGCGCCGTGCCTCGCCAGGAAATCGCTGTACTTGCCGCTGACGTCGAACAGCACTCGACCGGCAACCACCTTGCTCTCGTCTCGAGTTATCCCAACGGTCTGCGCCCCGATGCTCGCAATCGTCGCAAGCGAATCGGCGTCGATCAGCATCTCCGGATCGGCATCGAGTGCGATGACGTGGAAACCGTTCTGCATCGCTTCGTCATAGCGCATCGTTTCGTTATCGTTTCGGATCTGGCCGTGCACACTCAACTGACCGGCAATGCCACCCGTTGCTGAGCTTTGATCCGCGCGGATCAGGCCGTCGGTCAGACCGGGGAACGGCGGAAGCGGCGGGACACGGCCGGACAGGTACGCCTCGTCGCGCTTTGCCGCTTCTGCCGGGTCGGAGATGCACACGAGACGTCCCATCGCAATGGACGCGTCGATGATCGCGCGCACCTGCGGGCGTCTTTCCGGGGTGTAGCCGTCAAAGAGATCGGGCGAAGCGATGCCCTTGAGAACCAGATCGAAACGCCAGGCGAGATTCCAAACGTCGCGCATGCCCGAACACAGACCCTGGCCCATGAATGGCGGCATTTGGTGCGCGGCGTCGCCGGCAAGCAAGACACGCCCTTTGCGCCAGTTTTTGGCAATCAACGAGCGGAACGTATAGACGGCATGTCGAACCAGGGTTGCCTGATCCGGCCTGACCCACGGCGAAAGCAGTTCCCACACTCTCTCCGTCTTCTGCATTTCGTCCAACGTTTCGTGCGGCAGGCGCATGAATTCCCAGCGCCGGTATCCGGGGCCACCGGGAACCATCGTCGTAGGGCGAGCCGGATTGCACCATTGGCCGATGTCAGGCACGTCGAGCGTGACGCCCTCGTTCGGTTTCAGGTCGATGACGAGCCAATCTTCCTGGAACCCCAAATCCTCGAATTCGATGTCGCTGGCTTTGCGCACAAAGCTGTTGGCTCCGTCCGCACCGACCACATAACGTGCCCGGACAATCCGCTTTTCATCCGTTGCTGCGAGTTTTCCGTTCTCCATGCCAATGCGCTGAAGAACCACTTCGCAGTATTCGGGAAGCTGACGCAGTTCCACGGCCTCCCACCCTTGATTGACGGAGATGGCGGGAATCGACTTCGCCTTTTGGTCGAGCAGTGCCTCAAGGTTCGGCTGATTGAAGAGATAGCAGTTCGGGCCATCACTGATCGATTCCGCAGACCAGTCGATTTCCACGAGCGTTTTCCAGTCGGCGTTGAACCACTGGTACGTGGCGGACGGTTGCGAGACTGCTTCGATCGCTTTGCCTATCCCCATCGCATGAAATACGCGCCGAATTTCATGATCGTGAACCACCGCGCGGGGCAGCGGATACAGCGACGGCCAACGGTCGAAAACCGCGACGTCATAACCGCGCTCGCCGAGCATGATGCTGAGGGATTGTCCGATTGGCCCGTAGCCGATCACGGCCACATCGTGAATTTTGTCTTCAAACATATTAGGATACCTAAATAAATATGTGCGACTCCCTGGCACCAAACATAGGCAGCCATACGGCACAAATCTAGAAATGAGATTGCTTAGCCTTGCGGCTTCACACCCGGGCGCTTATACCGGCGCCTCAGTGTTATGAATGAAATTCTGCGGAACCGGCGGTCCCCACAGATATAGCGAATCTTCGGGGGGGTAATCACCCGCGGGCCATTGATGCCCAGCGGTAACGAAATCGATGTCAGCCGAGTATTCGCAGAATGATCCCCATGGATCTTCGACGTAATGGAAATAATTCGATCCGAGGACGTGCCGGCCTGTGCCCCACCCTTTCGTATAACCAGCCGCCGCCATTTGCGACGCACCTTCGCCCACGACGTTGATGTTGTCCACGTCCCACGCCGAGTGATGCCAGCCGCGCGCGCTGCTCTTCGCGAATGCAACGAGATGGTGATCGCTGCCGTGCGGGGCATGAGTGAATGCAATCACATCGGCCGAGCGATCGGATAATCGAAGGCCCAAGGCCTTCGAGTAAAAATCGAGCGCACGCGAAACATCGGGCGTGAACAGAAGCAGATGTGACAAGCGTCGCGGCCGCACGCTCTGGGACGATGAACGGGTATGGGAGCCGCGCTCGTCGGCGGCGCAGACATCCACTTTGCTTGGCGATTTCGCCGACGGACTGGTTTTCGGTCCGACCTTCACCTGAATCAGGTTGCCGTCGGGATCGTGGAACCCGAAACCCTGCGCGTCGGGTACGTCGCTCGTTTCGATGGTCGCGCCAGCCGCTCGAACCTGGGCGCGCAGCCCCTCCAGATCCCCCTCGAAACAATTGAAGCTCAGCCACGCCAGACTTTTCTTCTCGGCGGGCAGCACACGTGCCCAGCGATGGCCGTCGGCAGCACGAAGCTCAAGCTCCGAACCCGTGGCCCCCACTCTCCTCACATTGAGTCCGAATGCACTGAAAAACCGCTCGGCCACGTCAACCGAGGGAACGTTAAGCGCGAAATGGTCTATCGAATGCACGGCCACGCCTGCGGAAATCACGCTATCCATGATTCGTCTCCTACCTCCGTGGAATTTGGCCCGGCTCTATGGCCGGGTACCCTGATCAAACGCTTCAGATTACCGCTTCGTCGGCAATGACGTTTCGCAGCGTGCCGATCTTCTCCACGGTCACTTCGCAAACGTCGCCGGCTTTCATCAACAGCTTGGGTGCACGTGCCCAGCCGATGCCGGCTGGCGTACCCGTCACGATCACATCCCCGGCCTCAAGCGTGATCGCCTCGCTAATGACGCTGATCAGCGTCGCCACATCGTAGATCATGTCGTTCGTGCTGGCCGACTGCACGACCTCACCGTTCAGGCGCGTCTCAAGTTTCAGTCCCTTGATGCCCGGTGGCAGTTCATCCGCCGTCACGAGATCCGGGCCGAATGCGCCAGTACCGTCGAAGTTCTTGCCAACCGTCCATTGCGGCGCCTTGAACTGGTATTCGCGTACCGAACCGTCGTTGAACACCGAATAGCCGAGCACATGCGAGAGCGCGTCAGCCTTGGCGATATGACGGCCACCCTCGCCGATCACGGCGGCAATTTCGCCCTCGAAGTCCAACCCCTCGGAGTCGGTTACGCGTGGACGGATCATCGGCTGCTCGTGCGCAATCAGACTCGTCGCGACACGGAAGAACAGTGTCGGATACTCAGGCTGCTTATACGGACTCTCGGCGGTGTGGTCCGCGTAGTTCAGACCCACGCAGATGATCTTTGGCGGACGACTCAGCGGCGGAAGGAATTTCAGTCCGGCCGGGTCCACATATTCCTCTTGCGAACCCTGGCTGTTGGCATAGGCCAGAAGATTCACCCCGCGCGCAAGCAGCGACTCCAACGTCTCTTCACCCAGCACCCGCACCTTATCGCCTTCGCGCACACCGAGCGCTGCCTTGCCGTTACGTTCGAAACTGACCAATCGCATATTTGTCTCCAATGACTCGCCGCAATAGGGATCTTCGGCGATGATTTGATGAATTTGTCAAAACGTATTTGGCTACGATTTGACAAAATCGTCAATACTAGGACTTACCCGATAAACCCGCGCTCAACAACGCGTACAATTCACCGATGGATACACCGACCAAGAACTATCAAAGCCGAGTTGGCGCGTTGCGCCGGGAGAAGACGCGCAACCGTTTGATCGAGAGCGCGCTCGCCGTGTTTGCCGGAAAAGGGCCGGACGCTGCGACGATTGAGGATTTCATTGCTGCCGCGGGTGTTGCGCGGGGCACGTTCTACAACTACTTCCAAACAACTGACGAATTGCTTGCCGCCGTCGCTGGCGAAACCAGTGACGAAGTCTTGGACGTCATCGATCCGGTCGTGCAGAACGAATCCGATCCTGCATGTCGCGTCGTAGTGGGTTCGCGGCTATATATGGGCATGGCCGCGCGTTATCCCATGTGGGGAGCATTCGTGACTCGGGTCGGTGCTCGGCGGGGATCGCGCGGGAGACTGCTTGATGAATATCTGACTCGAGACTTGCAAGCCGCAATCGCGAGCGGAAGATTCAAGGTCGGGGACATTACGGTGGCACGCGACATCGCCTTGGGATCGATCATGTACGGCATCGCCACATTGGTGTCCGGCGAGGCGCCTGCCGACTACACGGAGCAGGCAATGTTCGCGCTGTTGCAAGCGTTCGGTGTGAGCGCGCGGGAGGCACGCAAGATCGCTTGGGCACCGCTCGCCGAGTGTCGAGAGCCACGCGGCGTCATCTTTCAGAAAAATCGCGCGGAGGCCGCTTAAACCCAGCGAGCGCAGCCACGCTCCTCGTGGTGATTGTCGCTTGGGTGAGATTTCCGAGGGCTAAGGCGAAAAATCAAAACTGTCCGGTCTCCCGGCGTCTGGCGTGCGCGTGCTTGAGCGCGTTCATTGCCGCAACCGAATCCAGATCTCAATGGATGACGATGAAAAATGAGTCGGTAGCGGCCTGTCGCATCGCCTGTTCCGCAGGTGCGATGAGCCTCACCATTTCGCCGGAGCCGGCACCTCGCATGGCCCTTCAACGCCAACGCTCGTAAAATCCGCTGGCCCGACGACTTCCAGATATTCCATATCCGGCGAATAGTCGAAGAGAAAGTGACGGATGCCGGGGCGCTGGTGCACGCAATCGCCGGCTTCGACGAGCGTTTCCTCGTCCTCGTACATGAACTTGGCCCAGCCTTTGAGCATGTACACGATATGGAAGTCGGCGCCGTGGATATGCCATCCCGTCCCGGCCTCGGGTGCGCTGTTGGCGCGAACCAGATGGGCGATAACCTTGCCGCCGGTAGCGTCCGAAATACCGAGATCTCGGTACACGAAGAAGTCACGCAGCCCGCCGCTGACGAACGCGGTGTCGCCCGGCTTGATGTGAGAGAACTTGTTTTCGTTGCTGTTCATGATGTATGTCCCGGCTCGGAAGAAACTAGGGGTTAGGAAGATGGCGCCACGGAATCTTTCACAAACGTTCTGACATCGACGGACCCAGGCTCGTCAGCAAGGGTCCGGACTTACTGGTTAAGCGTTACTGCGCGGTCCAACCACCGTCGACGGCCCACGTTGCGCCGCGCACCTCGGACGCCAGCGGCGAGCAGAGCGTCAGGGCCACATTTCCGAGAGCTTCAGGTGTCACGAACTCCCCCGACGGCTGCTTTTCTCCCAGCAAGCGAGCACGCGCGTCGTCGGCAGACAAGTTGTCGCGCTTGGCCAGATCGTCGATCTGCTTCTGCACCAACGGTGTCAGCACAAAGCCAGGGCAAATGGCGTTGCACGTCACACCGGTTTTTGCTGTTTCCAGTGCCGTGACCTTCGTTAGTCCCACCAGCCCGTGCTTGGCCGCCACGTAGGCCGATTTGTTCGTGGAGCCGACCAGGCCATGCACCGATGCGATGTTGATAATCCGCCCCCAGTTCCGCTCACGCATGCCCGGAAGGGCGAGGCGCGTCGTATGGAAGGCCGAGCTGAGGTTGATCGCAATGATGTCGTCCCATTTGTCCGGATCGAAGGTCGCGATGGGGGAGACATGCTGAATGCCGGCATTGTTGACGAGAATGTCGACGCCGCCGAAGCGCGCTTGCGCGGCCGCAAACATCGCTTCGATCTCATGAGCGCTGCGCATATCCGCTGCATGGTGGATGACTTGTGCGCCAATCGATTCGATGGCCGAGACGGCAGCATCTGCATCGCCAAAGCCGTTGAGCACGAGGTTTGCGCCCGCGTGTGCGAGCACTTGGGCGATGCCCAGGCCGATGCCACTGGTCGAGCCGGTGACAAGCGCGGTTTTTCCCTTGAGAGTCGTCATGGTGTCGCCTGAAGAAAGCGTGAGGATCGAGTGCGCGCCTGTCATGTTCAAACCAGGCCAGTCGCGTAGTAGAGCGCGATGACGAAGAACACGGCCATCGTCTTGATGACGGTCACGGCGAAGATGTCCCGATACGATTCGCGATGCGTCAAGCCGGTGACGGCGAGCAGCGTGATGACGGCGCCGTTGTGCGGCAGTGTGTCCATGCCGCCGCTGGCCATCGCAACAACGCGATGCAGCACCTCGAGCGGAATGTGCATCTCCTGCGCGGCCTTGATGAAGGTATCGGACATCGCGGCAAGCGCAATGCTCATACCACCTGAAGCCGAGCCCGTAATGCCTGCAAGTGTCGAGACCGACACGGCAGCGTTGACGAGCGGATTGGGAATGCTCTTCAGGGCGTCTGCCACCACCAGAAAGCCCGGCAGCGCGGCGATGACACCGCCGAAACCGTACTCCGAAGCCGTATTGAGCGTGGCGAGCAACGCCCCGGAAACGGCGACCTTGGTGCCATTCGCGAATCGGTCGCGGACTTTACTGAAAGCCGTAATCAGTACCAGCAGGATACCGGTGAGCAACGCGCCTTCCACGGCCCAGATAGCGACCACGCTGTTGATCGAGACCGACAACGGCGCATGAAGCCCGGGAAGAAGGTCCGGGGTCACATCGAAGCGATCGCCATACCAATGCGGAATAGCCTTCGTGAGCGCATAGTTGACCACGCCGACGAGGATCAACGGCGTAATGGCCAGGAAAGGATTCGGCAAGTTGTCCGAATTCACGCGCTCGGGTTCATTGAGCAGCGAAGTGCCATAGCCTTCGCCATTGGCCGCGGCAACCCGGCGACGCCATTCGAGATAGGTCAGCCCGACCACGATGATGAAGAGCGCGCCGGCGATGCCGAGCACCGGTGCGGCCCACGCCGTGGTCTTGAAGAATGTGGTGGGGATGATGTTCTGGATTTGCGGCGTGCCCGGGAGCGAATCCATCGTGAAACTGAAAGCCCCTAACGCAATGGCGCCGGGCATCAACCGTTTCGGAATATTGCTCTGCCGGTAGAGTTCTGCCGCGAACGGATAGACGGCGAACACAACGACGAACAACGAAACGCCGCCGTAGGTGAGCAGCGCACACACCGCGACGATGACGGCATTGGCCCGTGTGCGTCCGATGTACTTGATCGCTGCCGCGACGATGGACTCCGAGAAGCCGGACAGTTCAATGACTTTGCCGAATACGGCGCCGAGCAGGAAGACGGGCAGATAGAGTTTGACGAAGCCGACCAGCTTCTCCATGAAGATGCCGGAAAAAACGGGGGCGACGGCTTCGGGGCTGGTCAGCAGGATAGCGCCCAGCGCAGCAATGGGGGCAAAGAGAATCACGCTATAGCCGCGATATGCGACCAACATCAGAAACGCCAGTGCGGCGAGCACGATGAGAAACGACATCTTGTCTCCAGTATGTTTGCCTGCACTTCGTTGTGCAGGTTGATGTTCTTAAGGCCGGCTGCCCATACGCAAAAAGTATGCCGTGATGGCTTAAGTCGTTGATCGGGAAGGACTCCGACATGGATTGCGGGCTTTACGCAGTCGGTCGGCCAAGGGGAAGCCGCAGTATGGCGGCGAAATGTCTCAATTTCGAGACAGTGGTGTGAGCGCCGCACCTGCCGTGGGACGAGTCATCAGGGAATATTCGCTGAGACCAGCATTTTCACTGATGGAGCGCATGTCTCGATTCGTGGAATAATCGTCTCGAAATGGAGACTGACGACAATTCCAATATGTACGAAGACGAAAAACCGGACCCGATTGCGTTGGGCGAACAACGTGGGTTGCTCTCCGACTATGCATTTGTTCGCAAGCAGGCGATGCAATCGCTGTTCGAGACGCTCGACACTTCCAGCGAAGGCACCGTTGTCGTGGATAGCGATGCGCGAATTGTCTGGATCAATCGGAGCTACGCTGAGCGATTTGGATTCACCAATCCGGACGCCGTGATCGGGCTCGATTGCGAAGTCGTGATTCCGAACAGCCTGATGCGCGAAGTCGTCACGACCGGCAGGCCAATCCTGCTCGATATTCTCGAGACGGGGCAGGAGCCTCTGGTGGTCACCCGGCTGCCGATCAAGGATTCGCACGGCAAGACGGTGGGCGCGGTGGGGTTCGCATTGTTCGATGAGTTGAAGGTGCTGACTCCCATGTTCAGCACGTACTCGCGACTGCAGTCGGAACTTCTCGCGACCCGTCAGTCGCTCGCACAGGCGAGGCGGGCAAAATACAGTTTTTCGAGTTTCGTCGGCACCAGCGCGGCAAGTCTGGAGACGAAGCGCCTCGGGCGCCGCGCAGCTCAGCTCGATTCGCCGGTGTTGCTGCTCGGTGAAACGGGCACCGGAAAGGAGTTGCTGGCGCACGCGATTCACGGCGCGTCTCCACGGGCCGACAAGCCGCTCGTCAGCGTCAATGTCGCCGCTATTCCCGACGCGTTGCTAGAAGTCGAATTCTTCGGCGCGGCAGCCGGTGCGTACACTGGCGCAGACCGGAAGGGGCGGACCGGCAAGTTCGAGTTGGCGCAGGGAGGAACGCTCTTCCTCGATGAAATCGGCGACATGCCGCTGCCGCTGCAAGGCAAGTTGCTACGCGTCTTGCAGGAGCGGGAGTTCGAGCCGATCGGCTCGAACCGCGTGGTGCAGATGGATGTGCGCATCATTGCCGCCACCTCGGCCGATTTGCCGACGCTCGTTGCGCAGGGGCGATTCCGTGCGGATTTGTACTATCGGCTCAATGTGCTGATGATTCGGGTGCCGCCGTTGCGCGACCGTCCGTCGGACATCGAAGCCATGTCCTATGCCATTCTGGACAGGCTGAGTTCGCAGCGCGACGCAGGTCATCTGGAACTGGACGAGGGGGCCGTCAAGCGACTCATGGCCTATCACTGGCCCGGCAATGTGCGAGAGCTTCAAAACACACTTGAGCGCGTCGCGTTGCTCTCCGAGAGCGAGCGCATCGATGCGCTCGCGCTGGCGCGCTTCATTGACGACGGGCGCGGTTCGACGAGCGAAGCCGGTGCACTGGATGTCGCCAAGGCCGCCGATGTGACCGAGGCGACACCTGCGGAGCGGGTGGTGGAGTGGAAACGATACGATGACGCGATGAAGGCGTTCGAGCGGCAATTCCTCACCGAGTCTCTGCGCGCCGCCGGCGGACGGGTGTCCGAGGCGGCTGCCCGGTTGGGCATGGGGCGAGCGACGTTGTACAAAAAGATGGCATTGCTCGGCATTGACCCGCTCACCTCCGAATAGTCCTACGACGGCGTGGCGTCATTTGCCTCCGCAGTCGGGCATAATCTGCTATCAAGTACATAGGTTACCGAATCGTTTGTATTTGCATTTTCGCGAACGCAAACGATTTCCATCCGTACTGCCTCTGGGAATTGGTGTCAGCGCCTATGTCGAATGCCGTGCCAACAATCAGGCTCAGAAGCTTTCTGCAAATGGCGCCCTATCTCGCCATGCGGGGGGTGTCGTCGCTGGAGTTTCTCCGGCGGCTCGGTATTTCGTCGGACTTCTTTCAAAACCCCGATATCTGGTTGCCACAGACGGCCTGCTTTCGTATCGGCAACGAAATGGCAGATATTACACAGGATCCATTCGGTGGCGCGTATGTAGGATTCCTGACAGAAATACGCTCACTCGGCGCATGGGGCGAGTCGATATTAGGTTCGGAAAACATTGCTCAGGCTTGTGCGATGGCTGCCTCCAATTCGGCCTTACTGCATCAAGGGGGCAAAGTGAAGATCGTCACCGAAGGCCGCACGACGAAACTGATTCATCAGTTCAGGGGGCCATGCGAAGCCGATCCCAAGCATTTCATCCTGGGTAGTCTTGCCGTGCTCAGGAAAATTCCCCTCATGTCCGGTGAGCCTTCCGCCATACGCGTACACATCAAAATGCCAAGAGCGAGAGGGGACGATGCCCTCGAAGAATGCCTGGGCCAGAACCTCGAAACGAGCGCGGAGTACAACATGATCGAGTTCGACCGCGATTTGCTCGACAGTCCCCTGCAACATACTCGGGATAATGCGAGGAAAATCACGGAAGCCATCAGATCGACACTTGAAACGGCAAACACACTCATCACGCGGATATCGGATCGGGATCAATCAAAACTTGCCACTATTTCAAGAAGCGTTGGGCTGTCTCCCCGAACGCTGCAACGCCGCCTCAATTATTGCGGTGTCGACTTCGATGCCTTACGTGACGAGACGCGTCGACTTGAGGCGCTCCAGCTAATTTCTCGCGGTAATTATTCCGCGACCGAAATTGCGTATATGGTCGGCTATAGCGATCAAGCACACTTTACTCGCGCCTTCAAACGCTGGACCGGGAGCATCCCGTCGCGCTATCGCTTCACCTCATAAATGGCAAGGCCCGCCCAAAGACGTCTCTCCGTCAATTAGGGCTAGAGACTCTGCGTCTTCGTTTTTGGCGCCAAATGGCAAGTTTCCATCGAGTCGTTCTTATATAGTCCGCAAGAACAGTTACGAGGCCAACTGGCTGTGCGGCGCGCGATCCATGCGCCATCCAATTATTTTTCTTATACAAATAGGAATGCGAACGAACGGCCTGACTGTCGGCGCGACGGCACGTTTCTGATCCCGCCCGTACGTCAGGTGGTTCACAACCCAGGGGTACACGTATGAAGATCACTCGTCGTTCTGTATTGTTAGGTGGATTGGGCTTGGCCGCCGGCTCCGCAATGACCCGGTCGGCGCTTGCCGCGCAGGGGGCCTTTGACGCTTCCGGCGACCGTTCCGAGGATTCCCAACTGGCGATCGATGCTTACGTCTTTGGGTACCCATTAGTGACGATGGAGATGACCCGGCGGATTATCTCCAATGTCTCCGAGATAGCGGGCTCGCGCGGACCGATGGGGCACATCATCAAGATGCGCAGCTATCCTGACGCAGCGTTCAGGGACGTCACAGCGCCGAACGCCGACACGCTCTACACAAACGCCTTCTTCGACGTTGGCAGCGAGCCATGGGTGCTCAGTATCCCCGATATGAAGGGGCGCTATTTCCTGATGCCAATGCTTGATGGCTGGACAACAGTATTCCAGGTTCCGGGTAAGCGCACGACGGGCACTGGCGCGCAGACGTATGCGATCACCGGTCCGGGCTGGAAAGGAACACTTCCCGAGGGCGTGAAAGAATACAAGTCGTCCACCAGTATCGTGTGGCTGCTTGGCCGTATCTATTGCACTGGAACACCGGAAGACTACGCCGAGGTCCACAGGCTGCAAGACGAGTTCAAGCTTGTTCCGCTCAGTGCCTATGGCAAGCCTTACACACCGCCGCCAGGCAAGGTCGACCCGTCAATCGACATGAAGACGGCGGTACGCGATCAGGTCAATCGCATGGATGCGGTGTCCTACTTCTCTCTGCTTTGTGAACTGATGAAGACGAACCCGCCGTCAGCTGCCGATGCGGCTCACGTCGCGCGATTCGCGCGCATCGGCATTGTCCCCGGCAAGCGCTTTGACGAGAGCAAGCTCAAAGGGGATTTCGTCAAGCGCGTTCCGGAGGTCGGGTTTAACAGGATCATGCAGCAATACAAGACGCTCAAGAACGAGAACGGTTGGTCGTACACGACCCGTACCGGCGTCTACGGCACCGATTACCTGACGCGGGCCCTCGTCACCGCCATCGGGCTCGGGGCAAACCGCCCGCAGGACGCGCTCTATCCGACCTCGAACCTGGATGTGAAGGGGCGAAAATACAACGGGTCGAACAAGTACGTCATGCATTTCCCCAAAGGCCGTTTGCCGCCTGTAGAGGGGTTCTGGTCGTTGACGATGTATGACGACGGCTACTTCTTCGTGAACAATGCGCTCAACCGATATGCGATCAGTGCGCGCCAAAATCTGCGGGTCAACGCAGACGGCTCGACCGATCTCTACATCCAGAAGGATTCGCCTGGTAAGGATAAGGAGTCGAACTGGCTTCCGGCGCCTCCCGGGGACTTCATTCTCATGTTGAGAATGTATTGGCCGAGCGAGACGGACCCGTCCATCATCAATGGAACATGGACCATTCCTGCCGCCCGGATGGTTAGCTGAGGGGGTATCGATCCCCCGGCGCGCCCGAACCTGCTATCAATCCGGCCTCAGCATTCTCGAGAGCCTACGCATTGCGGCAGGTATCGGCGCGATCACCGGCACTTGGAAGCGGTGTGCGAGTCCGATTGCCGCTTGCCCGAGCGGGCCACCGCCGATGACGACGGCTTCGGCGCCGTCCTGTTCGACACATGCGGACACCACGGCTGCGAGCGCTTCTTCAAGGCGAAGCGGATCGGACGTGAGTTCTTGCGGATTCCCGCTGGTCAGGCGGGTGCCGGTATAAACACTGCTCAAGCCGAGCGCGTCCACGCTGGCGTCGATCGACTCGACCAAATCCGGTGTGACCGTCGCGATGCCAAACCGCCTCCCATCCTGCGCCGCCTCCAGAATCGACGACTCGCAGATACCGACGACGGGCACGTCGGTCAGTTCGCGCAGCAAGTGGATTCCGGGGTCTCCGAACGCGCTGATCACAACGCCATATACCTTCGTCGTGTGTCGTTTCCAGACTTCCACAACCTCGCCGGCAGCCGCGTGAAGGCGCGGCGCATCGACAATCATCGGCACGCCGCGTGTCGCGGTCGCTCCGCTCACCGTGTAGCCGGGCGGCGCGCAGGACTGGGCGATCGCGACCATCATTGCGGTCGTTTCGGTCGAGGTGTTTGGATTGAGCAGCAGGATTTCGCGCATATCGAGAGAGCGTGATAGGTCAGCCATGAACGGTTGCTGCTACGTTCGGTTGGGTGTCGAGATCGGCGGATTCATCGAGCTTATGTCCATATGTTTCGGGAGCGAACTGGATGACGGCGGTAAATATCGCGTACATCACGGCGATCAAACCGAACACGCCGGCGATCCCTTGCAAGTCGAACAAGCGGCCCGACACGAGTGGCATCAGCGCGCCCGCCGTCGTGCCAAGGGCGAGGATGAACGAGGTGCCGAACGCTCTCACCCGTGTCGGGAAAAGTTCGGGCGCGTAAATCCAGATCGTCGTGTTGAGCAGCAGGACAAAGAACTGGAACAGGGCACCGCATGCGAGGATCAATAAGATACTCTTCGCGAGGAAGCCAAAAGCAAGCGCGGCGAAACAAGCGAGCACCGCACCGATCGTCAAAACGCGCTTTCTCGGGAAGTGATAGCCGAGCAGCGCTGCCGCAGAGGCGCCGAATAAGCTGCCGCCTTGCATGATCAGCGTAAATACGAGACTGCGCGTGATCGTGTAGCCCTGCGCGACGAGAATCGTCGGCATCAGTGTCAACACGGAAATCTGCGCGCCATAAGTCATCCAGATGGCGATGCCAACGGAACACGTACGACGCGCAAGACGGCCGCGGAAAATGTCGAGCACGTTTACTTTTTCGTTACCGGCTGCCGCCGGCATGTTTTCCGACACGTAAATCTTCACCTCTGCCGGCTCGCCCGTCAGCTTACCGGTGGCCAGCTTGGCAAGTACGACGTTCGTCTCACGGAACCTGCCTTTGGCGAGGAGAAAGCGAGGCGTCTCCGGAATGATATGCCGGTAAAACGCGGCGAGTATCGCGGGAACCACCAGGCAGGCGAATAACCAGCGCCAGCCGTCGGGGCCGGGAAAGACGGCGAATACTGCGATGCCGAAAGCCGGTGCGAGAAAGTTGCCGAGACCGCCAGCCCCGACATTCACGAGGCCCACGGCCGTGCCGCGAAATTTCTGCGAGCAGAATTCGGCAAGCATGGTGACGGCAATTGCGATTTCACCGCCGAGACCGAAGCCCACGATGGCGCGCCCCACGCAGAGGACGACAAACGTCGGCGCCAGCGCACAGATTACCGCGCCAAGCGTGAACAGCAGGAGGTCGGCGGTCAGCATCATGCGACGGCCGAATCGGTCGGCTATGTAGCCCGAGACCAGCCGACCGAGTGCGGCCGACGCGAACGTCACGGTATTGAGCAGGCCGATGTCTGTGGCGCTCAGGCCCCACTGTGCTCGCAACATCGGTGCGATAAGGCCGACGGCGTTCTGCTCGAAACTGTCGAACAGGCAACCGATCAGGATCAACAGGATGATGGTCCTGTGTGCAGGTGTGACGCCGATGTTGTCGAGCGCCTGATCGAGCTGCGCAGAGCTTGTGAGCGTAGAAGACGCGCTATTCGGTGTGCTGGCCATGATCGCCCCTTTCAGGTGTTGACGGTGACGAATGCGGCCACCGCTTCGTCCGTGAGGCGATCCTACGATTTCAATTTATATTTATCAAGAAATATTAATTTCACGTAGGTGAGATGCTAAGTGACTGTGTTTTCAATGCTTTTCAAGCTGCACCGTAGTCGATCATTGCTGGGTTGAATGTGCACATTCGGGGTGCGGGAAGTGGGCCGGAAAGCGTGTTTCTCCCCTTGTTAGCGCATGTGACACTTGGGCGTGCATCGGGGTGGTGCAGTTCATATTTCTCTTTTTGGAGAGACATGAAATTTCAGTTCCGTCAGTCGCCGGCGTGCGGAATGTCATACGGCGAACAGACTGACGTCAAAGTTCTCCCATGTGATCATGTGCGCTCTCGATCGCACTCAGGCGTTTTCGCCCGCGAGTTCCCGCATGTTCAAGGACCTTCGTCGCGAGCAGCCCGCACAGACCGAGCACGGCGACATGATTATCGAGCGGCCCCGGCGCCGTGGTCTCGCAGTTGATCGACCAGGTAGCGCCCTGATGTTCTGGCGCCTGTTGATCGGTGATGTAGAGGGTCTTCGTGCCTGCCGACGCAGCGTAATCGAGGATCGCGTCCGTTTGCGGGACGCGACGGCGCAGACCGAAGACCACGACGAAATCCTTTGCTTCCATGCTTGCGAGATGTTCGCCGACGGTCTCGCCCGGACCGGGCAACACGATGACGCGCTCCACGACCTGAAGAATTTGCCAGCGGAAGTAGCTGGCGAAGGGTTGACTGCTGCGGAAGCCGAACACGAACACTTGTCGCGCGGCCACGATGGCCTTCGCAATTCTGTCGATCTCCGTGTTCGACAGACGCCCGAATGTGCCGGTCAGGTTCAGCGCGCCCTGGTTGGCATGGGCTTCCACCGCATTGGGGCTGGCAGCTTTGGCCGAGTCGGAAAGCAGCAACGCCGCGCCAGTCTGTTTCTCGTCGCGAACATGACGCCGCGCTTCTTCGTAGCCGGGATAACCGAGACGCCGCACGAAGCGGCTGACAGTGGCCTTGGAGACCTCGGCGAGTTCGGCAAGCTCGGCGCCCGTGTAACTGGCCAGATCGCCGGGAAAATCGAGCACGAATTCGGCCAGCCGACGCTCTGCGGCGGGCAACTCGTTCAATTGTGAGCGGATTCGCCCCACGAAGGATCGCGATGCGGCTTGCATAGTGGGTTTCTCGATATCGCAACGCTGTGCGCTGAAGCGCGGTGCTCAGGGTAGGGGCGGCGATGGTTTGACGCGGCTAGTTTCGCCGAATTATATCTGCGATGGCGGCTGACGAAGTCGCTCGGCTAATAGCCGCAACGGTGCTGCCAGGTTCATCGCACCCGTGCCCCACCGCCGCTGCCCGACACCTTCCGTGACGATTTCGCGCACCTTTGGCGATCGCTTCGCGACTTCGCTGATCGTGATTGACCCGTCCGAAGTGCGGCGGCCGCAGGTAATGTAGCGGATGAGGGGACAGGGGCCGCCTGACGTCTCCCTGATTTGAGTAGCGCGGCGATTTAGAGTCCAATCACGTAGTCAGGAGATTGGACATGCAGAAGAGATTCACCGACGAGCAAATCATCGGCTTCCTGCGGGAAGCCGAGATGGGAATACCGGTCAAGGAACTATGCCGCCAGCACGGCTTCTCCGAGGCCAGTTACTACCTACGGCGCAGCTAGTTCTGCCTCACGTCCGATTTACCGCATTCCATTCGGCACGTTGACGAGCCCGCCACGGAGCCGCGTCAACGAACCGATGCAACTCGTTCTCAGAACGCCCGGCGGAAGATCTCTTCGATCTCGGCTTGCTCTGCGCGTCGCGGGTTGGTGAATCCGCAGGCGTCCTGCATCGCATTCGCGGCAAGCGTCGGGACGTCTTCCAGCTTCGCGCCGAGTTCGGTCAACCCGTTCGGAATCCCGATGTCCTTCGACAGCCGGCGGATCGCGGCAATCGCCGCCTTCGCGCCTTCTTCGTCGCTCAGACCGTCCACCTTCTCACCCATCGCCTGCGCGATATCCTTCAACCGTCCCGCACTCACGCTCGCGTTGAACTCTTCCACATGCGGCAGCAGTACCGCGTTGCAGACGCCGTGCGGCAAGTCATAGAAACCGCCGAGCTGATGCGCCATCGCGTGCACGTACCCGAGGGATGCGTTGTTGAACGCCATCCCTGCGAGGAACTGTGCGTACGCCATGTTCTCGCGCGCCGTCATGTCGTCGCCATGCGATACCGCACGACGCAGGTTCTGCGAAATCAGCGTGACCGCCTTCAGTGCACAGGCATCAGTGATCGGCGTGGCCGCGGTCGACACATACGCTTCCGTCGCGTGCGTCAGCGCATCCATCCCTGTCGCGGCCGTCAGCCCCTTGGGCATCGCCGCCATCAGCGCCGGATCATTGACCGATAGCAACGGCGTGACATTACGGTCGACGATTGCCATCTTCACATGACGCTTTTCGTCCGTGATGATGCAGAACCGCGTCATCTCGCTCGCGGTGCCTGCCGTCGTGTTGATCGCGACGAGCGGCAGTTGCGGCTTCTTCGAACGGTCGACGCCTTCGTAATCGGCAATCTGCCCGCCATTGGACGCGCACAGCGCAATGCCCTTTGCACAGTCATGCGGCGAGCCGCCGCCCAGCGAGATCACAAAATCGCACTGGCTCTGCTTGAGGACGGCGAGTCCGGCTTCCACATTGCCGACCGTCGGGTTCGGCTTCGCGCCGTCGAACACCACGGATTGAATGTCCTGTTGCGCCAGCAGCTTCGCTACCTTGTCTGCAACACCCGCCTTGGCGAGTCCGGCGTCGGTCACGATCAGTGCACGGCGGAAATGGTACTGACGCAGGGCGCTAATTGCCTCGTCGAGGCTGCCAATGCCCATCATGTTGACGGCGGGGATAAAGAAGGTCGTGCTCATGGTCATGCTCCTTATTCGTTCTGTGAGGGGCACACCACGCGCGCCGGTTTCTCGACGCGAGCGCGCATATGGTGTCCAGAATCATCGTTTGCAAGCACTGAAGACAGCATCGCACCTATGGCGCGATGCGTCTTTGATCTGTTGCAAACTCAGAGGCGACTAGCGTGAGCGCTCAGAAGAATCCGAGCGGATTGATGTCGTAGCTCACCAGCAGATTCTTCGTCTGCTGATAGTGGTCGAGCATCATCTTGTGCGTCTCGCGACCGATACCGGACTTCTTGTACCCGCCGAACGCGGCATGCGCCGGATAGAGGTGATAGCAGTTGGTCCACACGCGTCCTGCCTGAATGCTGCGGCCCATGCGGTATGCGCGATTGATGTCGCGTGTCCACACACCGGCGCCCAGACCGAACTCGGTGTCGTTGGCGATGGCCAGCGCTTCCGCCTCGTCGCGGAAGGTGGTCACGCCGACCACCGGACCGAAGATCTCTTCCTGGAACACGCGCATGCGGTTATCGCCCTTGAGCAGGGTCGGCTGGATATAGAAGCCCGACGCCAGCGGGCCCTCCAGTATTTCGATGCCGCCGCCCGTCAGCACCTGTGCGCCTTCCTTGCGCGCGAGATCGAGGTACGTGAGGATTTTGTCGAACTGCTGCTGCGACGCTTGCGCGCCGACGGCCGTTTCCGTGTCGAGCGGGTCGCCGCGCTTGATACGTGCGACCCGTGCCATCACGACTTCCATGAAGGGCTCGTAAATCGATTCCTGAACGAGCGCGCGCGAGGGGCAGGTGCAGACCTCACCCTGATTCAGGAAGCCCAGCACGAGGCCTTCGGCGGCCTTCTCGATGAACTCCGGCTCGCCGCGCATGATGTCTTCGAAGAAGATGTTCGGCGACTTTCCGCCCAACTCGACGGTGCTCGGAATCAGATTGGCGGCGGCCTTCGCCAGGATGTGGCCGCCCACGGGTGTCGATCCGGTGAAGGCGATTTTGGCGATGCGGCGGCTGGTCGCCAGGGCTTCGCCGGCTTCCTTGCCGAAACCCTGAACGATGTTGAGCACGCCCGGCGGCAGCAGATCGCCGACCAGTTCGGCGAACAGGGTGATCGAAAGCGGCGTTTGCTCGGCGGGTTTTAGCACCACGCAGTTGCCTGCGGCGAGCGCGGGAGCCAGCTTCCACGCGGCCATCAGCAGCGGGAAGTTCCACGGAATGATCTGGCCGACGACGCCCAGCGGCTCATGGAAGTGATAGGCGGCGGTGTGCTCGTCGATCTCCGCAGCCGTACCTTCCTGGGCGCGGATGCACCCGGCGAAGTAGCGGAAGTGATCGATGGCCAGCGGAAGGTCGGCGGCGAGCGTCTCGCGCACCGGTTTGCCGTTGTCCCATGTCTCGGCGACGGCGAACCGCTCCAACTGCGCTTCGAGGCGGTCGGCGATTTGTAACAGAATGCGCGAGCGCGCCTGTACCGACGTCTTGCCCCACTTGGACGCTGCGGCATGCGCCGCGTCGAGCGCAAGCTCGATATCTGCCCCGCTGGATCGCGGAAACTCGCCGATGGTGCCGCCGGTGACGGGCGACGTGTTGACGAAATACCGTCCTTCCACGGGCGGGACGAACTTGCCGCCGATGTAGTTTTCGTACCGCGCTTGCAAAGACAGCAGGGCACCGGGCGTGCCGGGTGGAGCGTATCGCATGTTGTGTCTCCGAATATTGTCGTGTCGGTGGCGCTGTGGCCACGCGGGGTAGTAAGCAATTCGCGGGCCACCTTCGGCCAATGCCGTATCCACGCGGTTCATGGGCGTGCGGCGGTCGCCGGGTGTCACGAATCCGTGACACCTTTGTCCCTGACGGTGACACCCCTTGTCTCGTCGTTGTGACAGACAATCGATTTGCGTCTTCCGATTGACATAGCGCATTGCAATGAACCCCGGCATGGGACATGCTTCGGGAACGACTACGAGATCATCCGGCACGGGGGAGACGACCAATGCCAGCCAATACAGAGTCCGCGCACGCGCGCCGTGTGCTGAATGCGGTACAAGGTCATTCGCTGCACGGTGCCGCCGCGACGGACCCGAACATCGCCGATTCCTGGCGCCGCTGTCTGGATACCCACGCGCTCGATCCGGGCGCGCGGATGGCGCCGCGCGTGCTGGAGTCGGCACAGTTGCGCGAGCGGCGCAGCGCAATGGAGCGGCTGCGCAGCGTATCCACCCCTGTGCTCGAGCGTCTGCAACGCCAATTGATGAATCCGCATCAGGCGGTGTTGCTCACGGCGCCGGACGGGGTGATAGTCGACTCACGGCTCCACGACGGCCAGCGCGACGATTTCCATCGCGCAGGGCTTTGGCCGGGCGCGGACTGGAGCGAGTCGTGCGAAGGCACCAACGGCATTGGCACCTGCGTGGTCGAGCGTGCTCCCGTCATCATCTGTCAGCAGGATCACTTCCGCGCGCTGCACACGGCGCTCACCTGTACGGCAAGTCCCGTATTTGCTCCGCAAGGCGAACTGCTGGCCGTGATCGACGTGTCGTCGACGAGCGCCGACCTCACCCGGCAGAGCCAATTCCATACGCTCGCGCTCGTGAATCTGTCGGCGAAGGTGGTGGAGAGCGAGTATTTCTTCCTGCACTATCGCGACGAATGGCTGCTGCAATTGCAGGAGCAGGCCGATCATCTCGGCGGCTTCGCGCAGGCATTGATCGCGTTCGACGACGCCGGCCGCGTGCTTGCCGCCAACCAAAGCGCGTTGAATCGACTGGGCGTGCCGCGCGACGAGATCGTGGGCACACGCGTGGATCGATGGTTTGCGCAAACCCTCGACGCGCTGCTGGCACAAGGGCATCCCGCGCCGAGCGCGTGCTGGCCGATTCGCACGCATCACGGCGAATCGCTGCTGGCGATGGTGCGGGCGCCGCACCGCGCAGCGCGGCGCGTTAGCCATCTGCCGATGTCCCGGCAGGAAACGTCTGCACCGCCGTTTTCCGATCCGGCGCTGGCGCGCGAGTTTTCGCGGGCGTGCCGCGTCTTCGCTCACGATGTGCCGGTCCTGATTCGCGGCGAAACCGGGAGCGGCAAGGAAGTCTTCGCGCGCGCGGTGCACGCGGCGAGTGCGAGAGCGAACGGTCCGTTTGTCGCGCTGAATTGCGCGGCGATTCCCGAGTCGCTCATCGAGAGCGAGCTTTTCGGCTACGTGGGCGGCAGCTTCACCGGGGCGCGCAAAGAGGGGATGAACGGCAAGCTTTGGCAAGCGAATGGCGGCACGCTGTTTCTCGACGAGATTGGCGATATGCCGTTCGCCATGCAAACCCGCCTGCTGCGCGTGCTCGAAGACCGCATGGTGTCGCCGCTCGGCGGCGGCGAGCCGGTGCCGCTGGACATTCGCATACTCAGCGCGACGCACCGCGACCTTTCCGAGCGCATCGCCGAACGGCTATTCCGCGAGGATCTCTTCTATCGCCTGAGCGGGCTGGAAGTCGGGGTGCCGCCGCTGCGCGAGCGTGAAGACAAGATCGACCTGATTCAACGGCTATTGGCACAGGCCTGCGAACAAGGCCGGATCACCGTGACGGACGCGGCGCAGGACCGGCTTTGCACCTACGCGTGGCCGGGCAACGTGCGCCAGATGCGCAGCGTCATCCGCACGCTCGTCGCGCTGAGCGAGAGCGGTGTCGTCACGCTCGACGACTTGCCCGGCGAGTTGCGCGACGTGGAGCGCGTGGCGACCGAAACACCTCGGGCGGAGGCCCCGCTGGAAGCCGCGGAGCGCCAGGCGCTACGGGCTACGCTCGACGCTTGTCAGGGGCAAGTGAGTGCAGCGGCGCGCAAGCTCGGTGTGAGCCGCAACACGCTTTACCGGAAATTGAAGCGATTCGGTTTGCTGCGCGGATGAGGCTTGCCGCGCAGACGTCAGGCCGAGCGCTCACTTCATCGGAATCGGCGTGTCCCGGTCCACGGGAACTGCGGTCACGCTGTTCTGCGGGGAGCCGTCGATGAGCTTGTCGGAGTAGGTGAGATAAACGAGTGTGTTGCGCGTCTTGTCGATCATGCGCACGATACGCAGCTTCTTGAAGAGCGGGGACAGCCCTTCCGAGAAGACCTCTTCTTCCTTCGGCAGCGGCGCGCCGAACGAAATCGGTCCCACGGGGCGGCAGGCAATCGAGGCTTCGGACTTGTCTTCCGCCAGCCCGACCATGCCCTTCATGCCACCGGTCTTCGCGCGCGACACGTAGCACGTGACGCCGCGCACCTTCGGATCGTCGAAGGCATCCACGACAATCTTGTGATCCGGGCCCAGCAATTTGAATGCCGTGCTCACGTCGCCGATCCTCTCGGCATGTGCCCAATTCGCGGCGGCTGTCAGCGCCAGTGCCAGTCCGAGTGCTTTCTTCATGAGGATGTGTTCCGTCAAATGTTGCGTTAGCAGCGACCTTCGCCCGCGATGTGTGCCGCGCGTTGCGGATTCTACCCGCGTCGCGTGAGCATCGTTACAACCATTGCGAGAAGGCCGCCGAGTCCCTCTCCGGCGTGATGTACCACTGTCGCCGCGCGGGGTCGTAGACGGCGCCGAGGGCCATCAGTTCGTCTTTTGCGTCATAGGTGTCGCCGCTCAGATAGCGGCGCGCAGGTGCGGTGTCCACGGGCGTCGCCATGTTGCGAACGAGCGCGTCGTCGGCGAGGCGAGTCGTGCGGGGCAGGTCGAGCGAGGCGATGAACCCGCTCTGACGGGTTTCGTCCCGCGACGTAATCAGCGACAGCGATTCCCGCGCCCGGGTGAGCGCCACATAGAACAGGTTCTTCTCGCTTTCCATCTGCGCGAACGGATTCGGGAACTCGTTGCGTTCCAGAAAGGGAATGATGACGTGGTCGAACTCCTTGCCCTTGAGGTTCGCAACAGTGTCCACGCTCACGCGAGTGCCCGTTCGTGTGCGCCGGATGGCAGACAGGCGCGCCATCATCGACGAGAAATAGTCGGCGAGCGGCGTGTCGTCGGAGGGGAGTGTAGACGCAAACGCGCGCAGCGTGCGTTCGACGAGATCGACATCGTAGGGGCGCGCGTAGAGGCGCGTGGCTACTGCCTGAAAATCGATTTTCTGACGGATGCGGCGGAAGGCGTCGCTGGCCGAGAGCGTCGGCAGGCTCGCGCGCAATTCGCGAATCAACTGCCCGATATTGGCCGCCGGTGTGCCCGGTGGCGCGCCCAGCAAATACGACGCGTAAATCTGTTCGATCAGTTCCGGGTGTTTTGCCGTCAGTTGGTACTGATCGCGCGAGAGGCGAATGCTCGCGAAGATGCCCAGCACTGCCGCAACGGACATGCGCTCGCGCTCGTCGATTGTCTCGTGTGCGCGCATCGCCAACGCGAATACGGCGCGCACGAAACGGATCTCTTCCCGGAACTGAAAACCCCCCTTGTTCGGCGACTCGAACGGAATCTCGGCCTGCCACAGTGCTTCTTCTATCGCGGCGCTTTGATGCCAGTCGCGCAGAAGTACCGCGCACGTCGAACGCTTATCACTCTCTTGCAGCCAGCGACGCACGTCTGCAAGCACGACATCGGCAACGGCATTTTGCGCGCTGTCGGCCGTGATGACCTCAATGGGCGTGTGACGCCGGACATACGATTCGATGGCCTTGCGCTTGAAAGCGGCGACCGGATAGGCGATATGCGGGCCATGACGGAACGTGCGCGTGAGTTTGTAGGCGGTCGCGCCGGAGAAATCCATCTGGAAGCGCTCGCCCATATAGACGTCGCTCGCGCCCATCTCTCCGTGGATGACCTGATCGCGATCGCCAACGCCGACGAAGCGGCAATTCAGCGTGCGAAGCAAATGGCGCAGCACGCGATACGACGCTTCGTTGAAGTCGTGTTGCTCGTCGCACACAATCAACCGGCAAGGCGCGAAGTATTGCGGCAAGACACTCTCCCGATCGATCAACTGCGCGAGATCGTACGTCGCGTCGAAACGGTCCCGGAACTTCGGCTCGTCCAGCGCGCCCAGGCGAATGCGTTCATAAGCCTGAGCGATGGCGTATTGGGCCGGCGTGACGTCCAGACGTTCGAGTAAATCGCCAAGCTGTTCGTCATCGACGTCGTCGAATAGCGCGCCGCCCGCTTTGAGCTTTCGCATGGCTTCGAGACTTTGCGCCACATTGATGTGATTGTCCTCGAAGGCGCCCGGTGCGTAGCGGTGTTCGACGTCGTCCCGCAATGTCTCCATGGCGTCGGCGATGGAGGACGTGAGGAAGCTGTCGCGCTGAATGCGCCGGGCGCGTTCGTTCGCAGTGGGCAAGGTCTCGAGCACTTCGTGGCTGTAGTCGTCGAAGGTCGAGACGCGCACGCGCTTGTGCAACTCGGGGTGGATGCCGGAGCGTTGCAGGCGGGCACGCAGCACGTCGGCTGCGGTGGCGGTGAAGGTCAGCGCGAGGATCTGCTCAGGGGGTGTGCCGCCGGCGATGGCTTCGCCGATACGCGCGACGAGTGTCGTCGTCTTGCCGGTGCCGGCATTGGCCATGGCGATGCAGATCCGCTCGTTCGCGACCTGAAGGGCGATCTGCTCGACGGTCAATGCGGGACCGTTGGGCACGAAGCGTGGGCTGCGCGCAGGGGATGGAGTTTCACTCATGACGTCGACCTTGCTGAGGGCGGGGCGACACACGATGATGCCTCATGCGTCTGGCCCGTCGAATTCTGCGGCAGCGGCGACAATCGCCAACTGTTTGTGTCGCGGATTCTACTCGCCTCGCGCGGCCGGCCCCGGCAACCTGCCTCGGAGCCCGCTCATGGATTTGCGGACAGCGCCGTCGCCCCGGCGAGGGGCGACGGCCTGATGCTTGACTGTACGCTACGACTTGCTACGGTGCTTTACCACTTATCGTCTTGCGCCGGTGCTGATTGCGCACTGGCCGGCGTCGAGCCCTTCTTCGCCGCCTTCTCCCCGGTCGCGGCCTTGCCTGCCACGGCGGCGGGCGCTGCGGTGCTCCCGGCCTGAGGTGCCGAGCGGCCTTGCCCGCCAGCAAGCTCGCCACGTACCTGAAGACCGGCGATCGGCAGCGTGTCGAGGTTGAGATTGCTGCGCACGTTCTCGAGATGCCCATACGACAGGTTCTGCGTCACGCGTTCCACAACCAGTTCGCAGCACGGGTTCTCGGTGCGTCCGAGGCTTTGCCCCGTCTGCGGATCCTTGAACTCGTTGCCCAACGCGACGACCGCGTAGCGGCCCCCTTCGCGCAGCGCCTGTCCGCCCTGACTGACGACGACATTCGTGCCGTCGCGTCCGAGTACCGTAATCGGGAACGTCGATTGCAGGATTGCGCTGACGATGGCCTTGCTGGCCTGATCGGTCATCTCGGCGAGAATGCGTTGTCCGTCGACGCCGGTGCCCAACGTGGTCGGCGCGGTCGCCGGCAATGTATTGCTCAACGAGCTGGCCGCCGAGACCTGGCGTGTCGCCACGTTCACCATTTTCTGCGAAAGCGCCCAGCCGCCCGAATAGCTCACGAGTTGCCGATCGCTCGTGCGCAACTGCCGTGCCTGCCGGGTGTAGTTGAACGCGCTCACGCGTGCACTCCACACCAGATCGACACTGGCGGCTTGTGAGAGCTTCGCCAACTCGGCGCTGGGCGCTTCGCCGGACTTGATCATGTCGAGTTCTTGCTCGATCTCGGGGCTCATCTCCCGGTCGAGCACCGCAAAACGGCCAGTCTGCACGAGGGCATCGCTGACCCGTTGACGCAGTGTTGCCGCGACTTCGCGAGACGCAACGGTGGTGTCGCCCATCGGCAGCGAGGCCTGCGAGAAGACGACCGGACCGACGACGACCTTGAGCTTGCGCATGTCGGCAGACGGCTTGAACTTGGCGATATCGGCCTCGATGCTGGCCTTATAGCGTTTGGACAGCACGCCCGGCTCGTCAAGGCTGATCACGCGCAGATGCTGAATAACACCCCCCGAACGCTGCTGCACGATGTCGGCGAATGCGTTTGCGCGCAGCGATGCCGAATCCTGATTGAGGCTGACGTCCAGCCCATACTTGGCCGTCACGCTGTCGGACTGCACCACGGCGCCGTTGACCTGCATCAGCGCGAGCTTCATCGCTTCGAGCATGGCTTCGCCCGCCGTGTTGCCGAAACCGACTGCCGTTGTCTTTTCGGTCTCGACCTTACCGGCGTCCGGTACGGGCGCGGCTGCGTTCGGTGCGGAGGAGGGGGCCTGAGGCGCGTCTGCCGGCTTCTCGGAGCATCCGGCAATAAAAAAGAGGGCCGCAAGGGCCCCCGTGAGCGAGTTACGCATCATGTTGTGGGTAGGGTGCTTTGGCTTACAGCGCTGCGAGTGCCTTGGTGGCATCCGCCGGGACTTCGATGCCGTTGCTGCGTGCGAAGTCGATGGCGTTCTTCAGTGCCTTGCCCGCTTCCGTGACCGAGCCAGGGAAGTTCGACACGACATAGGTGGCGCCGCCCAGCGAGGTGAGCGCCATCGGCGAGGCGCTCTTCATGTTGTTGCCCATCGACGTCACGTCGTTGCGCATGCCGACGTAGTGCACCATACCCAGAGCGAGGTGGCCGAGGCCTTGCGTGAACGTCTTCTTCGAAGCATCGTCGAGCACCGGCTTTTCCTTGAGCTTCGCTGCGATGGCGCCACTCGTGTCGCCCACGGCGTTGACGGCCTTCGAGGCCGAGTCCTTGTCCTGCGTCGAGCCCGACGACAGTTGCGCCACGACGGCGGCTGCTTGTTCGGCTTGCGTCTTCAGGCCGAGGGCTTCGCCCATCTTGGCGTTGGCGTTGAGCACGTCGACGTTGGCGGCGACGTAGTTCTTCACCAGCGCCGCTTGCTGGCCCGACAGATCGGCGGTGCTATCCGACTTGCTGCCGCCGCCCACGAGGCTGGTCAGCCCGCCGAGTTGGGCATACGAGGCGCCCGAGGCACCCACCAGAGCGGCCGCAACGGCGCAAGCGATGATTTTCTTCATGAACGTCTTCTCCAGGAGAGGGAGGGTTGAATCTGCTGATTAACGCAGACTGAGATTGGTGATCTGGCTGGTCAACTCGCGCGCGGCGTTGTTGGCCGCCAGACGCAGCGCATTGGTTCGGGCCTCGTCTTCGGTCGGACCGGTGCCGGCGTACTGAACGGGGCCCACCGAGGCGACGGTATCCGGAATGGTCTGGCCGATGTCGAGCAGTTTTGCGTTGACGGTGACAGCCACGCGCATGAGCCCGGAGTTCGGATCGCGATCGGCGAGGCCGACGTCGAGCGTGCCTAGTGCGATGTAGGACATGCGTGCGACGCGCATGCCCGAGACCATCGACGCGAGCGTTGCCGGCTTCAGATCCATGCCGTTCTTGTAATCGTCCTCGACATTGGCGACCTTGAACTGGCCGCCGGTATAAGGCTCGACCAGCGCGGCTTCGTTGACCTTGAAGCCGGCCTTCGCGAACGTCGACGTGAAGACTTGCGACAGATTGGCGCTGGGAATCAGGCGATACGTGTTGTCGGTGGCGCGTCGCGTGGTGCTGCCACCCGTCTCGACGGACGCGGAGCTTTGCATCGATGCGGACATCTTCGCGTTCGTCGCCGCACTCGTGCCGATCTGATTGCCGCGAATGTTCTCGCCCTCGGTGCCTTGCTCTGACGCATTGACCTGGGCCTTGACGTCGGCTTTGCGGTCAATGCGCTTGTACACGCGGTCGTCATACGCCCGCGAGGTGCCGACTTCACGAGAGACGAAGATGAACGCCAGCGGCGAGCGCCCGGCCGGCCCTCCCTTGGCGACCACGGAATTGCGCTTCACGGCGTTGCGCAGATTCGCCACGTTGAGCGAGACACGCACGGCCACGGTGTACTGCTTCTTGTCCGAGTTTTCCTCTTCGGCAAGGATCGTCGAGTCGAGGATGTAGCGATCCGGCTCGGCGAGAATCTTCTGGCGAATCGCGTCGAAGTTCTCCGACTCGGCCTCGCCGGCCTCGGCGTAGTAGAACTCCACGGCCTTCATCTGGGCGGCTGACAGGGCGCGCGCCTTGTCGTCGCGCGAGATCGACCAGCCCTCGTAGGTTACGGTCGCTTTGCCGCGCGCCTGCTGCACCTGTGCAGCAGCACCCGATGCGAACAAGGCCGCGGCACACAACAACAAAAATCGCTTCATTACTTGCATAGCTTCATCAATCCCATCGTCTTGTCGATTTGCGACGAAATGTCCGGCGCCGAAGCGGCAGACTTCACCCATGATGTGTCCGTCCCCGCCACCGACTCGGCAAGCTTCACGAACAGACCGTTGACGGAGTCGTAATAGGCCGGGAAATCGTCGACCCACGTCTGCGATGCAGGAACCGGCTTCACCTCACCGTTCTTGAGCGAGGTGTTCAGGTAGGTCGCACCGGTCAGCGGCTCGCGAATGGCGACATCCGCGTAGCTGCCGTAGATGTACGCCGTGCCCACAGCGTTCTCGCTGTACTTGATCTTCTTGAAATTCTTGAGCGCGACGTCGATCTCATAGTCCGGCTGCGGCAGCTTGAGATTGAAGACCGTGCCGTCCATGATCTGCATCGACATGACATTGCCAATGGCATAGCCCTTCGAGTAAGGCACAACGGGCACGCCGATGCGTGTGGAGATCGCTTCGCTGGCCATGTCGGCGACCCACGTCTGCGCAGCGGCGGGTGTGGCCTTCAGATAATCGGGCAGCACGGCTGCGGCCTCCGGCGTGACTTCCACGTGGGTGACTTGCAGATAGCGGGGGGCCTGATCGGGCAACTGCGCTTGTGCGACGGACGAGGCAAAGCGGGCGTACAGCCCGGGCTTGCCGTTCGCACCGTCATAGACCATGCGCACGCGTTCCAGCACTTCTGCGCGCGTCGGCTCGTGATCGAGGTTGTCGACGTAACCGAAGCTGACCGGATAGGAGCGCAGTACTGTCATCGACTTGAAGTCGAAGAACAGCACTTGGCCGCGCAGCAGGACAAACAGCTTGCGGATAGCGCCGAAGCGCTCGACGGAGACAGTCTCGGTATTGATGACGAGCGATACGACGAGCGCTTGGTCACGGCCCTTCAACTGGTCGATCGGCCCGGTCGTGAGCGTGAGGTGTCTGGCCGGATTCTGATTGACGGCCGCCAGCAGACGTTTGTATGGCGAATCGCCCGCCGCTTTCAGGCCGGTTTCATAGGCGCGCGAATAGGGAAATCGTTTGTCGATGCTGGCGGCGTCGCCCCCATAAGCTGCGCCAGCGAATGTCACTGTCTTGTCTGCGGCCTGGGCCTGAACGCGGCCCGCAAACGCCATCGAGAATGCCATCGAAATGATGATGGCAAGACGGAAGAAGAATCCGCCGGCTTTCATATTGTTATGCTCCCCCGGTACGCCCCCATTGAAGATGGGCGCGTGGACGCGGAATACTGGACTACTAACTATTTCAAGTCAATTCATTGGCATTGATCCTATATGAATTGATAGGGGGGGCGGCAGAGCCTGTTTGTATGTCCGATGCAGGTAATTTGGCGTGGATGCCGGGGCCGGAAATTCGATGGCGATACCGGGGGGGCGATCAGCGGTCTTTCACGGCGGCCCGCCGAAGCGCCCGAGGCGCGGGTTGTCAGCCCCCGCCAAATGCGCTATAGTCACGCCTCTTCGCGCGGGGGGTATAGCTCAGCTGGGAGAGCGCTTGCATGGCATGCAAGAGGTCAGCGGTTCGATCCCGCTTACCTCCACCAAACGAATGACAGTTTCCGTCCCCTTCGTCTAGAGGCCTAGGACATCACCCTTTCACGGTGAGTACAGGGGTTCGAATCCCCTAGGGGACGCCATCTATCGGTCGCAGTGGGTTCACACTTCGCGACCGGCCGGCGTCGGATTCGGCAAAATGCATAGGAAAGGCCGGATGTCTTTAAAGACATCCGGCCTTTTGCGTTTACCGTTCCTATTGATTTCCTTATGCGATCGCACAGTCGTCATGCGCAATGACGGTTTCATGACGATCGGGAAATCAATAAATCTGCCTGACTATTTTCCAGCGCCTGGGCCCCGCCTCGACGTCGATTCCGGCGTCGGCACGGGGGTTTCGTCGCTTTCGCTACCCCTCCCATCCCGCCTCTGCCGGACTTCAGGTGTTGTGCCTGCGCGACATGAGTAATCTTCCGAATATTGGGGGGACAGTAAGGGGACGATTGGCTTATACCATCCGTCATCGAGTTTGCATGGGATGCCGGGAGGGGAACGGCGCCGTGCGAACACACAGGTGGTAAGAGGCGCGCATCGATCCAGGTATTCTCACCCGCGCATTGATGATCGCCAGTCGAGATGGCCAAATTCATCGAAATAAGTCGGCTTCCAATGTAATCGAATTGGATTCGATGCGGGGGCTCGACCTCATGCCACACACCGCCCTTGCCTGAAGTTTCCAGGGGCAAATGAAGCCTGAGTGCCGCACGGCATGAATAGGCTCCGACGAAAACGTAGAACTATGAAAGTCCTGTCTATCTTCGGCACGCGTCCCGAAGCGATCAAGATGGCGCCTCTCGTGACGGCGCTCAATCGCGAACCCGGTATCGATAGCGTGGTGTGTGTAACCGGTCAGCATCGGCAGATGCTCGATCAGGTGATGTCGTTATTCGATCTCAAGGCCAAGTACGACCTTGAGGTCATGGTGCCCAATCAAACGCTCAACGGCCTCTTCTCGCGGACCATCGAACGGGTCGACGCAGTACTGGAAACCGAAAAGCCCGATTACGTGTTGGTTCACGGCGACACGAGCACGGCCTCTGCTTGCGCACTCGCTGCCTTCCACCGCCGCATTCCGGTCGGTCATGTGGAGGCCGGTCTGCGTACTGGCGACCTGTCAAAACCGTTTCCCGAAGAGATGAATCGCCGCGTGGTCGACAGTGTTGGCGATTGGTTGTTCGCGCCGACTGCGACATCTCGGGAGAACCTTCTGCGTGAAAACCTGCACGGCCGAATTGCCGTGACAGGCAATACCGTGATCGATGCGCTCGCGGCACTCACCGCCCGCCTGCGCGATGACTCGCCGCTCGCCGCTGCCGTATCGGCGCGTTATTCGTGGCTTGACGCATCGCGCCGTCTGGTACTCGTGACGGGCCACCGTCGCGAGAGTTTCGGCGATGGTTTCCGCAACATTTGCGCCGCGCTTGCCGAACTCGCACGGCGCGACGATGTACAGATCGTCTACCCGGTGCATCTGAACCCGGCGGTTCGCGAAGTGGTGATGACCGAGCTGGCCGGCTTCGGCAACGTGCATCTGATCGATCCACTTGATTACGTCGATTTTGTCTGGTTCATGCAGCGCGCCTACGTGATCCTCACCGACTCGGGGGGCGTGCAGGAAGAAGCGCCGTTCCTTGGGAAGCCGGTGCTGGTGATGCGAGACGTCACCGAGCGGCCCGAAGCGGTCGAGGCCGGCACGGTGGCGCTGGTCGGTGCAAACCGGGGACGCATCATCGAAGGCGTGATGCGTCTTCTGGATGATCAGGCATATCACACGTCGTTCTCGCGACGCCTGAACCCGTATGGCGATGGCCATGCGGCGGGTCGCATCGTCGACGCACTGTGCGGACGTCCGGTGGCAGAGTTCGCCCCCGGACTGACGGGCAGCCCAGACGCTTCGAGCGTCAATTGATCGGGAGCGCCGACCGTGTCCGATCACGTGTACGCGAATTTGCCGGATTTGCCGGTGCCGTTCTACTCCGTGCCGTCGCGTCTGCGCAACGTCACGTCAACTCACGGAATACCCATGCCGTTGCCTAATCGGATGACCACCCACAGCGTTTCCTCCCGCCAGCCGTCGCGCGCGCAGCGCGCCGTGAGCCGTGCGACTTCGACCCTGGCGCTTAGCGCGCTGGCTGCCGGCGTGATGCTGCCAGCCGTATCTCACGCTAGCGCGCTGGGCGACGGTGTCCGGGCGTTGGGGGCGGGCGCTAACCTATCGCGCACCATTGCGCTTGCCGACCTCGGCGTCACGGCGCCGATCGTGCTGTCTGGTGACGCAAACCAGGATTTTTATCTTCCCGTTCCGAAGGGGTTGCCGCTGGCCGACGCTTCGCTCACCTTCGATGGCCGCTATCTGAAGGGGGAGAAGGGCCCGGCTTCGGTCGTGCTGTCGATCGACGGTCAGCCCCTGACTTCGCAGTCGGTGCCGGATGGCGACGGGCCGCTTCAGCGCAGTCTGGCCGTGCCGTCGCGTCCGCGCGACACCGGCTTCGTGCGCCTCGGTGTGAATTGGCATTCGCGCACCGGCACCTATCGCTGCGAGCCGGATCATTCGCTTGCCAATTCGGTGACGATCATGCCGCAAACGCGTCTGACCTATCGAATTGACCAGAAGTCGGTCACCAGCCTGGACGACGCGTGGAGCACGTTGCCGGGCTCGCCCGCGCTGCTCATTGCATCGAAAACCCTGAGCAAGGAGGCGTTCGACAGCGCGTGGCGTATCGGTGTCGCGCTTGAGCGCAGCGGTAAGCGTGTGGTCGTGCGCGCACTGCCGGCCGTGGGAGATACGGTGGACACCCGCGATGTGGTCGTGCCCGCCGCGCTTGCCGGCCTGCCTGCGTTTGCCGCCATCAAGGACAACAATGCGGCGCACAAGCTGGCCAACGACGCCGAACTCGGCGCGCTGCTGGCTGTCGGGGCCCCGGCAGTGAGCGGCGAAATCGCCGTTTCGGACGCTGCGATGCGCACGCGCCTGGCTACCGCTTTCGACGCACTGCAAGGGCAACTGGTCAACGACAGCGATGCCACGGACGCCTTCAAGACATGGCGTGCCCAACGCGCACCGCTCGCTACCGATGCGCTGGGCGCGAATCAGATCCGTCTGCTGTCGATGGGCAACCGGTCGGTGATCGCCATTGCCGCCGGCGCCGGTGCTCAAGCCTCCGGTCTGTTCGACGATTCGCTGCGCCGCGTGTTGCTGTCGAGCAATGTGACCGCACCGATCGCTCGCACGCCGGATATCGAAGACAAGCAAGTCGTGCGTCTGTCGAGCCTCGGTGGCTCGGCAGATAGCTTCGACGTACTGGCGCGCGGCGACTGGGTGGTGAGTTTCCCGCTCTCCGCCGTGGCTTCGGGCGGCAGCATGCCCGGCGAGATCTCGCTGTATCTGTCGGCGGCGCCTGGTCCGGCGACTTCCAAGCCGGTGGCGACCGTGTTCTGGAACGGCATTCTGCTGGCCGCGAAGCAATTGGATGCCAATGGCCGTCCGGAACAACTCAAGGCTCGCGTGCCGGGCTATGCGCTTGGCGTGACCAACAATCTGCGGGTCTCGGTGCAACGCCAGCCGTATTCGGCCGACTGTAACGAGATTCCGCAGGCTTATCCGGTCAATGTGCTGCCCGCTGCCAGCTATGTCCGCCCGGGCAAAGCGGAGCCGGACGGCACCTTCGTCGGCCTGTTGCCGCTTATGGCGGGCAACGCGCAACTGATCGTGCCGGAACGCTATCTGCAATCGGCGCCCGAAAATATCCGCCGTGTGATCGGTATCGCAGCGGCGAGCGGTCTGTCGCCCTCGCGTGCCGAATTGACGGTGGCACCCACCGACAAGAGCGTGAAGCCGGGCAAGCCGTTCGTGGCGATGGAAGTGCAGGTCGATGGCGCGAAGCCGTCTGCGGTCGTGACCGATCGCAAGCGTCTGGAGATCGGCGGTAAGGACGCCAAGTGGCTCGACATCACGGGTCTGCAACAGCTGTCGACGGCAGAGGTCGTGCGCGGCGGCGGTCAAGACGGTCTGCTGTGGTACGCCATCGGTGAACCGAAGGCCGATGTCGGCGTGCCGTTCCTGCTCAACCGCGGCAATCTGGCAATCATCGGACCGGCCGGTCCCGTGGCATGGATCGATACCAGCAACCCGGACGCGAGCTTGCCGCCGGGCGCAGGTGAAAGTGCGTTCTACGAGTGGCGCCGTTACGTCTCGTGGGGCGTGCCGACGATCGCCATCGTGCTGCTCATCTTCCTGACGCTGCTGGTGCTGGCGCTGCGTGCAGGCCGAAAGAACAAGAACGATCGTTAAGCACTCGCAGCAGGTCGACGTGATCTCTTCGCTCTATTGGCCGTATCTGGTCGCCGACTACTACCACGCGCTCGAAATCGTGAGCGCGGTAGTCGGCGTCGTCATTTTGCTATCGAGTCTCGACGACCTGTTCGTCGATCTCTGGTACTGGGTGCGCCAGATCTATCGGTCGCTGTTCATTCGGCGGCGCTACACGCCGTTGCAGGCGTCGCAGTTGCGTGCGGTGCGCGAGCAGCCGCTCGCGATCATGGTGCCCGCGTGGCTGGAGTACGACGTGATCGCGGCCATGCTCGAGAGCATGGTGGGTACACTCGAATACAAAAACTACATGATCTTCGTCGGCACGTACAAGAACGACGACAAGACGAAGACCGAAGTTGAGCGTATGCGCCGCCGGTATCGCCAGCTCGTGCACGTGCAGGTGCCGCACGACGGCCCAACCTGCAAGGCCGACTGTCTGAACTGGATCGTGCAGGCAATTTTCAAGCAGAACCAGTCGCAGCCCGAGCCGTTCGCGGGCGTGATTTTGCATGACAGTGAGGACGTGCTTCACCCGTTGGAGCTGAAGTACTACAACTACCTGATGCCGCGCATCGACTTCATTCAGTTGCCGGTGACATCGCTTGAGCGCGAGTGGTATGAACTCGTTGCCGGCACGTACATGGACGAGTTCGCCGAGTGGCACACCAAGGATCTGGTGGTGCGCGAGAGCATGTCGAAGATGGTGCCGTCGGCAGGCGTGGGAACTTGCTTCTCCCGCAGAGCGCTCGAAGAACTCGCGGCAGAGACAAACAACCAGCCGTTCAACACGGACACGTTGACCGAGGACTATGACATCGGTCAGCGTCTGTCGCAGCGCGGCATGAAGCAGATCTTCGGCAAGTTTCCGGTCGAGTATGTGACCAAGCGGACTTCGCTGTTCGGCTTCGGCAAGGAGAAGATTTCGACGATTAGCATGCCGCTGGGCATTCGCGAATACTTCCCCAACACGTTCAAGACCGCTTACCGTCAGAAGGCGCGCTGGACGCTGGGTATCGGCTTGCAGGGCTGGGCGCAGGTCGGCTGGGAAGGGTCGCTCGCCACGAAGTATCTGCTGTTTCGCGACCGCAAGGGTCTGGCGACATCGTTCGTGGCGATTCTCGCGTATGTGCTGCTGCTCAACTTCCTGATCTTCCTGCTCGCGGACAAGATGGGCTGGTGGAAGATTTATTACCCTTCGGTGTTCCCGGCGAACGGCTGGCTCGTGACGCTCATGGGGATCAACGCCGCAGCGCTCGCACTGCGCGTTTTTCAGCGCAGCTACTTCGTATTTCACATGTACGGCTGGGAGCACGCGTTGCTGGCGTTTCCGCGCATGGTCATCGGCAACTTCATCAACGCGATGGCGGCCGCCCGGGCATGGCGCTTATTCATCGTTCACCTGGTGACGGGCAAGCGGCTGGTCTGGGACAAGACGATGCACGATTTCCCGTCTACCGACCAGCTCTCGCAACAGCGTCAGCGTCTGGGCGAGCTGCTCATGTCATGGCAAGCCATCGACGAGACGAAGCTGGCGTATGCACTCGACGTGCAAAAGCGCGAAGGCCGCCAGCTTGGCGAGATTCTCATCGAGCAGGGCTGGCTGGACGAGGCAACGCTGCACGAGGCGATTTCATTCCAACAAGGCGTGCCGATTGTCCCGGCATCGCAAGCAGGACCCCCTAAACTGAGTAAGACGGCCACATGATGTTCTTCACCCGTTCCCTTTGCTACACCGCCGTGCTGGCCAGTCTGTCGGCCGGCGCGCTTGCGGCGCCAGCCAGCGCGGCCGTTGAAGCCCCGCTTGAAGGGCCGGCGTGGCAATTCGGGGACGCCGCATTCAAGGCGTACAACCGTAAGGACTACAAGGGCGCCGAGGCACAGGCCGCCAAGGCGCTGGCCTTGCGCCCGGACGTCACGAGATTGTGGTTGCTGCGTATCTACGCCTTGCAGAACATGGGGCGTACGAAGCAGGCGCTGGAGATGGCAGAACAGGCCATCGCTCAGGGGCACCGCGATCCGGCGCTGAGCGCGGCCCGCGAGAACCTGCGTGCGTCGCTCGCACCGAAAGCGGCGACAGGCAAGGGCGATGCCGTTGGCGGCACGATGCAGTCACCCGCGTATAAGGCAGGCGATTCGGCCTACAAGGCGTATGCCGCCGGCCGCTACGATGAGGCCGAACGCAACGCCCGGGAATCGCTTCGTCTGGCGCCTGGCAATTCGGGCATGCGCAGCCTGCTGATCTATTCGCTCGAGCGTCAGGACAAGGTGCAGGCTGCTGCCGATGAGGCCGATGCGGCTCTTCGTCTCACACCTGACGACGAAGCGTTTCAGGCGTTGCGCGATCGCATGCACCGGCGGCTCGCGCCGGCTCCCGCGATGGCGGCATGGGACGCTTACCGCGAGCGCGACTACACCAAGGCCGTCGGTCTGGCGCGTCAGGCTGTCCGGCAGGCCCCCGACGTGCAGAGCTATCACTATCTCCTCACTGGCGCGCTGCTGAGCGAAGGGCAATATGCGGAGGCCGACGCCGCCGCGTCCGATGCGCTTTCGCAGGACGGTGAGGATGCGCTGTCGCTCGCCATGCGCGGCTTTGCGCGGCAGAAACTCAATCGCCCGGACGACGCGCGCAAGGACCTCGACAAAGCCGTTGCACAGGACTGGCTCTCCGAGCCGCAACTCGCGACGGTCAAGCGCATTGCGTCCGACACGCTGCGCCCGGTCGACACGCGTCGCGTGCGCGGCCCGGCCGACGAAGCGCCGGTCGTCTTTTGTACGTCGGACTCGCAGGACGTGCTGTGCAACCTGTTGCCGGCGGGCTCCAGCCTCGCAGGCAGCGGCCCCGGCTACGAAGCGGCAGCGCAAGCCTATGCCTCGATGGCGAAGAAGGATTACGATGCAGCGGCAAAGTCCGCGCGTGAGGCGCTCGATGCTGCACCGGACAATCAAGCGTATCGTCTGCTGCTCGTCAACGCCCTTAGCCTGGCCGGGCGCAAGGATGAAGCCCGCGAGGTCTATGCGCCGATCGCCACGCGTACCGATGTGCCGCCGGAGAGCTTGCTCGACGCGGCTTACAGCGCCCAGCGTCTCTATGACAACAAGCAGGCGAGCTTTTGGTTCTCGCGCGCGATCGATGCCGCCGACGCTGGCCAGATCGAACTCGAACCGCAGGCACGGCAGAACGTGCGGCAGGCCGTGTCGGATCTCGATCGCACCTGGGGCTTCGTTGCGGCGCTTGGCTACGGCACCGTCGGCGTAATGAACTCGGCCTTTTCACCGTCGCTGAGCGCACGCAAGACCTTGCAGTCCTCGGAAGAGATCTACTGGCGTCCGCCCGTGATCGGCAACCGTGACGGCAGCACTTTCGAAGTCTACGCACGCATGAATCAGGCGCTGTACGACGGCACGGGAGGGGTGACCGGGCTCTCGACGAACCAGGGGGTGCTTGGCGCGCGCTGGAAGCCGTTCAGTCGCCAGAACTTCGTGTTTGCCGTTGAAAAATTCATTCCCGCCGGCAGCAACAGCCGTACCGACTGGCTACTGCGCGCGGCGTGGTCGGAAGGCGAGGGCGGCGCTCTGCGTGTCGACAAGTCGAATTGGCAGTACTGGCAGTTATATGCCGAAGGCGACTACTTCATCGACCACCCGCAGACGCTTGGCACTGCCGAAGCCCGCTACGGCCGCTCGTTCCGCATGGACAGCATCAACAGCAATCTTGTGCTCACCCCGTATCTGGGGGCCACCGCCGGATTCGACAGCCTGCTCGCGCAGCGCTTCACGATGGGCGTCGGTCCGGGCGTGACGGCACGCTGGTGGTTCCGTGAAGATAAGTATCATGCGCCGCAATCGTTCATCGATCTGAACGTGCAGTACCGCGTGCGCATCGCAGGCGACGATCGCTCCCAGGGCATCTTTGCCGGCCTCTATTTCTCTTATTGATGACGAATATGTTCGCATTGCTCAACCGTTTGCCGGGTGAAGGCAAAGCCCTGGCCGCAGCAGCACTGGCGGCCCTCGGCACAGCGGCGCACGCCGCCCCTGCCGACGATATCGCAAAGCTGTATGCGTTGCCGCCCGACGGGTCAGTCTACGTGCGTGTGCTCAACGTCGCCAACACGGCCGTCGGCGTGCAACTGGGCGCCGGCGCGAAGGCCGAGTCGCTCGCAGCGAACGACAAGATCGTGTCCGACTACCGCGTGCTACCGGGCGCTCAGGCGTATGTCCTCAAGGTGAACGGGCGCACCGTAGAGGTGGCGAGCAAGGCCCCGAAGGGCGGCTTCGTGACGCTGGTGGTGGACGGCGCGCAAGCGAGCGCACCGGTCAAGGTCATCACCGACGTGAGCACCGTGGTCGACGGTCTGAAGGCGGAGTTGGCGATATACAATCTCGTGCCCGGCTGCACCGCCAAGATCGGCGTGGCGAACGGTCCGACCGTTTTCCCGAATGTGGCCGACGGCACACGCGCTGCGCGTGCCATCAATCCCGTCTCGGCGTCGCTGGTGGGCGAATGTGCGGGACACGCCTCTGTGCCGCTGGCGCTTCCGCCGTTAAAGGGCGGTGACCGCTACAGCCTGTTCCTCGTGGGGACGGCACAGTCGCCCGTGCTGGTCGGGGCAACTAATCGGGTGCTGCCCTATCGGGCTAACTGAGGTTCGGCCTGAGCTATAGCACCTGTTGCGGTAACCGACGCGCGCAGGTGTCATCGTCAGAACACGACAATCCATCATCGTAAGCATCATGAAACTGAACGCTGATTTCCCGAGAAGTGCCCGGAAGCTGGTGTCTGGCCTGCTGGTCGCCTGCGCCTGCTTTGGCGCCGTGAGCGCTCAGGCGCAAGCCGTACTCATCGGTAAGGACGACTGGCTGTTCTATGCGCAGGACAACATGACCGACGCAGGCCGTGCCGGCATCGATAATTCGGTGAATCTCATGCGCTCGGCGCGCGATGCGCTCAAGGCCAAGGGCATCGGTCTGGTCATGATCGTGGCTCCGCTCAAGGCCCGTTTCTACGAAGACAAGCTGCCCGCAGGAACGGCCATGGCGCCGGCGGTACGCGATCGGTATGCGCAGATGATCGACAGCCTGCGTCGCGCCGATATTCAGACGGTCGATCTGATGCCTGTGCTCAAGGGTGTGGCGCACGACAACCAGACCGCGTTTTTCCAGAAGGACTCGCACTGGACCGCGTGGAGTGCCGAAGCGGCGGCCGCCGCGACCGCCGACGTCATCAAGAAAAACTGGTCGCTGACCGGCCAACCGGGCACCGGCAAGAAACTGGGCAATTGGATCAAGGAACGTCGTTTCGCCGATTTCGCAGACTTGATGACGGCCGCACAGCGTAAGGCGGTGGGGCAGGAAATCTACGTCGTGCGCTCGAACAAGGCCGAAGAAGGCGGTCTGCTGGACGATGTCGCTTCCCCGGTTCACGTGGTGGGCAACAGTTTCGTTCAGCCGTACCTCGGCTTCCCGCAGGCGCTCTCGGCGGATATTGACCGGCCGGTCGGGCTCACGTGGAAGTACGGCAATTTCGGGCCGTGGGCCGTGTTTGCGCAGTATCTGGAATCGCCGGCTTTCCAGCAGGCGCGTCCGCAAGTGGTGGTGTGGCAACTCAACGAAGTGCAGATGCTGTACGGCCCGAACACGAGCGGCCAGTGGGACGCCGCTTCGCTCATGACTGATGCTGCATGGCGCGAACGTGTCGCGGCCGCTATCGCCAAGTGATGCACCCATGAGCTTGTCGACTTCTTCGCCGGATGCCGTAACAGCACCGCTCGCGCAGGTCTCGCATCGACTGACGGCCTGGTGCTTCGGGTTGATGATGGTCATCGGCCTGATCTACGGCGTGTATGAGTCCGCCAAGGCCGGACTGGGCGATTTTGCGCCGAAAGCGTGGCTCGACGGCACGGCAGGAAAACGCCTCGATGCTTCGCTGGCCCTGCCGTTTCGCGACACGATGGAAACGGCAGACGCCGCCTGGCGCTACCGAGTGCTGGGACAACTGGGCACCCAGGTTCAGCAGGGGTGCCCGGGGTGGTTGTTCTACACCGACGGCGTGCGCGCACCCGTTGGGGATGTGCGCGCCGTGATTGACAAGCGCATTGCGTTGATGCGCAGGCTCACCGCGCAACTGCGTGCCGATAACGTCAAGGTGCTGGTGGTGACCGTCCCGGACAAGTCGCGTATCGCTGCGAACGCGCTTTGCGGCATGACGCGTCCCGTCGGCACCGTGATGGGACTCGCGCAGTGGCAGCAGGCACTCGACGTTGCCCACGTGGCGCATGTGGATCTTGCGCAAGTTCTGCAACCCATGCCCGATGCTTTCTATCGCACCGACGTGCACATGAATCAGACCGGTGCGGCCGTTGCAGCACAGGCCGTAGCGAAGGCGGCACTGCCGCTGGTGGGGGAGAAGGGCGAGTTGCGCTACGACATATCGCGCGCGCCGCGCGCCGTGCCGCGCGTGGGCGATCTGCTGGTGCTGGCCGGATTGGCGAAGGCCCCCGACGGTTGGCGTCCGGCCCCGGATAGTTACGTGCCGGAGACCTTCACGTTACCCGCCAGCGGTGGGTTGCTCGACGATGGCCCACCCGTCGAAGTGTTGCTGGCCGGCAGTTCGAATTCGCGTCGCAGCAACTTCGCCGAGCAATTGGGACAGTCGCTCGGTCAGTCTGTCTGGAATCAGAGTCGCGACGGCGGCAAGTTTGCCGATGCGCTCGTTCAGGCCATGCAGGAGCGCGAGCGCTGGCCGAAGAGCCTGAAGCTGGTGATTTGGGAGATGTCGGAGATGTCACTGCTCCAGCCGTTGACGGAGCAGGAGAAGGCGCTGCTGGATGACCGTTGAAGCACACGAGCGACATCGGGTACATCGAGGACAAGGCCAGACGTGCCTACGTTGTGATAGCGGCCGATAGGGTGAATATCGGCCCCGAAAGATTGCCAGGCGCGCGTTGCACGCCGTCATTTTTTCTCTCTGGATACGCTCATGCCGGAACTGAATTGGTTGCCTTGCTCGCCCGACTGGGCGCAGCAAGTGGATGCCTTGCCGAGGGATGTCGCGCCCGCATGGAGCGAGCTGACGAGGCTCGCCAACGAGAACCTGGACTTTGTGCAGACTGCGAAGCTCGACAAGCGTCTGATCAAGGCCTATGGCACGCAGGCGCCTACGGCGCTGACGACACCGCCGGTGCGTCTGGCCGTGCTCGGTTCGTCGACGATGGACCAGTTGCTGCCAGGGCTGCGCGTTGGCGCGTTGCGTCGCAATCTGTGGATGCAGATGTACGTGCCCGACTACGGCCAGTACCTGCGCGAAACTCTGGACCCGTCGTCCAGCCTTTACGCTTTCGCGCCCAACGTGGCGCTGTGCGCGTTCGATTCGCAGCATCTGATCGGCAATGAGACGGCGGCAATGACGGCCACCGATGCCGACGCAATCGTGGCGGGCGCGATCGACAATCTGCGTGAGCTGTGGCGTCGCCTGCGGGAGGATATTGGCGCTCACGTCATCCAGCAAACGCTGATGCCGACGCAGGTGGCGCTCATGGGCAACAACGAGCAACGCATGCCGGGCGCTGCGCGCTGGCTTACGCACCGTTTGAACAAGGCGATGCGTCAGGCTGCCGACGAGGCCGGTGTCGATATCCTTGCACTCGACGACGCATGCGAGCAAGACGGCCTGAACGCGTGGCACGATCCGCGTCTGTGGTTGCGCGCGAAACAGTACGTCACGCCAGCGGCAGCGCCGGCCTACGGCGATCTGGTGGCGCGTCTTATTGCTGCGCGCCGAGGTGCGAGTGCGAAGTGCCTCGTGCTCGATCTGGACAACACGCTGTGGGGTGGTGTGATCGGCGACGACGGTCTGGCGGGTATTGTGCTGGGCCAGGGTAACGGCGAAGGCGAAGCTTACGCGGCGTTCCAGCGCTATGCACGCGATCTGACGCGCCGGGGTGTGATCCTCGCCGTGTGCTCCAAGAACGACGAAGCCAACGCGCTGCAACCGTTCACGTCTCATCCGGAGATGGTGCTCAAGCGCGACGACATCGCATGCTTCGTGGCGAACTGGCAGGACAAGGCGAGCAATTTGCGCACGATCGCTTCGCAGCTCAATATCGGTCTCGATGCGCTGGTGTTCGCCGACGACAATCCGTTCGAGCGCAATCTGGTGCGGCGAGAACTGCCGATGGTGAACGTGCCGGAGATGCCGGAGGACCCGGCGTTGTACGCGTCGACGATCGCACGTGGCGGGTACTTTGAAGGCGTGACGCTGACCGCCGAAGATCGCGAGCGTGCCGGTCTGTATCAGGCGAACCTGCAGCGTGAAGCGATGCGTACGAGCCAGAAGGATCTGGCGTCTTATCTGGCCAGCTTGCAGATGGTACTCGAATGGAACACGTTCAACACCACCGATCTGCCGCGCGTCGTGCAGCTCATGGGCAAGACGAATCAGTTCAATCTGACAACGCGCCGTCACACGGAAGATGAAGTCCTGGAGATGATGCGCGATCCGCGCGCCGTACTGCTGCACTTCCGTCTGAAAGACAGTTTTGGCGACAACGGCATCATCGCGGTCATTGCGGCATTGCCGGACACGAAAGCCGGTGCCGAAGGCGACTGGCGTATCGACACGTGGCTGATGAGTTGCCGCGTGCTCGGCCGTGAGGTCGAGCGGGCCACGCTGGGCGTGCTGGCCGAGCAGGCGCGTGCCGCCGGGGCCAAACGGCTGATTGGCGAGTATATTCCGACAGCGAAGAACGGCATGGTCAAGCATCACTACCAGAATCTTGGCTTCGCATCGCTTGCAGAACACGAGAACGCCACCGAATGGGTGCTGGACCTTGGCGAGTTCTCTCCACAAAGTGCACCCATGGAAATCAGGAGCATGAAATGACCGACACCGAAATCCTCGACGCGCTGACCGATATCTTCCGCGACATTTTCGACGACGACGCCGTGACCATTACGCCACAATCGTCCGCAGCGGACTTCGACGCCTGGGATTCGCTCTCGAACGTCAACATCATGGTCGCGACCGAAATGCGTTTCGGCGTGCGTTTCAAGACTTCGGAAGTCGAGGGACTGAAAAACGTCGGTGAACTCATCGAGTTGATCAAGAAACAACTGGCTGCCAAGCGCTGAGCGCACGTCAGCCGTAAGGTCTCGCGACTATTCGATACAGATTCCCCGGTATGCTGTTCAATTCCCTGCCATTTCTCCTGCTGTTCCTGCCCATTTCGCTGGGCGGGTACTACCTCGCTGGAGCGTTGCGCCCCATCGCGGCCGCCGCATGGCTGTGCATCACCTCGCTGGTGTTCTATAGCTGGTGGAACCCGGTATTTGTGACGCTGCTGCTCGGGTCGATCGCGTTCAACTATGTCGTGAGCCTTGCCATTCTGTCGACGGAAAACCGCCCGCGCCTCCAATCGTGGATTCTGACGGGGGGCATCGTTGCGAATCTTGGGCTGCTCTTCTATTACAAGTATCTCGTCGCGTTACTCGACTTCCTCGCCGGATATGGCCTCGGCTCACATAGCGTGAGCGAGATGATCCTGCCGCTGGGAATCTCGTTCTTCACGTTCACGCAGCTCGGCTTTCTGCTCGATTGCCGCGCGGGTGTGGTCCGTGAGCGGGGTTTCGTGAGCTATGTGTTGTTCGTCACGTTCTTCCCGCACCTGATCGCCGGTCCGATTCTGCATCACAAGGAGATGATGCCGCAGTTCGCCGACCGGGAGAGCTACCGGTTCAAGGCCGAGAATCTGTCGATCGGCGCCACGCTGTTCATCATCGGTCTTGCCAAGAAGGTATTGCTCGCGGACAGCATCGCGCCGTGGGCCGAAGCAGGCTTCAATTCACCCGGCGAGTTGCAGTTTTTCGCGGCATGGGGCACGGCGCTGGCCTACGCGTTGCAACTGTACTTCGATTTTTCCGGCTATTCGGATATGGCGATGGGGCTGGCGAAGATGTTCGGCATCCGCTTCCCGCTCAACTTCAACTCGCCCTACAAGTCGACCGGCATCATCGAGTTCTGGACGCGCTTTCACATGACGCTCACGCGCTATCTGACGGCCTATCTTTACAACCCGGTTGCCATGACCATCACGCGCGCGCGCGCTCGCAAGGGGCTGTCGGTCGGGCGCAAGGCGACGGGGACGGCGCGCGGCTTTAGCAGCATGATCTTGTTTCCGACGGTCTTCACGATGGGACTCGCCGGTGTCTGGCACGGGGCCGGGTTGCAGTTCCTCATTTTCGGTCTGCTGCATGGCACGTATCTGAGCGTGAATCACGCGTGGCGCCAGTTCGGTCCGAAGCGTGCGCAACCGGCGACGGGATTCGCACGCGCAGGGTACGTCGTGCTTACCTTCCTGTGTGTGGTGTTCGCGCTGCTGTTCTTCCGCGCGCATAGCACGCACGATGCTTTCACGCTCGTTGGCAACTTGCTCGGCATGAACGGCCTTGAGCCGCTCGCTCCGGTGTTTTACCCGTTGCAGGCGTTGACGCACGCCGATCCGAGCTGGACGGCAGGCGACATTCTGCGTCTGTTCCTGGACCGCTGGAGTCAGGGCCTGCTGATCGCAGTGCTGCTCGTGGTGGTCTGGTGCGCGCCAAACTCGAATCAGATCATGAACGTGTACTCTCCTGCGCTGGAAGGGCCTGCCGCAGGCGCACCGCGCTGGCTGCAATGGCGTCCGACGCTGGTGTGGACCGTGCTGTCGACGGTCGTGCTGGCCTATGCCGCGCTCAATCTGCACAAGACGGCCCGCTTCCTATATTTCCAGTTCTGACGCCCGATCATGTTGACCGACCTTGGTTGCACCTTTCATCACATCGGCATTGCCTGCCGCGATCTCGATGCCGAACAGGCCTATTGGGAAGTGCTGGGCTATTCGTTGGAGTCGCCTGAGTTCGAAGACCCGATTCAGCGCGTGCGCGGACGCTTTCTGACGGGACCGGGGCCGCGTCTTGAACTGCTCGCGCCCAGCGCAGAAGGATCGCCCGTGGAGGGCGTGCTCAAGCGCCGTACGAAGATGTATCACCAGGCCTTCGAGACCCGCGAATTCGATCGCACGCTGGCGGCGCTGGAGGATACGGGCGCACGCCGTACGGCGGAGCCCGCGCCGGCGATTGCCTTCGGCGGCCGCCGCATCGTTTTCCTGTTCCTGCCTAACGGGAACATCATCGAAATCGTCGAAGCGGCCTGAACGTGCAGGCGTCTCTGAACGACGCCTGAGAACGTTCTAGCGCATCGCCGACTGCCAGCGGCGCAGCAGCGTGCGCGCTTGCGGCGTGTCGCCAAGCACCCACGGATCCACCGCGAAGGCGATCACCCGTTGCGCGCCATAGTCGCGTGCGATATCCCACTGCTTCTGCACGCGTGAGAAGCTCGCGGCATGTGCCTTGAAGTCGGTGCCATCCTTCTTGCCGTCCGGCGCGCTCTGGAACAGTTCCAGAATCAGATCGAACTTCGTGCCGCCCGAGAGGAAAAGCTCGCGAAGCGGGGCAAGGGCGTCGTAGTTCTCGACCCCCCATTCGCCGACGCCGTCCTGAATCATGGGGTAGACGTCGGTTCGATTCAGCAGTGTGCGCCACATGTCCTGCAATGTGCCCGGCCCCTGGAGATGGCTATAGAACGTGGAGATCGACGGGGCACGTCCGCAGGAATCGTGCGACAGGCGCGAGAGCGTGCCAAGCCAACTGGCGATCTTGTCGAGTCGCACCGGATCCGACCAACTGTATTGCTCCAGTTCGTAGGGCAGATACCAGCCGCGAAACGCCGGATGACGCGGCCACGCCGAGTCGCGCAAGGTGGCGGCGACACGGTCGTGCGCGTCGTTCAGATAGCTGTCGAGGGCGGTGGCGTCGGGGCTTCCGAGGACGGCCCACCAGCGTTCGTCGTAGGGCACCCCCAGATGCACCCCCATACCTTGGGCGGCACATTCATCGAGTAGACGCGAGAGAAATGCCGCCGAAGCCTGCCATTCGCTCGCCGAATTGCCGTACAGGGCGATCCATTGAACGAAGACTTCCTGGCACCCGAGCGCGCGTGTCATGGCAATGCGTGCACGCCACTGCTCGGGGCCCCAGTCCAGATGTTCGCGCCAGAGTTGCAGGAACGTGCCGCCGATGCCGACGGCGCGATCGCAGGCGGCCAGCGGCAGGCACATAGCGAGCGAGGCCGCTTGCAGCAGACGTCGGCGCATCGGGGAAGCAGGAGGGGCGAGCATTGCGGAATCGGCGAATGGAGTGAAGGGAACATTTGCGGCGCAAGCGCCAACGGCGTCATGCAGGCATCTTACCGTGGCCGGGCGCGAGGCCAAGGTTTGGCGGTTGCGGCGTCCAAGCGAAGTCGAGGTGATCCCCGGTACAATTCGGGACACTGTGCCTTACGGCGCCACCCTCAGGCGGCTCCGGCAGCGTTATCCCCTTCGAACGTTTTCCTTATGAGCAAACCTGCCCTCACCCTCAAGTTCAAGTGCACCAAGTGTGCCAAACCGGTCACGCTGTATTTGCAGAAGACGTCGGCCTGCTCGCATATCACGCCGTATCAGGGATGGTGCAAGTGCGGCCAATTGATGCGCCACGCCACGGGTGATACGCAAGCGGTGGCGTCGTTCGTCGATTCGATGGACCCGCTGTGGTCGCATCACCACCATCACCATCATTGACGGCACGGTTCCGCCCACCTCCTCATCCCCGCATAGTGCCTTCGGCACGTCCCCGGCCCGTCCCCCGGCGGGGCCATGTGGCTGGGGACGGAGCGTCTTCCGATAGCGTTCGCCGTTGCTGTCAGCGAGCGGTATTGACAGTCTGGCGTCCGCCGAGCCATGCCATGCGACGGCGGATGAGGGTTTGCGCAGGGGCTTCCAGCGCCCGATAGACCAGACGCGCCAGCGCGAAAACCACAACGAGATAGGCCGCGAGGAACCACGGGCTCATGGCGAGCGTCGCGCTGCCGATGCCGAACAGTGACAGCACGATCACGGTCGTCAACTGAAGCGGGAAGTGGATGAGATAGCTTGAGTAGGTCGTGTTGCCAAGGTTGGCAATCGGCCCGGCCAGCCGCTCGGGAATCCACGGCTCGACGACTTGCAGCAGAACAATCGACACGGGCGCAATGACCGTGGCCGCCAGATACTTCGTGCCGCCGAACACGATGCAAAAGCCGATCAAACCCAGATAGGCAGCGCAGCATAGCAACACCGTAGCAAGGCGCCGCGACTCAATCACGCGCCGCAGCCGGTCATACACCAGATGCACGCCGCCGCCCATGAAGAAATAGAAGGCGCAGAAAACGATGTTCGATTCGCTGCCCTTGATCTGGTGGTGGATCAACAGCCCGCCGGCGATGGCCGACAGGCCCATGAGCGACAACGTCCACACCAGCCCGATGCGGAAAAAACGCGCCAGCAGGAAGAACACGAGATAGATGACGATTTCCGTCGACACACTCCACACTGGCCCGTTGAACGAGTCGGTGTAAGGCGTGAGCCACCCCGATGCGAAGATCACATTGACGAAGAAATCGTAGGGCGTGTTGTACGGGTATACGAAAAACGCGTGATTCTCGCGCACGTAGACCGCCTGAAGCGCAGCAACCGCGACAAGCGTGACGATATGCAACGGATACAGCCGCGAGAAACGGTTCAGGAAGAACAGTCCGCCGGACACCCGGCGCGCGGCAATCTTCGCCAGATATCGGTTGAAGAAGATGAAGCCGGAGATCGTCCAGAAGACATTCACGCCGAGCCATCCGTAGTCGTAGAACGGATGGAGCAGGGCGTAGAAGGGCTGAGTGCTGCGTACGACGTCGATCGACGCCGTCGCCGGCTGAAAGAAGAAGTGCTGGTAATGCCAGATGAGAACGGCGAACGCGCTGAAGAATCGCAGGATCTCGATGCCGACCAACCGGTCTTGGGTACGGCTCATCGGTCTTATCCCTTGATTCCTTTCTCTCCGCGAAGTTTTCGCAGCATTTTGAGCCCCTTGCGTATGGCTGCAGAGTATATCTCTTTGCCCTTGAGCAACGGATCGACATGCCGGTCGTACGGCTGAATCGTGATCGGGAAGTAGGGCGACAGCTTGGCGACAACCTGATCGATCGGAATTTTCGTGTTGCTCTGAACGACTGCGAACATGCCATCGCTCTCGGGCGCGAAATAGTGCGCGGCGTCCCACTCCTGCATCTTGTCGGCGAACCACACGCTCTCGCTCGCGTGCAACGTGCGCTGCGGCGGCACTGCCTGCGTGTGATACCGATCGAGCAGTCCCGCGTGCTCGGCATTGAGCCAGTACAGCGTGTATTCCGTCCAGTCGATGGCGTAGTTGGCGAGCAGCACGCGCTTCCAGTCGGTACCGTTCACGGCTTCGAGCCGCTGCTGCAACGACAGGCAGAGCGAGCGAGACAACGTCGCGGGCGTCCACCAGACACCCTCGCGGTCCAGATGCGGGTCGACGTCGAGGAGCTTGGCCGACGCTTCCCAGTAGTACGGCTCGACGCTGCGCCCCTTGAGGTGCGTGACCGCACGGCCATCGACAATCAGCGAATTGAAGTCGAAGGCGTGCGTGGCGAAGCAATCCGGGTCGAAGATCAGGAAATACTCGGTCTCGATCCACTCCGGCGCGTTGATCTTGATGATCTGCTGGCGATGCCAGTTGCGGATCTGGTGGCGTTGCGAGAACTCGGCAAACGCCCCCATATACAGCGATTCGTCGATCACCTCGATGGGGAAGTCGGACCAGGCCTTGGCATAGCCCCTGACCTCGTCGACTTCGTCGTGCGGCACGATGATCACGAAGCGATGGAACAGGTCCGGCGTCGTGAAGTGGCGCAGCGACGAGAACAGGATGTCGCAGCGGCCGATATTGTCGGCGTAATGCCGTCCCCGTGTCTTGATCGGCAGAATCGCACTGATTTGTTGCATGGTGGGTCTGATGCCGACGGTTAGAAGAAGCGATAGACGAAGCTCGGGATATACCCGCGACGATGTGTGAGCGCCACGCCGATCAGTCGCCCGCCCGCGTCTTCGACTTGTGCCTTGAGTTCTGCGACGACCGGTTTGCGCGTCACTTCGGCCCGCACCACAAGCACCGTGGCATCGGCCAGCGAGGCGTTCTCGATACCGGTGAACGACTGGCTCGATGGCGGGGCATGGACGACGATGTAATCGTGCGACTCGCGCAGCGCCTCGAACAGACGGTTGACCTGCTGCCAAGACGACGGGATCGCCCCGCTGCGCGGCTGCGCGACGACAATGTTGTGGTCTTCCACCCGCGTGAACTTGAGATCGTCGATGGCGGCCGAGTCGGCTGGCGCGGTAGCGTCGGCGTTGAGCGTGCCGCTGCCGCCGTTCGACGGCCATGCCAGGAGGCCCTGCGCATTGGGTTTGCCATACGTCGGCGAATCCGGTGTGGAGGCGATGTCGAGGATCAGGATCGGCTTGGCCGTGCGATGTTCGAGTTCCGTGGTCAGACCCTGAATGACGGACGGCAGACCGTCGTTCTTGCCCGACGAGAGAGCCATGACGACCTTGGCGTGTGCGTCGGTGGCGCTATTGATCGCTGCAATCATGCGGCCGTAGGCCAGATGCGCCGGGCGCGCGAAAGCGGGTTCGGTGTCGGCGCTCGCGGCGTTCGCAGGATGCACGGCAGCGGCACCTGCCGCCCCTGTCGCGCCCGCCGCGCCTGCAACATCCGCCGCGCCGGTTCGCCGGTCGCCGCCGAGCAGCACCGGTGCGTTGACGACCGGCAGAAGCAACGCGCGTTCCACCTGTTCTGGACTCAGGAAAGTCTCACGCATGCTCGCCATAATCAGCACCGTCAGCGCGGAAATCAGCAGGCCGGCGACGATCGATGCGGCAATCAGGAGGCTGGCCGAAACGCTGCGCTGCGATGGCGGGAACGGTGCCTGAATCACGCGCACGTTCGTGCCGTTGATCTGGCTCACCTGCCCTTGCTGCACGCGCGCGAGTTCGACCTGACGCGAGCGGTCCTTGAAGCTGTCGGCAAGAATGTCGTGGCGTGCCTGCAACTGACTCAACTGGCTCGAAACATCGCTCATCCCTTGCAGTTTGGATCGCGTTTGCTTGATCTGATCGTCGAGCGCACTTTGCTGTGCGAGGCCGCCTGCAATGCTCGCGTTGAGAACCGCCAGACGTTCCTGCACCACGTCGTAGTAGTTGTTGTGGCCCAGACGCGTCGCCGTCATCATCTGCTGCTTCTGGTTCGCGATATTGGCGCGCATGTCGGCAATCTGCTTGTCGAGCTGCTGCACGAAGGGCGACGTCGGCAAATAGCGCGAAGCAAAGTCGGCACGCTTGGTCTCCAACTCCATGAGCGTGACCTGCATGCCGTTGATCGCACGGCTGGATTCGGAATCATCCGCGTAAATCGGAATGGTCGAGCGCACGTCCTTGGTCGACGTCTGCAACGACTTCAGTTCGCTGCGGTCCTGCGCCAGCTTGGCGTCGGTTTCCAGCTTGCGTTGCACGAGTTCGGCCTCGAGCTGCACGGCGCGCGATGTCTGGTCGTCGATCTTGACGATGCCGTGCTTTTTCTGGAACGCGAGCAAATCGGCGTCGGCCTTGTCGAGTTGCTTGCCCACGTCGTCGCGCTGGCTGACCAGCAGATTGACACGGCCCGAGGTGAAAATCGACGCGCGTTGGCGGAAATACTTGTCGAGCAGACGCGCCAGGGCGTCAGCCGCCACTTTCGGATCAGTGTCCGAATAGGTCAGCGAGATGGTGTTGGCGAGGTCGTTCTGCTCGATGTGCAGGCGGCGCTCGAAATTCTGCAATTCGCGATTGATGTCGCTTTCGGTCGCCCCCGGACCCAATTTCGACAGAATCACATCCCGGTGCAGTTCCGGGCTCGACAGAATCTGGGCTTCGACGCCGTTCAACTGGCCGGGCGGCGGCTGCATCGATACGCCAGGATTCGGGTTGTTGGTCTGGTCGTAATAACCCGCGTTGAGCACCAGCAGCGTGGCTTGCGCCTTGTACGGAATGGGCACGAACAGGGCGGCGAGAATGCCGATGGCAACGATTGCGAGAAATACGGTTGTCGCAATCTTGCGGTAATAGAAGAATGTATTGAGATAATCCCGGATCGTCACGTCGACGACAGCGGCACGCCGGTCAGGCCTTGTTCTAGTCGTAATTGCCATAGAGATGCAAGAAGCGGAAAGGTTGCCCGGCCATTTCGGATGGTTGCCAGGCGCATATCTTACGGAAGAAAGTCCCCGAAAAGTCCCCCCGAAACCTGTATTGTCCTATAAATCCGACGCCGTTTTATCGCGCTTGGCGAGACGGCCGAACTGCTCTAGAGTACGCTCCAAACCGTGAAACTCCTCGGCTTCCTGCCACCTGTCCAATGAATATTCTCCGCCCGACCTGCGTACTGGTGCTGACGATGCTGACGGCATGCACCCACACGTGGGTTGACACGAAATACCAGCAAGCCGATCGCTTCGCCACCTGGGTCGACGCCACGCCGAGCCCGTACCGGTTGCTGGCCGGCGACGACATCTCGGTGGTTCTGCCATTCAACGTCGAACTCAACTACAAGGGCCGCGTTGCCCCGGATGGCACGATCGCCATGCCGTTCGCCGGTAATCTGCCGGCCGCAGGCCAGACGCTCGCCCAATTCGGCGAGACGGTCAACCGCGCCCTGGCGACCAACGGCATGACGGCCAACGCACACGCGATTGTCGCTGTGACGCAGACCGCCGCGCACATTTTCGTGGGCGGCGAAGTGGGCAAGCCCGGCGAGTTGGCGCTCACGCCGGGCATGAGCGTGATGCAGGCGGTCATCACCGCACAGGGTCTGCTCGATACGGCTCGCACCGGCGAAATCGTGCTGATTCGCCGCAGCCCGGACGGTCGTCCGATGTTACGTACGGTCGACGTCAAGGCGCTCACCCAGCAGGGCGACCCGGCGCAGGACATCGTTCTGCAATCCAACGACACGATCTTCGTGCCGAAGTCGTCGATTGCCGAAGTGGATCTGTGGGTCGACCAGTTCATCAACAAGGGCCTGCCGTTCCAGAAGAACGTGAATTACGACATCAACGGCGCACGCAGCTTCTGATGCCCCCTCTCGTCCGGTTGCCGCAAACGCACAGCGGTAGCCGGACTCGCCAAGTCTAACCACCGAATTCAACCACTTCGTGACAGCCGGGCCGCAAACCCTCGACATGAACTCCTCGGCACCCAGCGATACGACGGACGCACTGCCGCCCGTCTTCGCGGGTGACTTGCCGCGCACGTTTGTCGTCGGGTGTCTGGTCATACTCCTGCCGTTGTTCGGCCAGACCTTCCATTACATTACGGCGCTGTATCCGTTATGGGCGCTCTCCAAGGCGTTCCCGATACTCACGCTGCCGCTTGTGCTGCGCCTGGGCAGTCAGCCGCGTTTTCCGATGACCCGGCAAGTGCTGCTGAGCTTCGCCTGGCTGCTACTGGTGCCGAGCTTCGCCGCCGTCATCTATTTCCACGAGAGTGTCTTCGTGAGCGTCACGGCGCAAGTGAAGCTGCTGCCGATTCTGTATTTCTTCTCGTTTCTCGCGCTGCTTCTGATGCTCAAGCCCACGTTGAACGAGTTGGCGCGCAGCTTCCTGATTCTGGGCGCGGCCATCGTCGGCGCGCTGATCGTCATGTGGATCGTGGTGCCTGCCAGTTGGTACAAGGAAACCTACGTCTTCGGTCAGGCGCCATTCTTCACCAGCGACAGTCGCGGGCATCGCATCCGGATGTCGATGTATTTCCCGTTCATCCTGTTGTTTTTTTGTTACCGCCGCGCATTTTTTGAGCGGCACCTCGGCTATCTCGCCGGCGCGCTTGTCGGACTGGCCGTCGCGCTGCTGATCGTGAAGTCTCGCGCGCTGGCCATCGGTATCATGGGCGTGCTGGTCATCAACACGTTCGTTTGGGCACGCCCGCGTGCACGTATCGGGTTGCTGCTCGTCGCGCCTGTCGCGCTGGCTGCAATTTTCTCGATGGGGTATCTGGCGACGATTTTCAGCGCCGGTACCGAAACCGGGTTCGATACGCGTCGCATTTCGGCGCAATTGGCCACCCGCTTTCTCGGTGACGACTGGATGCGCTGGTTGTTTGGCGTGGGCACCATCAGCCCGGCGAGCGGCGATACGCTCACGACCTACTTCCACCATTTCTTCTTCCTGGCGGACATTACCTGGCTGGGCATTGTGTTCGAGTTCGGCCTGATCGGCGCATTGCTCATCGTTTGCCTGCAACTGCGGGGGCTGTTCTTCTACCGGCGCTTACGCGTGGAAGTGGAAGACGATTTCCTTGGCGCGCTATACGACTATCTCGTCTTTGTCCTGCTGGCCTCGTTCTTTTACCCCCCAACGCTTGCGCCAGGCGAGACCGCCGTCATTCTGGCCATATTTGCCTACATCTGGCGCGCAGGCGGTTTCGATCATCGTGCAGATCTCCGGAGTCTCCATGCGCCGCGTGTTGCCGCGCCGTAGTGCGTGTCCCAAATTGATTCATCTGGTGGGCGCGGCCGTGCTGTTGTCGGCGGCAGCTTGCACGAACGCGACCCCTGGCGAACCGCTGCCGGTCGCCATTGCGGTGGACGCCGCCGCGAATCGTCATCCAATCAACCCGCTGGTCTACGGCATCAATTTCGGCACGACGGCGATGCTGCAGGACTTGCGTGCGCCGCTCAATCGCTCGGGCGGGAACAGCGCATCGGCCTACAACTGGCGGCTCGACGCGCGTAACGCGGGCCGCGACTGGTATTACGAAAGCCTGCCGGTGAATCCGGCCGATATCAATGACCAGTTCGGCGATCGCTTCGTTGCGCTGACGCAGGCCGGAGGCGCGACCCCCATCATCACGATTTCGATGCTGGGGCGCGTAGCCACACTGTCACGCGCCCGAGAACGGCTGGCCAGTTTCTCGATTGCCAAGTACGGTCCGCAACAGAACCACGACGTGGACGGCATGACCGACGCGGGCAACGGCATCCTGCGAGACGGCACGCCCGTCGTCAACGATCCGAACGACGCCACCGTGCCCGACGATCCGGCGAGCCAGCAGGCCCGTGTCACAGCGATGGTGCAACAGTTCGGGCCGGCGCGTGCGGGGGGCGTGCGGTACTACGCCATGGATAACGAGCCCAGCATGTGGCAACTGATCCACAACAATTCGCATCCTGTTGGCGCCCACGCGAGCGAAATTGCCGCGAAGGTGATCGCCTATTCGCATGCGGTGAAGACGGCAGACCCGGGTGCGAAGGTGCTCGCGCCGGAAGAATGGGGCTGGAACGGTTACCTCTATAGCGGGTTCGATCAGCAGCATTCGATCAAACACGGCTATGCGCAAGCCCCGGACCGTCAACACGAAACCGGCGGCATGCCTTATATCCCGTGGCTGCTCACGCAGTGGAAGAAGGCCGGCCGTCCGGTCGACATCTTCAGTCTGCACTTCTACCCGCAGAGCAAGGAGTACGAGGAGCCGGCCGGCAGCAATTCGCAGGCTATCGCGCTCATGCGCAACCGCTCTACGCGCAACCTGTGGGACCCGAATTACAAAGACCCGACGTGGATCAACAGCGTGGTCGCGCTGATTCCGATGATGCGTCAATGGGTCGACACGTATTACTACCCCGGCACACCCATTGCGCTGACCGAGTACAACTGGGGGGCGGATACCCGCATGAACGGGGCGACGGCGCAGGCCGACATTCTGGGCATTTTCGGCAGAGAAAGGCTGGATATGGCGACTCGCTGGGGCACGCTCGATCCGTCAATGCCGGTCTATAAGGCGATCAAGCTGTATCGCAATTACGATGGCCAGGGAGGTGAATTCGGCTCGACCAGTGTCGCTGCCACTGCTCCGGACCCCGACACCGTTTCAGCGTTTGCCGCGCTGCGAGAGAAGGACGGCGCCTTGACCGTCGTTGTCATCAACAAGCAACTCGAACGCGCCGCTCAGGCCACGATTTCGCTGGCCAACTTCGCACAGACGGGCACGGGGGAAGTCTGGCGTTTGGCAGACAATCAATTGACGCGCCAACCGGATGCCACGTATTCCGGCGGCGAGTTGCGTGCCGATTTGCCGGCCCAGAGCATCATGCTCTTCGTATTGCGCAAGCCGGTGAAGTGATATGACGCAGACGCGCACGCCGCCGGGCAAGACGGGCGCTTCGATGATTCGCGGCAGCGTGGTCAGCCTGGGCGTTCGCTTGCTCGACCTGCCCAGCCGCTACGGTTTTCACCTGCTGATCGCAGCGGCGCTCGGCGTTGTCGATACCGGCAACTTCTACATCGTCTTCAGCACGATGGTAGCGCTCGCGGGGTTCGGGCGATTGGGGATCGATCAGGCGCTCACGCGTCAGTTGGCGATGGACGTCGCGTCAGGGCAGTTCGGCGCCGTTCGTCCTACGATTCGACGCGCGCTGGGGCTGGTCTTCTTCGCGTCGGTGGCGGTATCGGTCTTGCTGGCCGCCGCAGCCGCGCTGTTTGCGCACGACGTGCTGAGGAAGCCGGAGCTGACGGTACCGCTTATGCTGGGGGCGCTCTCGTTCGTTCCTCAGAACGTGGGGGCGGCGCTCGCTGGCGCGCTCGCCGGATTGCAGCGCGTGGGCTACAGCCAGATGATCTATTCGTGGCTCTGGCCCGCGGTGTTTTGCGTGGCAGTCATCCCGCTGGTGGTCACAGGGCACCTGACAGTGGCGAATGCTCTTGTCCTGATCGCCGTGAGCTTCACGCTTGCTGCGATTGCCGGTGCTGTGCTGCTGCGACGGTTCCTGCGCGAGATTCCGGCAGACATGCCGCACGGTGTCCTCCCTGGCTTGCTAAAGCCCGGCCTGTCGCTCTTCTCGCTGGAGCTGACCAAGCTGCTGATTACCTCGGCGCCCGCCATCGTTCTCGGGATTGTCGCCACCTCGCGCGAGACGGGGCTTTTCGCGCTCGCGTGGCGTCTGGCGCTGGTCGTCAACATTTTGATCAGCGGCGTGACCGGGATGGCCGCTCCGCGATTCGCGAGCCTCTATGCGCGTCATGATTTGCCGGGGCTCGAACGAAGTGCTGCACAAGCCATCGGACTGGTGCTGTGTCTGGCGCTGCCGGTGACGCTGGGCATGTTGGTCATGCCGCAGCACCTGCTGGGTCTGTTCGGCCACGGCTATGACGACGGCGCAAGCGCATTGCGCGTGCTGGCCCTCGGGCAGATTGCCGCGGCTTGTTTCACCGCGATGCCCGAACTGCTGGGCATGACGGCGCATACGCGCGCACTCATGCGTATCAACGTGGTATCGGTCGGCGTGCTGTTGCTGGGTCTTGCGGTATTGACGCCCATCGGCGGAAGCGTTGGGGCGTCGGTGGCGGCGTCGCTCGCGATTGCCGTGAACGGCGCCGCCGCAGCGTGGGCGGCACGCCGTCTGCTCGGCGTGTCGCCGTTCACCACGCTCTGGCACTGGACGGCGGGGCGTGTCGCCCGCCGTTGATCAGGACCGTACCGCTTCTGCCTGAAGGGCCTCGCGCCACGGCGTCCACGTCAAACCGAAGGTCTTTTCTGCCAGACTGGCATCGAGGCAAATGTCTTGCTGCCAGAGGCGAGCGAGCGACGGCGGCAGTGCCGGCGGCAATGCCCTCAGGCCGATCTTGCGGCCTGCGATCTCGGCAATCTTGAGCGCGGGCGCGAGCAGTTTCGTCTCGATCTTCAGACGACGTCCACCGATGCGTTTGACGGGCGTCGCGCCCAGCGCCTTCGCGTAGGCGATGAAATACTCGTTCCAGCGTGGCGCGTTCGCCATGGCGAGGTTATATGCGCGGCCACCGGCCTCGGGTTGGCGCAACGCGCTGAGCGCGGCGGCAACGACATCGTCGACGTGCACCAGATTGCTGTGCGCGTCGCCCGCCGCACCGAGATCGCCGAGGCGGCCCGCGCGCAGAAGTTGCGCGATGCGCGCCGACCACTGCGGGCTGCCACCGCCGTAGACGCATCCCGGGCGGAACAGCGAGACCGCCGGCAGGCCCGCGAGCACTTGCTCGGCTTCCACCTTCGCCATGCCGTAAGGACTTGCCCCCGCGAGTGCCGCCGTCTCGTCGATTCGGCCTTCGGCCGTGCCATACACCGCCATCGAACTGAAATACACCACCGGTAACGGAGTGCTGTGTGCGTCGAGCGCGCCGCGCAGCGCGCGGGCGTTGGCAACGATGGTATCCGGCGAACCGGCGACGCAGTTCACCACACCGTCGGCATCGGCGAGTGCTGCGCCGAAGGAGGTGGCGCTGAGCGCGTCGACGGCGCGCAGGCCGGTGTCGACGCGGCGGGACGCGGCAATCGGTTCGGCCCAATCGGTGGCAGCAAGGGCGTTGACGACGTGGCGGCCGATGAAGCCGGTTGCGCCGGTGACGAGGATGCGGGCTTTCATGTGGCGGGCGGAATCAGGTGGAGGTGGATGGAAGGGAAGCCGTCGAGGCGGTCGAAGCCGTTGGCAGGGGCAGGGTGGACACGTTGGCGTGCCCCTGCAAATGATCGGCAAGCCGCAGCGCCAGCGCCACGATGCTCAGGGTTGGGTTCGCCTGACCGGAGGTCGGAAAGACTGCCGCACCTGCGACGAATACATTGTCGGCCTCGTGCAGGCGGCTGTCGGCGTTGACCACGCTGCTCGCAGGATCGCTGCCCATGCGCGCGGTGCCGATATGGTGGCCGCCATAGGCGCCGTAGCGCGTCATTTCGGACTCTACGCTGGCGGGGTCGTACGAGAAGTGCCCGACGCCCGTGCGTTCGACTTCCTGCGCAAGCGCGGCAAGGGCACGGGTGACCGTGGCGACATCCTGCGCCGTGTAGTGCCAGTCGATGTGGAGGCGGCGCATGCCCAGCGCATCCACGTCGTCACCCAGTGTCACGCGGCTGTGGGCGTTGGGGACTTGTTCGGCGTGGAAATCCAGACTGAAGCGAAGGTTGGCCGGCCGCACGATCACAGAGGGGAATTTTCGGGCAGCCAGCGTCCGGTGCAACAGCCAATGCGTGAGGAAACGCACGGTGTTGGGCACATCCGTGACGACGTTGCGTGCGTGTGCGAGCCAGTTCCCAACGCCACCCGGCGCATCCCCGTAGAGGCGCTTCGCGTACTCGTACGGCACGATGGGCCTCGCCAGATACAGTGCCGAGAGAATGCCGTTCCCGTGTCCTGCGTCAGGAATGCGCGGATGGTGCAGGCGGGCGATGAAGTTGCCCGTGTGAAGGTTGCGCTGTGCTTGCGGGCGAAGCGCCAGCCGGCGGCGGCAATAGATGCCTTCGTCCGACACGTCGTAGCCATGCCAGACCGAGGTTGCCTTCGAGAGATCGAGCGTGCCGATGGTCCCGGCCAGGTGGCTCATGTAATAGCGGCCGACGATGTCGTGCGCGTTCCCGAGGCCGCGGCCGCTGACACCGGGGCTGCTCAACAGCAAACGGGGCACTTCGAGGCCGCCGGTGGCCAGCACGTAGGCGCGTGCGGCAACGGTAAAGGTGTTGCCATCGAGCGTTCTGACGTCGGCCGGGCCGACGAGACGCGTTTGACCTTCCTGCATCGGCAGGCGGCAGAGATTGGCGTGCTGTACGACGCGCACTCGTCCCTTGGCCAGACGGTTCCGGTAACGTCCTCCAAAATCCGTCGGACAGCTAAATCTCTCGAGTGTGTTCGTCGAAAACACATCGCTGTCGAAGTTGCCGATCATCGGCGGCGACGGGTGCGATGGCGAAAATGCCTGTTCGGCGGTGTAGGCGAATTCGCCGGCCTCGCACAACGCATTGGCTTGCCCATACCAGGGCATCAGGTCGTCAAGGCCGATGGGCCAGCCACTGTGCGGCACGTAGTCGCGTGTTTCGAAGTCGATGGCATCGAGCGGCATGCAGCGTCCGCCCCACAGGGTGGTCGACCCGCCGAAGCGGCGCACCCGGTAACTGTCGGCGGGCGGATGGAGCCGGGTGTCGGCAACGGTGCCCGCATAGAGTTGCTGGACGGCCGGCTCGGGCGCGTCGCTGCCGCTCTCGAGCAGGATGACATCGAGCCCGCTCGCTTCGAGTGCGAGGGCGAGCGTAATGCCGGCGGCGCCTGCACCTGCGATACACAGGTCGGCTTGCAGACAGGTGCCGGAGGGAATGTCGTGAGCGTCGAGGATCATCGTCTGCGGCAACCGGCAGCGTAGCTGACCGTAAAGAAAAAAATGGGTGAAAAGAGGCGGTGCGAGCAGCCGCTGCGATGGTAGCCGATCCACAATGCCGGCATGACGACTTTTAACGACAGGTGCGCACGATGTGGTGAAAAGTGTCGCTGACGGACGGGGGACACGCTGCTACTATCGTGTCTGCCATCGAACGTATCCGGCACCGCCGGGTGACAGGAATACGACAAGTCATGACCCGTGACACCGATCCGAAAGCAGCGCCAGACACTTCCCTTCGCAATCGATTCGAGCCGAGCATTTCTCTGTTCGGATTGGATATCGCTGCCGTGCCGTTCGATACGGCGGTCGACGTGCTCGCTCATGCCGCCGCGCAACGCGACGGACGAGCGCGCATCGTTGTGACACCGAACGTCGATCACATCGTGCGGCTCGACAAGCTGCCCGAGTTCAAGCAGGAGTACCGTGAAGCCGATTATCTCTTCGCCGACGGCATGCCCATCATTTGGGCGAGCCGTCTTTTCGGCATGCCGTTGCCGGGACGCGTGACCGGGGCCGATCTGCTGCCGGCGTTGTGCGACAGGGCGCGGGCATCGGGACGCCGCGCGATCTTCGTGGGCGGACGGCCAGGGCAGGAAGCGCAGTTGGCCGAAGGACTGTCGCGCCGTTTCCCTGGTCTCGACTTCACCGTGTTGATTCCCTCCATGACGTTCGACCCGACGGGACCTGAAGGAGAGGCGATCGCGCAACGCGTTCGTGCGGCTGCGCCCGACCTCATCTTCGTGTGTCTTGGCATGCCGAAGCAGGAGCGTTGGGCGATGGCTTACGCGGGCACCATGCCGGGCGGTGTGATGTTGTGCGTTGGCGCGGCCATCGAGTTTTCTGCCGGCATGCAGAAGCGGGCACCGAGGTGGATGCAGCGCACGGGCCTCGAATGGGTCTTCCGCATCCTGCAGAACCCGGGCCGCATGTGGCGTCGCTATCTCGTCGACGACCGCCGTTTCATCGGCATCTGTTGGCGGCAGTGGCGCGCTTTCGCCCGCGAAGGACGTCCGTGTGCGTAATGTCTCGATGAGGGGTCTCCATGAGGGGCGCCTCGCGTGCGCGGCGAGCGATGTCGCTCAGATGGCGTTGTGCCCCGTCACCATCACGGGGATCGTTTTGAGCAGGATCTTGATGTCGAGCCACAGCGACCAATGGGTGATGTAGTAACGGTCGTATTCCACACGGCGCCGCATCTTGTCGGGCGTGTCGGTCTCTCCGCGCAGACCATTGATCTGCGCCCATCCCGTAATGCCCGGCTTGACACTGTGGCGCAGCATGTAGCCGGGGATCACTCGCCGGTACATTTCGTTGTGTTCTTCGGCGTGCGGACGGGGGCCGACGAGGCTCATCGAACCGCTTAGCACATCGAACAATTGCGGTAGCTCGTCGAGCGACGTGCGCCGTAAATGCCTGCCGAGCGGCGTAATGCGGCTGTCGCCCGCGTGCGCCTGTCGCAGTCCGCCCGTTGCGGCGGCGGCAGCATCTTCCGGCTGGACAACGCGCATCGAACGGAATTTGCGCACGACGATCGGCTCGCCGCGTTCGCCGTAGCGGCGTTGACGGAAAAGGACCGGGCCGGGGGAATCGAATCGCACCGCGATGGCAATGGCGATCATCACCGGACTCAGTAGCATCAGCAGCAGCGTCGCGCCTACAAGATCGATGCTGCGCTTGATCATGCGCAACATGCCCTGCACCGTGATGTCGTGCAGTGCGAGCAAGGGCACACCTGCGAGGTCCGTGCTGGTCATCGGCAGGTCGCCGGGAAAGCGGAACTCGGGCAGCAGGTAGATGGCGGCCGTCGAATCGTACAGGCGATTGACGATGTCGCTGGTGAGCTCCTTGTTGTCCTGTTGCCCGATGGCGATGAAGACGATCTCGTAGGCGTTGGCCTGAATGTGTGCTGCGGCGTCGTCGTAGCGGCCAAGGTACAGGGGCAGGACTTCGCCATCGTCCGGCGTGACCGGTGTGTCGTTGTAATAGCCCGAAATCTGGATGCCGAGAATCGGGGAGCGGCGCAGGCGCATATGCAGCTTGCGCGCCTCGGGGCCAAGACCGAAAAATGCGGCGCGCCGCTGATTGCCCGGGGCGTTGTTGATGCTGTGCGCCATGCCGCGCAAGATGGCCAGTCCGATCATCTGCAACGGCAAGGCAAGCAGCACCCACTCTGCCACTATCAGGCGCACGTCTTCCGTGCGCTCGTATGTCAGAAACAGCAGGACGATCGTCGTGAGCAGCAGCCGGCACCAGCGCATGGCGCCGCGCCCGAGCATCCACCCGACGTTGCGAGCGCTTGCCAGCAGGTGGAAGCGCGCGAATACGATGAACGCCGCAGCGGCCAAAGCGCCGACGAGTGTCAGACCATAAGGGGTATTGGGGTCGTGTCCGTTTAAGTGTAGGACGGTGAAGAACGCGCCTGCGTTGAGCACGGCGCTGAAGCCGCCGACCATCGCCATGAAAAGCCGATGGTGGTAGGTCGTCTGGGTCGACATGACGGAATTCGAAGGGTAGCAGTAACTGGCGGGACTCGACAAAGTTCCGGAACGGCGAGAGCCCTCCGATGGTCGCGCGTATCTTATCAGGCTAAATTCGCTTTGCGTGTGAACGCGCAGGCGCCGCATTATTGCCGCGTTTCGTCCCCCCGGCGTCCCCCCGTCAAAATGTGATCGATCCAGAAAAAAAAGCCCGCCGGGGGACAACCCGGCGGGCGTTCGTTTTGGTGCAGGTCCCGATTAGTACGGATACACCGTATCGTTCGCGACCGCAGCACGCTGGCCCTGCTGGACGCGCAGCGGCGGCGCTTGCGTCACGGTTGCCACGCGGCCGTCATCCAGACGCACCGTGATGCGGTAAAGCACGTTCGGTTGGCCCATGCCGTTCTCGATACGGTTGCCCGCGATGGCGCCGATCACGGCACCGCCGATGGTGGTGGCGGTGCGTCCGCGTCCGCCGCCCATCGTGTTGCCGAGAAGACCGCCGGCGGCGCCGCCGAGCACTGTCCCGAGAATGTTCGGGCTGTTGTTGGCGCCGTTCATTTGTTCAATCGATTCGACACGGCCGTACAGTGCGCCCGGAATCTGCTGCTGTTGTTGCGGCGGTTGCTGGTAGCCCTGTTGATACCCCGGTTGTTGATAGCCCTGCTGGTAGCCCGGCTGCTGGTACCCGTATTGCGGGCCCGGTGCAACGCAGCCGGCCAACATGGCGGCGGCCAGTGCCGCGCTGATTCCCGTAAGTGCTTTGATGTTCATTTTGGTTCGTCCTCGTGAGCGTGAGGTAAATGCGTCGTCGCCTTATTCGGGGGACGTTGCGCACAATGTATCGCATCCATTGCGACCACGACGCGGAATGTAGGGTTCCGCAGCCCTTTGTGCTGTAAGAAAAGGTAAGCGTTTGTAATGGCGGAGGTGCCACTATGACGCCGGTTGGCGGAGGCCCCACCCGATTCGATGCGCTTTTCGATGATATTCCCATCAGGTGAGATATGGAGGTATGCCCTGTGAGCGCGTAACGCATTGGGGAAATCCGCTGCTTTTTTGAGGGAAATTCGAGTGTTATGCGATTTTTCTGAGAAAACATGCCGTGCGGCGCGGGAATCGTCTAAGCATATAACCACAAAGCACTTGGATGCCTCGGTACCAAGCGGTAACATCGCGGGCTTTGGCGCTGGATTGGCCGGCCATCGTTTTCTTCCTTGTTCCGCATCATGTCCGTTGACGTCTCCTTGTCCTCCGCCGCGCCTGCATACGCGAGTCCTGCGGCTTCGTCCGCTTCTCATGCCCAAGGTGCCGCCGGTCCTGCCGTGATCCGCTCGGCTGCCGATGTCGCGCAACTCGTCAACGAGGGCGGCGCCCGTGTGTCCAATGCGCGTTGGATCGTGGCCATCGCGCTCGGCGGTGTGTTCCTCGACGCGTACGACCTTGGGGCGCTCGCCTTCGGTCTGAAAGACGTGGCCCGCGAATTTCATCTCACGCCGGCAGGCACGGGCATGGTGGCGTCGGCCATCACGTTCGGCGCCATCGTGGGGGCCTTCCTCGGCGGCTACTTCACCGACCGCATCGGCCGCTATCGCGTATTCATGGCCGATATGCTGTGCTTCGTGATCGCTGCCATCGCCTGTGCGTTCGCACCGAACGAGTATGTGCTCGCCGGCGCGCGCTTCGTGATGGGGCTGGGGGTTGGCATCGACTTGCCGGTGGCGATGGCATTCCTCGCCGAATTCTCGAAACTCAAGGGGCGAGGCAACAAGGCCGCGCGGGTCGCGATGTGGTGCCCAACCTGGTACGCGGCGATCTGCGCGTCGTATCTGCTCGTGCTGCTGTGCTATTCGGTGCTGCCGTCGTCGCATAGTGCGCTGTTGTGGCGAATCATCCTCGGTTTCGGTGCCATCCCTGCGCTGGCGATCATCGCCGTGCGTAGCCGCTACATGAGCGAATCGCCGGTGTGGGCCGCCAATCAGGGCGATCTCGAAGCCGCCGCGAAGATTCTGAAGCGTTCCTACGGTATCGATGCCGTCGTGGCGGCCGACGCTGAGCGCGTGGCGCCGAAGCGTCCCGCCGCATGGAGCAACTACGGTGCGCTGCTCAAAGGTGTGTACCTGCGTCGCACGACGCTCGCGACCATCATCGCAGTGGCGTCGTCGTTTGCCTATAACGCGGTGGCGTTCGGGTTGCCGGTGATCATCGCGAGCTTTCTCGCGCAGTCGATGCTCACCACGATTCTGATGTCGCTCGCGCTGAACCTGCTGTTCGCGTTCACGGGCGGTTTGCTCGGCGTGCGTCTGGTACCGAAGGTCGGTGCGTGGAAGCTGACGGTACTCGGTTACGCATGCCAGCTGACTGCGCTTGTCGGCCTTGCACTCGTCGGCAAGCCCGACGGCGCCGCGCAAGTCGCCTGGGCGCTGGGTTTTCTCGCGCTGTTCCTGCTGGGCCAGGGCTTCGGCCCGGGGGCGCATTCGATGACCTTCGCGTCGCTGAGCTACCCGACGTCGCTGCGTGGCGTTGGCGTCGGATTTAACCAGACGCTCATGCGTGCCAGCTCGACCGTCTCGCTGTTTCTGTTCCCGGTGCTGGCAGCCGCGCTCGCGACGAAGGTGTTCTGGGTGATCGCTGCCGCGCCGGCCATCGGCTTGCTGGCGCTGCTGGCGATTCGTTGGGAGCCGTCGAACTACGACGTCGACGCCGAAGACTTCTGAGTTTCTGAGCATGGCCCGCCTGCGAGCGGGCGAAGCGGCGGCGCTGCAACGGCGCCAGCCGGCATCGTGCGGCCGGCGCCGTGAAATAGATGTCCGACAATCAGCGCGAGCCGATCTCGGGCGCGAACAGGCGCTCGCGCTTCATGAAGGGGTCGATGTCGTTTGCCAGATTGCGCTGGCGCGAGCACGCCTTCTTCCCATTCATCTCGATACATTCCCGGGTACCTACCGGATTGCCGCCCTCGCGCGTGGCCTTGGGGCCACTCACCGCCGACTGACCTGGCCCGAATTCGCGCTCGAAGGCGCGTTGTGCCACGCTGCCCTGCGCCGGGGGCGTATCGTGTGGCGCGGCGCGTTGCGACTGCTCGGTGATCGCGCGTTCGGCACTTGCGACCGGTGACGAGGCTTTCGATGCCGCTTGTGTGCCAGCTTCCCGCGCAACGTCCGCGCGCCAGTCAAGGGCTGGGGTTAGGGTTGGGGCACTCAATGCCGCTGGAGGCGATACCCGCGGCTCGGCGGGCTTTGCCGACGGCGACGTTAGCCGTGGCTCCGGCGCTGGCGCTGGAATACGCGCTGTGGGTGTTGTCCTGTTCTCACGTGGCGATTCGGTGGGGAAGGGGGGCTGAAGCGCCGAACGCCTTGGGGCCGGCGGCGTGATGATGGTGACCTGCATGGCCGTGCGCTCGGGTGATTTGTCGCCGAGGCCGGCGAGCGGTACGGGAGTGGCGATCCATACCAGCCAATGCAGCGCGAGTACCGCAATGGCAACCCCCCAGATGCTGCGCGGCAGGCGAGCGCCAAGGGACTGGGACGGCAAGCGCCCAGTGATCGAAAGTGCGTGACGTGCGAAGACCGGATCGGGTGAGCTAAGGGATGTAGGCGACAAGGGCAGGCATGAATGCTGTCGAAAGCCGGGAGGGGTGTTCGCATTTTGGCACACCCCTTCGCGTGAGGCAGCCCCGTTACGTCACTTTGCGTCACATGCTCGAAAAAACGGCGCTTCGAGCGAAACGCCGTGTCCCTGATTGCGCTGCCGGTATGAATGCGATGCAATGCCCGGTGGCAAGAATGTTGGTAGTGAGTATTTACTTAACTGGGGCGCGGCGGTGTGCGGCCTACCAGCGCGGCACCCCCGCCCATAATGTAAGTCTCGAGCTGATCGATGGTGAACTGCTGTTCCGTGATGATGGTCTTGACCAGATCGCCAATGGACAGCAGGCCGACCAGTTCACCGTCTTTCATGACAGGCAGGTGCCGGATGCGGTGTTCCGTCATCAGCGACATGCATTCCTCGTTGGTCTGATCGGGGCTTACGTAGCGCACGGCTGAGGTCATCACGTCGCGCACCGGTGTATTGACCGAGGTGCGCCCCATGAGCGCCACCTTGCGGGCGTAATCGCGTTCGGTGAAGATGCCGACGATTTTGCCGTCGTCGTCACTGACCAGTACCGCGCCGATCCGCGCTTCGGCCATCAGGGTCAAGGCATCGAGGACCGAATCGGTCGGGCGCACCTGATACACCGTGTCGGCCGATTTGGACTTCAGGATCTGAGCGACTGTCTTCATGGTCTTCCTCCTGCGGGCTACGGATACCTACAGCATAGTTGAGCGCTCGTCGCGCGTCATGTTCGCGTTGTCCCCGAGTGAATCCCGCGGCGGCAGACCGACGCGGGCGCCTTCGTTGATGCATTGCGCCACGAATACACGGCAAAAGCCTCCAAAAGGGCTTGCCGGAGTCATATTTTTTCCACGGGCGATGTAGAAAGGCGTATCCTAACGGGATCGGCGAAAATTCGCCGATCATCGCCTGACGATCGCGAAATGCTTTATCGGCGCCGCTGACAGCCATGTCCTGCGAGCCGGATCACTCGCTGTGCCGGTGACGCGGACCCCACGGTCTTCGCCCTCCCGACACGCACTGCTCGTCATTGTGGCACTGCCGCAATGTGCCTTGCTCCTTCGAACCATCGCCGCTTTTCGGTGCGCCGTCATGCCTTCATGGCCGGTCCACTGGGTAGGCTCCTTTTGGCGTTCGATGTGCACTCCGTCAAAGACAGGGTGCGGCGAAGGTATTGGCGAACGAACCTTCAGTAACACCGGTGCTGCGCCCTCGCGAGCGGCACCCACAAGAGGATACGATATTGGCCAAGGAAGAACTGATCGAATTCAGCGGACACGTCTCGGATGTGCTGCCGGACAATCGCTTTCGCGTCACGCTCGAAAACGGCGTGGAAGTGATGGCATATGCGAGCGGCCGCATGCAGAAGAACCGCATCCGCATTCTGGCGGGTGACCGCGTGACGCTGGAAATGTCGCCCTATGACCTGAGCAAGGGCCGCATCAACTACCGTCACAAGAATTAAGTCAGCGAAGACGTCTGGCTTTTGCGCGCAAGTCGTTGCCCATCGCGGGCATAGCCATGCCGCGCATAGAAGCGATGCGCGGCGACCCGGTGGTCGCTGCTCGTCACTTCGAATTTCTCACACCCCCGCTCGTTGAACCATGCGTGAGCGGCCGCCATCAGCGCGTGCCCGACGCCCGAGCCTCGCACATTCTCCTCTACCACCAGCGCCGTAATGCGCCCCAGCCGCCCCGCCAGATGAAACATGGTGAGTGCGTGCAGACCCATGCATCCCACGATCTGAGCGTTCTCGTCGACTGCGACGAAGGCTGCGTCGTCGCCATTCGCCGCTGACAGGGCGATATTCCGCCGAACGATGTCCAGAGGCGTGTCGTAGCCCAGTTGCGCGAGCAGCGCGACGATACGCGGTGCATCGCTGTCGATGGCCTGACGAGTGCTGGGCGTAGGTGTTTTCATGTCAGAGCTGTTCGAAGCGGTCGAAACGGCGGCCGGTGTATTCCACCTCGCTTTCGAATTCCATTACGTGCGCGCCGGGCGGCCCGTGCCGCATCCATTCGAGCATCTTGTCGACCTGATCGGGCGTACCTTGCACTGTGGCGAGAACGTCGCCCTCGGGCAGGGCCTGCACCCAGCCGCGTACGCCGATCAGGTGACCCTCACGCACCGCCGCCTGACGATAGCCGACGCCCTGAATCTTGCCGCGCAAACGGACGACTACGGTTTCGAGCGAGGTACTGGGCAGGAGTGACTTCATGGCAGCGAGCAGCGGGAGAACGGGTACGAGAAAGCGAAAGACGGGTTTTCGGGGCTGGGCGATTGTAGCGTCATCGCGTGACGGTTGCCCTCGCCCTGATTCACGAATGCGGCGTTGCCGCTCACGCCGTGCCGGGCACCAGACGCAGGCGTGTGATCTCCGAGGGCGCACCGAACCGCTTGGGCGGTCCCCAGTAGCCCGTGCCCCGGCTCACATAGATCGCCAGGCGGCCGAGCCGGTGCAGGCCGTGCACGTACGGCTGTTGCAGCGGCACGAAGTACATCCACGGCCAGAATTGTCCGCCATGTGTGTGTCCGGAGAGTTGCAGATCGAAGCCGGCTTCCTGTGCCGCCGACGCACTGCGCGGCTGATGGGCGAGCAACAGGCGGGGCACCCCGTCGGGGGCTCCGGCGATGGCAGCGAGCGGGTCGCTGCGTTTTTCCGGGTCGAAATGGTGTGCGGTGAAGTCCGTCACGCCCGCTACGGTGAGCGACGCGCCTTCGTGGTCGAGCACGACGTGTTCGTTTTCGAGCACGGTCAGGCCGATGCGTCGCAACTCCTCGACCCAGGCGGGTGCGCCCGAGTAGTACTCGTGGTTGCCTGTGCACACGTAGGTGCCGTGGCGCGAGGTGAGCTGGGCGAGTGGCGCAATGTGATCGCGCAAGGCAGGCACGCCGCCGTCGACCAGATCGCCGGTGATGGCGACGAGATCCGGCTTGAGTTCGTTGGTGGCTTCGACGATGGCCGTGATGTAACGGCGGCGAATCGTCGAACTGACGTGAATGTCGCTCAACTGGACGATGGTGAAACCCTTGAGTTCGGGCGGCAGGTTCGCGATGGGAACGTCGACGTCGACCACGCGCGCGAGGCGTCGCGCGTTGTAGAAGCCCAGCAGGGTGGACAACGCGGTGAGCCCCAGCACGATGACCGCAGAACGGGTGACGAGCTGTGCGTCGAGTGCCGAGAGGGCCATCGCCACGCCCAGCACGACATCGCGCAGCAGCGTGAGGACGAATAGCGTCGAGAAGACGCCGATGGCCGTCATGCCGGTCCATGTCAGCAATGTCGCGAGCGGCTCTCGCTGGATGGCACGGCTCATCAGGCCCAGCGGAATCAGGACGGTCGAGGCGGCGAGCCACATGCCGCCCAGCACCTTCCAGCCGAGCCCAACCGGTAGCGGCGGGAGCAGGCGCCAGCCGATGTATGCATGCAACAACGCGATGATAGCGAGCATCAACCAGCGAGGGCGTGCGGGTAATGTGCGTCGCGACGACTTGCCGTGCGCGTGAGCGCCACCGGACGAGGGCTGCGATACCTGCGAGGCGTGTAAGGGTTGCGACATAGTGTTGTCTGATAGGCGTTCGAGGCCGACGTAGCCGTTATGCGGGCGCGGGGCGCAATTGCAAGGGCGCGCGAGACATTACCCTTGCGGCGCCGGGTACTTCTGCGCGTTCATCACGAGCTTCTCGGATACGGCGCGGTTCAGATCGACGCCCAGAACCGACGACAGCCGCACGAGATACATGGCGATATCCGCCAGTTCCTGCTCCACATGCCGGGCCTCGCTCGTTTGCATGACGGCCTTGGCCTCGGCGTCCGTTTGCCATTGAAAGATTTCGACCAGCTCTGCGACTTCGACGGATAACGCCATCGCAAGGTTCTTCGGCGTGTGGAATCGATGCCAGTCGCGCGCGTCGGCGAACGTGTGCAGGGCGGCTTCCAGCCCGGTCGTATCGACGAGGCGGGCGGGCCCGGCTTGGCCATCGGCGTCGCCGGAGACGGCAGAATCCTTGGGGGCAGCGGACATGGGAGACGGTATTCGGAGGTGACGGCCGCAGGCGGGCTCGGGGACGCGACAAAAAGCCGCTGGAACGAGGTATGGTAGCGCGTTGGCGCAAGACGCGCCGTGCACCCTCCCGATCACTTCCGACCCCGTTTCCTTTGGACAGCGCTTCCCCCGGCCCCGTCGCCCCGCCTATCGAAACGCCCGAGCCGGCCCGTTACCGTGTCACGCTCATGCCGTCGGGCTGGCAGTTCGACGCCCCGGCCGGCACACCGATTCTGCTCGCGGCGCAAGCCGCCGGTTTCAAGCTGCCGAGCCTATGCCGCAACGGCACCTGCCGCGCGTGTTTGTGTCAGGCGCAAACCGGCGGTGAGCCAGCGCCGGTGGCCTACCGCATCGAATGGCCAGGGTTGTCGCGTGAAGAGAAGGGACAGGGCTGGCTGCTGCCGTGCTGCGCGTATGCGCGTGCCGACCTCGTCATCGACGCGCCTGACGCCGCGCTTTGTTAAACTTGCCGCTATCTGGCGCTCGCCTTCGAGCCGTCATAACCGTTTCAGGATCAGGAAAGCCGAATGGCACAGTACGTATTCAGCATGAACCGCGTGGGCAAGATCGTGCCGCCCAAGCGTCACATCCTCAAGGACATCTCTCTGTCGTTCTTCCCGGGTGCCAAGATCGGCGTGCTGGGCCTGAACGGTTCGGGCAAATCGACGCTGCTCAAGATCATGGCGGGCGTGGACAAGGAGATCGAGGGTGAAGCGATCCCGATGGCGAACCTGAATATCGGTTATCTGCCGCAGGAACCGCAACTCGATCCGGAACAGACGGTGCGCGAAGCGGTGGAAGGCGGCATGGGCGAAGTGTTCGAAGCGCGCACGAAGCTCGACGAGATCTACGCGGCATACGCCGAACCGGACGCCGACTTCGATGCGCTAGCCGCCGAACAAGCCAAGTACGAAGCGATTCTCGCCGCGAGCGACGGCAACAACATCGAGCAAACGCTGGAAGTCGCCGCCGACGCGCTGCGCCTGCCGCCGTGGGACGCCAAGATCGGTGTGCTCTCGGGCGGTGAAAAGCGTCGTGTGGCATTGGCCCGTCTGCTGCTCTCGAAGCCGGACATGCTCTTGCTCGACGAACCGACCAACCACCTGGACGCCGAATCGGTCGACTGGCTCGAACAATTCCTCACACGCTTCCCGGGCACCGTGGTGGCCGTCACCCACGATCGCTACTTCCTCGACAACGCCGCCGAGTGGATTCTCGAACTCGACCGCGGTCACGGCATTCCCTGGAAGGGCAATTACAGCTCCTGGCTCGACCAGAAGGAACAGCGCCTGAAGCAGGAAGAGTCGACCGAGTCGGCTCGTCAGAAGGCGCTCAAGAAGGAATTGGAGTGGGTGCGTCAGAATCCGAAGGGCCGTCAGGCGAAGTCGAAGGCGCGCCTTGCCCGTTTCGACGAACTCAACAGCCAGGAATATCAGAAGCGCAACGAAACCCAGGAAATCTTCATCCCGGTGGGTGAGCGTCTGGGCAACGAAGTCGTCGAGTTCAAGAACGTGTCGAAGGCCTTCGGCGACCGTTTGCTGATCGACGACCTGAGCTTCACCGTGCCGCCGGGCGCGATCGTCGGCATCATCGGCCCGAACGGCGCCGGTAAGTCGACTTTCTTCAAGATGCTCACGGGCCGCGAACAACCGGACAGCGGCGAGATCAAGGTCGGGCCGACGGTCAAGATGGCTTACGTCGACCAGAGCCGCGACGCACTGGACGGCAGCAAGACCGTGTTCGAAGAGATCTCGGGCGGTGCCGACGTGCTGACGGTGGGCAAGTACGAAACGCCGTCGCGTGCCTATATCGGCCGCTTCAACTTCAAGGGCTCCGACCAGCAGAAGCAGGTCGGTTCGCTCTCGGGCGGCGAGCGTGGCCGTCTGCATATGGCCAAGACGCTGATCTCCGGCGGCAACGTGTTGCTGCTCGATGAACCGTCGAACGATCTGGACGTCGAAACCTTGCGTGCACTCGAGGACGCGCTGCTCGAGTTCGCCGGTTGTGTGATGGTCATCTCGCACGATCGCTGGTTCCTCGACCGTATCGCCACGCATATTCTGGCCTTCGAAGGCGACTCGCACGTCGAGTTCTTCCCCGGCAACTATCAGGAGTACGAGGCGGACAAGAAGAAACGCCTCGGCGAGGAGGGAGCAAAACCGAAGCGAATCCGCTACAAGCCGATCGCGCGGTAACGCAGGAAAAGGCGCCGCAAGGCGCCTTTTCTGTTTGAACGGTGGCTCGGCAGGTTCGCCGCATCAGGCCTGCCGGCCGCAACCCGTGTTCGACGTGCCATGCCGACGCGCAGTGCGCGGCATGAACCGCCATCTTGACGAATCAGGAGTGTGCAAATGAGCCAGTCAGTGAATCAGTTGAATGGGAAAGTCGCCGTGGTCACCGGTGCGGCCAGTGGCATCGGGAAGGAAATCGCACTCACGCTCGCGCGCGCCGGCGCGGCCGTGGCGATTGCCGATCTGAACCAGCAGGGGGCCGACGCCGTGGCCGAAGAGATCAAGGCGGCCGGCGGCCGCGCCATCGGCGTGGCGATGGACGTGACCAGCGAAGAGGCGGTGAACAGCGGCATCGACAAGGTGGCCGCCACCTTCGGTTCGGTCGACATCCTGATCTCGAACGCGGGCATCCAGATCGTCAATCCCATCGAGAGCTACGCGTTTTCCGACTGGAAGAAGATGCAGGCCATTCACGTGGACGGTGCATTCCTCACCACCAAGGCGGCGCTCAAGCACATGTACAAGGACGACCGGGGCGGCATCGTCATCTACATGGGCTCGGTGCACTCGCATGAGGCGTCGCCGCTGAAGTCGGCCTATGTGGCGGCCAAGCACGCCTTGCTGGGACTCGCCCGCGTGCTCGCCAAGGAAGGCGCGAAGCATAACGTGCGCTCGCACGTCATCTGCCCGGGCTTCGTGCGCACGCCGCTCGTCGACAAGCAGATTCCGGAGCAGGCCAAGGAACTGGGCATTTCGGAAGACGAGGTCGTCAAGAAGGTCATGCTCGGCGGCACGGTCGACGGCGTGTTCACCACGGTCGACGACGTTGCGCAAACCGCGCTTTTCCTCGCCACCTTCCCGACAGCCGCGTTCACGGGCCAGTCGTTCGTGGTGAGCCACGGCTGGTTCATGCAGTAAGCCGCAGGTTTCACCCGCGCCGGCCGTCTCGTGCCGGCGCTGCCCCCAAGTCAGCAGCAAGTCTCAGGAGAACGGTCATGACGGCCAATCCGCCGACAGTCCCCAAACGCGCCATCGATCTGCCGCCTTACGAGACGGTTGCACTCGTCTTGCAGGGCGGCGGGGCACTCGGGGCTTATCAGGCGGGCGTGTATGCCGGATTGTTCGAAGCCGGCATTGCACCCAACTGGGTCGCGGGTATTTCCATCGGCGCACTCAATACTGCCGTCATTGCGGGCAATGCGCCGGAGCGTCGCGTGGCGCAGCTCGAGGCGTTCTGGCGCGCGATCTGCGAGCCCGCCGTATTCCCGCCACTACCGGCACCGCTCGAAGCGGCCATCCTCAATGGCCCCGAGTCGGGGCGCATTGCCTACAGTGCATGGCAGGCGTGGCGCGCCATGGTCGAAGGTCAGAAGGGCTTTTTCACGCCGCGTTGGCCACAACCGCTGCCCACCGCCATGGGCGATCCGGCGCATGCGAGCTACTACGACACGTCGGCGTTGCGCAGTACGCTGGAGCGCTTCGTCGACTTCGACCGTATCAATTCGCGCGAGATTCGGGTGTCCGTGGGCGCCGTCAACGTGCACACGGGCAACTTCGTCTATTTCGACAACACACGCGAAGTGCTGCGTGTGGAGCACTTCATGGCGTCCGGTGCGTTGCCGCCGGGGTTCCCCGCCGTGGAGATCGACGGCCAATATTTCTGGGACGGCGGCCTCGTGTCGAACACGCCGCTCTCGGAAGTGCTCGGCACGTCGCCGCGTCGCGACACGCTGGTGTTTCAGGTCGATTTATGGAGTGCACGCGGGCCGCTGCCCGACAATCTGAACGATGTCGCCGACCGGCAGAAAGACATCCAGTTCTCGAGCCGCACGCGTCTCGTGACCGACAATCTCCAACGTGCGCAGCACTATCGTCGCGTGTTGCGCGAAGTCCTGGAACGAGTGCCTGCGGAGGTGCGTGCGCGCGATCCGTGGTGCCACGCGGCGGAAGAAATCGCTTGCAGCAAACGCTATAACGTCATCCAACTGATCTATCGCAACAAGGAATACGAGGGGCACTACAAGGACTATCAGTTCGGACTCTCCACCATGCTCGATCACTGGGCGAGCGGTCTCGATGACGTGCGGCGTACGCTTGTGCATCCCGAGTGGCTGGCGATGCCCAACGGCGCCTCGGGCTTCATTACGCACGACATTCATCGTCACGAAGTCGTCTGACGCCGCCCGCGTTCTCATCCACCTCGTACGATCCCCGCGCCCGCACCATGCTGAACACGTCTGCCAAGGCATTGCCGTCGTCTACTGTGCGAGCGCTGCCTCCAGCCGCGACTTGAGCGGTTGCAGATCGAGCAGCATGGCCGTGCGCTGGGCGCCGTCTGCCGCAGGCAACTCGACGGCTTCGCGCATGTCGTTGCGCATTTCGTGCGTGGCCCGGCCGAGCAGCATGGCGGGCATCGGCAGCTTGTCGGCTTCGTCCAGTGTGACGATGTTCTCGATGGCGTCGACGAGCAGCCCGAATTTGTCCCTGCCGTGTTCGATGACGAGAATCTTGCGCGCTTGGGCATCGTCTTGCGGCGGCATGCCGTACAGCGCCCGCAGATCGACGATGGTGACCAACTCGCGTCGCAGATTGAGCATGCCGCGCACGAACGGCGGCGCGCCTGGGGCGGGCATCACGTCCGGCGAGTCGTGGATGATCTCGCGCAATTGGTCCAGCCGCACCGCCAGCATGTGCTGCAATCGGAACGATACGTAAGCGTGGCGCGTGCCGCGCGACGATTTCGCGCCGGTGCCGCTCCAGGCCGAATCGCCCGCTTTGGCGCGCGGCGCGTTGTCTGTCTCCCGATACAGTTCGCGGTGCCCGTGAGTAAGTTCGAGCACCTGTGAGTGCGTGAAGAGCTGGTCGGCGTTGAGCAGCATGATATCGTCTGCATCTGCCTGTTCGTGCACGATGCAGCCCGAGAAAAGCTGCGCGTGCGAGGCGCTGAAAGACGGCATGGCGAGCAATTCGTCGGCGAAGGACGTCACGATGCTGTCTACGGCATCCACCAGCAGACCGAAGTGCACATGTTCCTGTTTGACGATGAGAATCCGGCGCGGGTCCGATGCCGTGCCCGCGATGCCGGCCTCCGGGCGGCTCGCATGCAGCCCGAGGAACTGAGCGAAGTCGATGACCGGTACGACCGTGCCGCGCAGATTGAGCATGCCAACGCAAAACACACCGGCGAGCGCCGACTTCTGCAATTCGGGAATGCGGATGATTTCGCGAATCGCGCCCATCGGCAACGCGAGGCGTGAGTGTTCGACCGTGAACGACACGCACTGCAATCGCTGGCGTTGCTGGCGGCGCTGCGGCGCGGCGAGCGTCTGACGCGCAAGCAACTGCGGCATGTTCTCGATATGGACGAGCGCACCCGGCGCGAGGATCTGGAGAATGCGCTCGCCGCCGTCGAGTTTGATTGCCCCCGAGATCACCTGCGGCGCGGTGTGAGACGGGGCGTACTCGAACCCGGTGCGTTGCGAGGCGCGCACGCGAAGGATCTCGCTCGTCGCGTCGAACAGCAGCCCTACGCGCACGCCGTCGACGTCGACAACGGCAATCTTCCCGTTCACGGGCAAGTTTCCGGTCGATGCCTCCGGCGCGATGGCGAGCAACGGCTTCAGATCGACGATGGGAATGAGGGTGCCGCGCAAGTTGAAGAGGCCGAGTAAAAACGGCGGCGAGAGCGGTACGGGTGTCACGCGCTCTGGGTAGTTCACCACTTCCTGCAATGGGGCGATGGGCAGCGCGAACTCGACGTCGCCCAGATGAAACGAGCCGAAGACTTCGATGTCGTCCGGGTTAGCGTGACGAGGCGCGGACGGTGCGCCGTAATCCGCACTACGGTTGCCTCCGCCGTCGACACCGTGCCCGAAGCCTGCATATCCCCGATAGGGCGACGCCGTGGGCGGCAGCACGGTCGTGCCCGCGATGGCGTCGTGACGCAGCAAAGGAAATTCCGGCGTGCGTGCATTCATGATTCCCGTCCCACGAGTCGAAGCGAGGGGCGACGCGGCACCGCAGCGCCCCCGTTGGCGCCGATCGTGCGCACATAGAACGTGTGATGCGCACAGTCGATGGTGAGTTGCCGTCCGATCTCGCCGCCAACCTCGACATGCACGATCGGAATACCGGTCTCGGCAATCAACGCCTGCGCCATGTTGGCGTTGGCGACGCCGATCAGCCCGTGCCGGGCGGCCGGCTGGTGCGGCATCATGTTGCCGCCGCCCGCGATCACGGCTTCGATCTCGCAGCGGCGTGCGCCGTCGGCCTTCATCAACGCAAGCAGCGAAGGCACCGCTTGCGTGACGTACTTCGCACCGATGACGAGTGTTGGATTCGGCGCTTCCGGTAACAGGCAGTGGGCAAGTCCATATAGCCCGCGCGCGCGCCACATCAGACCGATGCCCACACACGAGCCCAGGGTGGCGCGCAGCACGTCTTCGCCGCGCCCGATGCGCACCTCGCCCATCAACACTTGAATGTCATGCGACGGCCCCATTTGACGCTCCCTGATTCCGGTAAATGAGCGGTTGCTCAAACCGATAGCCGGTCGAGAGCCGCGCAAGCGACTCGGATTCACCGACAATCAGCACGCCTTCGGGGGCAAGCGTGCGGCGTACGTTCTCGAGAACACGTTCCTGATCGGCCGTTTCGAAATAGATGAGCACATTGCGCAGCATCACGAGATCGAACGCCTCACGACGCGCCATGCGCTGGTACAGGTTGTGTTCGGCAAATGTCATGTGCGAACGCAATTCCGCAACCACGGCGAAGCCGCCGGCATTCGGGCGGAAGTACCTCGCCAGCATTGGCGGGCGTTGCTGTTTCAGTCCGTCGATGCTGCGTCCGCAGTAGTTGCCGGCCATCGCCGCCGCCAGCACCTGACTCGAAATGTCTGTAGCGTGAATCTGATACTGAAAGCCGGTGTGCCGTGCGCGAAATTCCTCGCAGAGCATCGCGGCAGAGTACGGCTCCTCGCCGGAAGCGGCGGCGGCCGACCACATCCGGAAGGGGCGCCCGGGATTGGACGCGTGCCAACGCGGCAGGTAATGCGCAGAGAAATAGTCCCAGACGCGCGGCGTGCGAAAGAACGTGGTCTCGTTCGTCGTGACCAGATTCACGAAGTTGCGCACTTCATCGGGCGTGTTTTCGAGCAGCGAGAGATAGTCGCGGTAGCAGCGCAGCGAGAGCGTGCGCAGGCGAGGGCGCAGCCGTCCCTGCAACATCGTCCACTTCTTCTCGTTCATCGAGATGCCGGTGTACCGGTGAACGGCACGCAGAAGTGCCAACTGGGTACCGGGATCGGCCTCGGCTTCGATTTCCATTGCCATATGGGCCCTCTTGGCGGACGGTTGATCCGGCTCTGTGCGCTCGGCCGGTCAGAACCGGAAGATGCTGGGGGGGGCGGCTGGGGCGTAAGCCCCGAGGTCACCGCCAGATCGTGCTTACACCTTGAATCGCGATACGGTGAGGTCGAGTTCCTCCGCGCCCTGATTGAGGCCGGTCGTTGCCTGCGCGATTGTCTCGCACGCGCCGGCGGACTTTTCCGTTTCTTCCGCGACGTGCTGAATGGCGAGGCTCACTTCGCGTGCGGCGACGAGTTGCTCTTCGGCCGCGCACGAGATCTCGGAGATCGCCTGCGTGGTGCGTGACACGCCGCCCACGATCTTCTCGAACGCCTCACCCGCCTGCCGTGATACTTCGCTACCCTGGGCCACACGTTTGGTCGACTCGTTGATGAGTTTGGAAATCTCCTTCGTGGCTTGCGAGGAGCGCTCGGCAAGCTTGCGCACTTCGTCGGCCACTACCGAGAAGCCGAGTCCGTGCTCACCCGCACGAGCGGCCTCGATGGCCGCATTGAAGGCGAGCAGGTTGGTCTGCCCGGCGATCTCGCCGATCACCTTCACGATCTCGCTGATGTCTTCCGACGACTTGTTGATCAGTTCCATGGCCTCGACCGAGCGTGCGATGGCGCGTGCGCCGGTTTCGGCTTCCTGCTGAGTCGCTTTGGCGAGTTGATCGGCGCCCTTGGTGTTGTCGGCAATCGAGTTGATCGACGCCGTCAGTTCTTCGATGGACGCGTTCATCTCTTCGACCGTCGCACCGAGCGCCTGCGCACCCGTGGCCACGGTATTGGCGCGCTCGGCAATATCGCGCGACGCGCCCGAGAACTCGCCCGCCGAATTGACCACCTTGCCGATCACGCCGCGCAAATCGTCCATCATGTGGCGAATGCCGCCGGCCAACTGATCGATCGGTTCGGTGCCCGAGACGGCGATGTCTCCGGTCAGATCGCCCGCTGCCGCACGATTGACCGTGTCGAGCAACAGCGCGACCTTGCGCTGGTCGTCTTCGGCGCGACGCTTGACGCTTGCCTCCAGTTCGACCTGCTGTGTGATGTCGGTGGCGAACTTCACCACTTTGTAGGGGCGTGCGTTCGCATTGAGAATCGGGTTGTACGTCGCCTGAATCCAGATTTCACGGCCGCCGCGCCCGATGCGTTTGTAGCGTCCGGCGTCGAACTCGCCGCGATTGAGCTTTGCCCAGAAGTCGTGATACGTCTGCGAGGCGGCATACTCCGGCTCGCAAAACAGACGGTGGTGCTTGCCGCGAATTTCGTCGAGCGAGTAGCCCAGTGTCTTCAGGAAGTTGTCGTTGGCCGTGATGACGGCGCCGTCGAGATCGAACTCGATGACCGCCTGCGCGAGGTCCATCGCGCGCACCTTGCCTTCGAATTCGGCCTGACGTCCCCGGTCGGCGGTGACGTCGGTGGCGAACTTGATGACCTTATAGGGCACGCCGTTGGTGTCGAATACCGGGTTGTACGACGCGCGAATCCATACCTCGCGGCCGCCTTTGCCGATGCGCTTGTATTCGCCGGCGTCGAACTCGCCGCGACCGAGTTTGGACCAGAATTCGAGATACGCGCCAGACGCCGCGTAATCGCTCGCACAGAACATGCGGTGGTGCTGGCCCTGAATTTCATCGAGCCGGTAGCCGAGTGTCCGCAGGAAATTCTCGTTGGCATGCAGGACGCGGCCCTGCAAGTCGAATTCGATGACGGCCTGCACGCGATTGAGCGCGGCGCTGACCGCTTGTAGTTCCTGCTGCTCCATTTGGAATTCAGGCGTGGCGATTTCCATGACCTTCTCCCCTTATAGGCTAGCCCCCGGCGCGTGTCGTGCGGCCGTCACGAAAGGGATGCTGCGCGAGTTCAATCATGGGTGCGCAGTCCTCTATAGACCCGATTACGACAGCGCAAAACGCAACTTGAGATCAGTGCCTACCCGCATGTTGTTTTTGCATCGAAACGTAAAAATGCTTCGAAAGCCGCGTCAAATAAGGATTTAAAGATAGAGGAATGGCACGTGAAGTCGGCGCTGTTATTGCGTCAATACATTTCAAACACGCAAATGAAGCGCGCAATTGGTGTGTGCCTGCGCGGGAGCGGTGCAGGACATTGGCGCGATCCGTTGACGGGAACGCTCGGCACAGCAGATCGGAACTGCGGGAAAAAGACCTCCCCCCGCGTCTGAAACGAGGGGAGGCTTGACGCAAAGTCGCACGCTTCGGGGCAGTTGAAAGGGCGACACCTGTCGCCACGCAATCCCCATGCCAGACCGGTTGATCGCCGAAAACCCTTGTCGTTGTTGACTTCCTGCGACTCTGGCCGGTGCGACGTCACGGCCGCGTTCGCCGGATGTAACGTAACAAAGTGCGACACATTTCCGATTTGGCAACCTTCGCTTACACGACTTACAGACGCGTGATGGGCTTCCTGTAGGCGCAACGATATAAAGAAAGCGAACGGATTCACGTTCCACTTTCAGGAGTCAGATCATGAAGCTCGTCGTTGCTGCGCTACTTGCCGTCACGCTTGCAGGGTGTGTGGTTGTCCCGGCCCGGCCGTATTACGGCGGTTATTATGGGCATCCGTGCTGCTATCGGTATTAATGTGTGAACAGCGTTTTGGGGCGTAAAGTCGTAAAGGCGTGAAGGCCGGATAGAGAAAGTGGCGATGAAATTGCATCGTCCTAAAAGGGGGCGAGAGAGCAAGGAAGCAAGGAAGCGAAGCATTTTCAAAACGCGATAAAAAAGCCCCGCAGGTTTTACCTTGCGGGGCTTTTTTATCGGTTGCCGCGAACCTGTGTCACTGTCGGGACGGCGTTCGCGGTGAACGGACTCAATGTCGGTGATGCCAGTCGCGACGATCGTAATAGCGGCGATCCCAGTCGCGGTCGTGACGCCAATGCCCCGGCGGCGGGCCACGCCAATATTGAGGTCGCGGTGCGTAGACTACCGGCGGCGGCGCCATGACCATCGGCGCTGGAGCAGCATAGACCGGCGGCGGTGCGTAGACCGGGCCGGGCGCCACGATGGCCGGCCCCGGAATGCCGATGTTCACCGAGACGTCGGTGCGTGCGAACGCATTGCTTGAAATGAGTACCGCTGCGGTTGTCGTGATGGCCGCAGCAGCGGCCCGGTATTGACCCTTCATCCGTTCTCCTTGTTTGCCTGCCGGTGCGCATTGTCCGGACGCGCACTGACGCGCGATTCGTGGTCCCGATTTTACGGAGCACACGTACCGGCCTGTGCTACGGCGGCACTACATATGTAACAAGGCGTAAGGAATCCTGCGATGGCGTTCGCAGGCGAGGCGCGGCGGCGACTCAGCGTCGTTCGTGATCTCGCGGGGCGAGAAAACTCGCGGGACGACGTCCGCGCCGTGCCGAAGTTGTGAAGTACGACGGGCGCCGCAAGTCCTGCGTCTCGTTCGGCGAGCGCCAGTAGGGGGTGCGCGGGGTGCCGAGCAGGTCTCCCGGGCGATGTGGCGACAGCGTCGGCATCGACGCGGGCCATGCCACCTGACGCCAGCGGGCGCCAGCCGGCACGACGAGTACCAGCATGACGAAAACGAGCGTCACGACGGCGTAGACGACAACAGGCGAGAGGGCGGTCTCCATGACAAACTCCGGTCGCGAACATGTCACACCACGGGGAATGCGGCTTGGCACGCAAAGTGTGGCGTTTTCACTATAGTCCATGCGGGTCTTGCTGGCACTCGGTTGGAGACTACGCATGTTGCGGGTCTACACGACAGACGCCGTTTTCCGAATGCCCCCGCCATGCTGCGCGGCGGCCACGCTGGCGTCAACCGCGACTTCGCAGTCGGCGGCCGGGCAGTGGCAAGGCGCGCTCGACACGTTGCAGCGCTGGGTCGACGGCGTGAAGTGAGCGGCCGCATGAGGGCGCTCAGCCGGCTCGCTGCGGACTCAGGCTTCGGTGTCCTTGCCAAGGCCGTCCCAACTCATGGAGATGGGCGGCGCAATGCCGAACAGGTCGATCACCCGCGCGACCGTGTCGTCGACCATCGCATCGAGCGATTCCGGGCGGTTGTAGAACGCAGGCAGAGGCGGATAGACGATGCCGCCCATTTCGGTGACAGCGGTCATATTGCGCAGGTGCGCAAGATTGAAGGGCGTTTCGCGCACCATCAGCACAAGGCGGCGGCGCTCCTTCAGGGTGACGTCGGCGGCGCGGGCGATCAGGTTGTCCGAGAGCCCGTGCGCGACGCTCGCGAGCGTTCTCATCGAGCAGGGGGCGACGATCATGCCCGCCGTCGCGAACGAGCCGCTGGCGATGTTCGCGCCGATCTCGCGCACGCTGTGGTACTGATCGGCCAGCGCCTGCACGTCGGCACGCTCCAGCCCGAGTTCGTGACGCAGGGTCAGCCAGGCTGCGCTCGACACGATCAGATGCGTCTCGACGCCACCCATGGCGCGCAGCCGTTCAAGCAAGCGTACGCCGTAGATTGCACCGGTCGCGCCGGTCATGGCAACGATCAGACGCGCGGGCTGCGGCGCTCCCGTCGACACTGTCATCGAGACGGTGCTACGCGAGGTCGGCGAGAACCTGCTTGAGTTCGCCGCTCTGGTACATCTCCATCATGATGTCCGAGCCGCCGACGAATTCGCCGCCGATATAGAGCTGGGGAATGGTCGGCCAGTTGGCGAATTCCTTCACGCCCTGGCGGATTTCTTCGTCTTGCAGTACGTCCACCGTGAACAGATTGTCGACGCCGCAGGCCTTCAGGATCTGCACGGCGCGGCCCGAGAAGCCACACATCGGGAATTGCGCGTTGCCCTTCATGAAGAGCACGACGGGATGTTCGGTGACGATTTGCTGGATACGTTGCTGGGTGGTCATGGTGAAAAAGCCCGTGGGGATGCCGGAAATTCGGCGTATCCGGCATTTTAGCGGTTTTCGGCTTCGCCTGTCGGCACGCGCTCAGACGCGCCGGCCACCTGTGGTGCGCTCGATGCCCGCCAGATCGCGTTCGGAGAAAACGTCGGCAAAGCCCGCCGCCTGGCAAAGTTCGCGTACGTCGGCGGCTTGATGGTAACCATGCTCGCACAGCAGCCAGCTATCCGGCAGCAGGCGCGAGGGCGCCCCGGCCACGATCGTGCGCAAAGCGGCGAGGCCGTCTGCGTGATCGGTCAGGGCGTCGACCGGCTCGAAGCGCAGATCGCCTTGCGAGAGATGTTCGTCCCCCGACACGATATACGGCGGATTCGAGACGATGATGTCGAACGGTGCAGCGTTGCCGGGCAATGCCGCGTACCAGTCGCTCGCGACGAACGCAACGCGCTCGTCCAGACCGAGTCGCCGCGCGTTTTCACGGGCAACGTCGAGCGCGTCGGCTGAGCGGTCGAGCGCAGTGACCTGAGCGTCGGGCCGGCTGTGGGCAATGGCCAGCGCAATCGCACCGCTGCCGGTACCCAGATCGAGCACGCGCGGTGCCGTGCGAGCTTCCAGACGCGCAAGCGCCAGCTCCACGAGCAATTCGGTTTCCGGCCGGGGAATGAGGACGGAAGGGCTAACCGTCAGTGTCAGGCCGAAGAATTCCCGCGCACCTGTCAGATAGGCGATGGGCTCGCCCGCCACGCGACGCGCATGCAGCGCGCGATAGACGGCGAGCGTCTCGGGCGCAAGCGGCTCGCGGTCGCGGGTAATCAGTTGCGTGCGGGGCCAGCCGAGCACATGCGAGAGCAGGATGCGCGACTCCGGCAGTGGCAGCCCCGGTTCGCGCAGCAACGACGCGACGGTGCAGACCGTGGCGTCCGCGTGCGGCGCGGCGCCGGCATCGGGCGTCATCAGGCGGCCTCGCCCAGCGACGCCAGCAGTTCGGCCTGATGCTCGGTGACGAGGGCATTGATCATCTCGTCGAGATCGCCGTCCATGATGTACTCGAGCTTGTAGAGCGTAAGGTTGATGCGATGGTCCGTCATCCGCCCCTGCGGGAAGTTGTACGTGCGAATGCGCTCCGAGCGGTCGCCCGAGCCGATCAGGCTCTTGCGTGTGGCGGCTTCCTTGGCTTGCTGGGCACGCATTTGACTGTCCTTGATGCGCGCGGCCAGCACCTTGAGCGCCTTGTCTTTGTTGCGATGCTGCGAGCGGTCGTCCTGACACTCGACGACGATGCCCGTCGGCAAATGCGTGATACGCACCGCCGAGTCCGTCTTGTTGACGTGCTGCCCGCCAGCCCCCGACGCGCGGAACGTGTCGATGCGAATGTCGGCCGGGTTGATTTCGACGTCGGCGACATCGTCGGCTTCCGGCATCACCGCCACCGTGCAGGCAGACGTGTGAATGCGGCCCTGTGTTTCCGTGGCCGGCACGCGTTGTACGCGATGACCGCCCGATTCGAACTTGAGACGGGAATACGCGCCCTGGCCGATCAGCCGCACGATCACTTCCTTGTAGCCGCCCAGATCCGATTCGCTCGCCGAAACGATCTCGGCCTGCCAGCGCTGGCGTTCCGCGTAACGTGTGTACATGCGCAGCAGATCGCCGGCGAACAGCGCCGACTCGTCGCCGCCGGTGCCCGCACGGATTTCCAGATAGATGTTGCGGTCGTCGTTCGGGTCGCGCGGCAACAGCATGCGTTGCAGCGTGCCTTCCATGTCGTCCATGCGAGCGCGGGCATTCGCGGCTTCGTCTTCCGCGAACTCGCGCATCTCGGGGTCGGCCGCCATCTCTTGCGCCGCCGCGACATCGTCCTGGGCGTCGCGGTACTGGCGATATTGTTCGACGACCGGCGCCAGCTCGGCGTGTTCGCGCGTGAGCTTGCGGTAGTTGTCCAGATCGCGCGTGACATCGCTCTGGCTCAATAGCCCATCAAGCTCGACCAGACGTTGCGTCAACTGGTCGAGCTTGGCTTGCATGCTCGCTTTCATCTATTTTTCGGCGTTTCCCGAGGTGCGGAACAGTTCGGGAATGAGGTGAATGATTTGCTCGCGCGAATCGCCGCGCGCCGTGTTCAGCGCGTGGGTCGGGCCGTGCAGGAATTTCTTGGTGAGGGACTGGGACAGGGCTTCGAGCACGGCGGCGGGATCGTCGCCACGCGCGAGCATGCGCTGGGCACGCTCGAGTTCAGTCAGGCGCATGGCCTCTGCCGAGCCGTGAATGTCGCGGATGACCGGCACGACGCTGCGGGCGTCGAGCCATTGCATGAAGTTCTGGACGCGCGTCTCGATAATCGCCTCGGCCTGCGCGACCGCTGCCTGACGCAGTGCATTGCCTTCGCGCACGACCGCACCGAGATCGTCGACGGTGTACAGGAAGACGTCGGCCAGACGGCCGACTTCCGGTTCGATGTCGCGCGGCACGGCCAGATCGACCATGAACATCGGCTTGTGCTTGCGGGCCTTGATGGCGCGCTCGACCGCGCCGAGTCCGATCAGCGGCAAGGTGCTCGCCGTGCACGACACGACGATGTCGAACTCATGCAGACGCTGCGGCAACTCCGACAGACGGATGGCTGTGCCGCCCAGACGCTCGGCGAGTTTTTCGCCGCGCTCGGCAGTCCGGTTGGCGATGAACAGTGCTTTCGGGTTCTGCGCGGCGAAGTGCGTGGCGCACAGCTCGATCATCTCGCCTGCACCGATGAACAGCACCTTCTGCGTGTCGATACTCTCGAAAATGCGCTGGGCGAGCCGTACCGCTGCGGCGGCCATCGACACCGAATGCGCACCGATCTCGGTCTGGCCGCGAACTTCCTTGGCGACCGCGAACGTGCGCTGGAAAAGCTGGTTCAGATACGTGCCCAGTGCGCCAGCTTCGGCGGCTGTGCGCACGGCATCCTTCAACTGACCGAGGATCTGTGTCTCACCGAGCACCATCGAGTCGAGCCCGCTCGCCACGCGAAAGGCGTGACGCACGGCGTCGGACTGGGGAAGGGCATACAGGTGAGGGGCGAGGTCGCCCGCCGGGATATTGTGAAACTCGGCCAGCCAGTGCACCGCGCGCTCGCGCGCGGCGGTATCGTCGGTGACGCAGTAGATCTCGGTGCGATTGCACGTCGACAGAATGGCTGCCTCGGGGGCGCTCAATTTGCCACTATCGCTACCGGTCCACAGGCTTTTGAGGCCCGCCAGCGCCGGCTCGATTCGCTCGAACGGAAACGCCACCCGTTCGCGCAGCGAGACGGGCGCCGTGTGATGGTTCAGGCCGAGAGCGAGCAGTTGCATGATGTGGGGGGATCTGATAGCCCCCAATTATAGCGCGTCGACGCGATGCCCGTTTCGGTGGCGCCGCATGTCCCGCGCGGTGGAACAGCGTATGCCATCATCGCGCAGCCGTCCGATTTTGACAAATAGGCATCCCTTATATCCCATATAGCGCGGACCACCACCATCGTATTTGTTGATATATCAGGTGGCTGCCACGGCCGGCGGGGCGGTTGGTGGCGATTGTCGAAACGGCCGGTTTCGAGGCTATACTGCCATCGGGTTCCCGTCCTTGGAGACACGTCATGGGCATTATCGGCACCATCGTCGTCGGTCTGATTGTCGGCCTCATCGCACGCGCCCTGCATCCTGGGCGGGATAGCATGGGCATCATCATGACCATCATCCTCGGCATTGCCGGCGCGCTGTTTGCCCGCTATGCCGGACAGTTCCTCCACCTCTACACCGAAGGGCAGTCGGCCGGCTGGATCGCCTCCATCATCGGTGCGATCGTGCTGCTGGTGATTTACGGCACCATCAAGCGCAGCCGCGCGGCCTGACGCCACACACGAGACAGATCATGGACATTGTGGTGCTCTTGCTGGTGGGACTCGTGGCGGGTTGGCTCGCCGGGATGGTGGTCGGCGGCGGCTTCGGTCTTGTCGGCGACATGGTCGTCGGTGTGATCGGCGCGTTCGTCGGTGCGTGGCTGCTGCGGCATCTGGGCATTGCCGTGGGATACGGCACGCTCGGGCGAATTATCACCGCCACTGTCGGCGCCATCGTACTGCTCGCGTTGTTGCGCTTAGTGCGACGATAGGCCGCACAAGCGCGCCGAAAATCGGGACGCTCGATGTCGCGCCGTGGCAACGGCGGAATGTCGGACGCGCGTCGCGCGGGGGTCTTTTCGTCGTCCAAAACCTTCTAAAACCTGTCTCGAAGAAAGGTCTTTTGCGAGGTGCCAAGCCCCATGGCGTAAGGGTTGGCGGCGCAAGGGCTGATGGCGCCGTGAGTGCCGTACGCGTTTTTCCACGTTCGGCTATGCTTGTCGCCATCGCCAGACCCAAGTCGTCTTGACTACGCATGCGGCATTGCCGCCACGTTCGATCCCCGTCTTCCGTCCTCTGGCGTGGCTGCTGCACCTGACAGGGGTGCGACGGCACTCATCGCAAGTTGGTGCGCTCGATTCCCCACACTAAAAGAACACATGTCTGCGACACGCCATTCCATGCGGCCATTCATCGTGGCATCCGTCATGGCAGCGACCTCCATGGTTGCCATCGAGGCCACGATCATTTCGACGGCCATGCCGCAAATCGTCGCCCAGCTCGGCGGCCTGAATCTGTATAGCTGGGTCTTCTCCGCTTTCCTGCTCGCGCAGACCGCCATGACCGTGGTGTTCGGCAAGCTGGCCGATCTCTATGGCCGCAAGCCGGTCATCCTCGTGGGGATCGCCGTCTTCCTGGTGGCCTCGCTCGGCGGCGGGCTGGCGTGGTCCATGCCCGCGATGATCGCGTTTCGTCTGTTGCAGGGCATGGGCGCCGCGTGCATTCAGCCGGTCAGCCTGACCATCATCGCCGACTACTATCCGATCAGCGAGCGCGGCAAGGTGCAGGGCTATCTGGCGAGCGTGTGGGCTATCTCGGCCGTGCTCGGCCCGATGCTCGGCGGCATCATCATCCGCGATCTGTCGTGGGCGTGGATCTTCTGGATCAACATCCCCATCGGTCTGCTGGCGGCGGCGGGTTTCATCGCGTATCTGCACGAAGACGCCCCGCGTCAGCGCCCGAGCATCGACATACTCGGCGCCGTGTGCTTCACGATTGCCGTGGCGGCGCTTATGATCGCGCTCACCGATGCCAACGCCTTCTCGGACACGCATGTCTGGGCCGGAGTGCTCGCGTGCGCCATCGCGTCGCTGCTGTTCGTCTGGCAGGAACGCCGCGCCAAAGACCCGATGATCTCGTTCGCGCTGTGGAGCCGTCGTCCGATTGCGGCGGCCAATGCGGCGACGCTGCTCTCGGGCATGGTGCTCATGGGGTTGACAACCTTCCTGCCGATGTACGCGCAGGGCGTGCTGCGTCAGACCCCGGTCGTGGCGGGCATGGCGCTCACGATGATCATGGTGGGCTGGCCGATTGGCGCGACGCTCGCCGCCAAGACGTTCACGCGTTTCGGCCTGCGCCGCATTCTCGTGGGCGGCAGCTTGCTGATGCCGGTCGGCGGGATCGTTTTCGCGTTGCTGGGGCCGAGCAGTTCGCCGCTGCTCGCCGGGTTCGGCTCGTTACTTATGGGCTTCTCGATGGGCACGGGCAGCGTGAGTGCGCTCGTGCTGATTCAGGAACTGGTCGACCCGTCGCAGCGTGGCAGCGCCACGGCGTCGAACATCTTCTCGCGCAATCTCGGCAGCACGTTGGGCGCGACGCTCTTCGGCGCCGTGCTCAACTTCGGGCTGACGCACTCGAGCGACGTGGGCGTCGTCACGTCCGATCAGTTGCGTCACGTGCTGGAAGACCGGGGCGTGTCGACGGTGGCCGATCAGGCGATTCGCGCGGTGCTGCAACATTCGCTGCACCTCACATTCCTGTCGATCCTGGCGATTTCGATCGGTGTCGTGCTGCTGCTGCTGCTGGTACCGACCAACGCGGTGGACCGCTCGCGCGACGCCAAGCGTGAGAAGCCGGAATTCGTGCCGGGCGGTCACTGATCAAAGTATCCGTGCTCGCGACATGAAAAACGGCCGGTGGGCGTCTCCCATCGGCCGTTTTGACGTCTTCGATACTGGATCTAACGATGGCTCAACGTGACTCCTCCGGCACCAGATGCAGACGCGACTCGGTGTCCGCCTCGACTGCCGCACGCGAGTACGGCAGCTTGAAGTACTCGCCGTCGAGCCACTTCTGTGCCAGATCGCGATAGTGCGGGCTGTCCGGGTTGCCCGACTCGCCCGGCAGATTCATCGCGCGCGTGTTGTCCCAGTTGCCCACATCGACCACGATCCGGAACGACGGGCCGTTCGTTTGCCGGAAGTCGCTCACTCGATAGGTCGACTGGTTCGGCGTGAAAGGACTGCCGCCTTTGGGCAGCGGGCCGACGTTGAGTTTGGCGCGCATATCGGCGTCTACGGCGTCGGCGAGCGGGTGGGCGTTCAGATTCGTCTGGAGCTTGCCCCACTGCCATGCGCCGGGATCGCTGCCTTGCAGCTTGACCATCTCGCCCCACGCTTCGCCCAGACTCGTGAGCAACACGGCGTCACGCTTCGCGTTGGCGTTCTCGCCGAAGCGTGCGGCGGGTTGTTCGAGGGCGACGAGCATGGCGGCCGGGTCGGGCGCGCCGAAACTCTCGGCGGCGGCCTTGGGCAGCACCGCGTTCTTGTAGGCACGGCCCAGATGGCGGCTGAACCAGACTTCCTCGAGCGCGGCCTGGGCGGAGTCCGCCTGCATGTCGGCATTCCAGCCCTTGAGCAACTTGAGTGCGGCGTCAGTTTGCGGGTCGTTGCTCGAGAGCGGGGCGAGCAGCGCCATGAGACGCCGCGCCGGAATCGACACGATGTCGTTTTGCAGCCGCTCCGAGTCCTCGATCGAGACTTTGTCTTTCGCCTTGAGCACCTCGTCGATGCGAGCATGCCGTGAGCCGTTGGTCCATTCGAAGCCGAGCTTGCGCTCGGCGTACGGATAGCCGGCCGGCAGGTTCATCTCGTTGGACGTCGTGAAATAGCCGGCCGCCGGGTTATACGCCGACGGCAATTGATCGCCCCGCCAGAAGCCGGCCCATTCGTAACGACCGTCGCCCGGCACGGGCATCAGGCCGTCCCAGTTGGGACGGATCGGGGCCATGCCGCTGGGCACCCAGCCAATATTGCCGGCCGTATCCGCATAGACCTGATTGACGGTCGGCGCGCCCCACGTATTGAGCGCCGTCTGAAACTCGGCATAGGTTTTCGCGCGCATGTAGCGCATGGCGTCGAAGTAGGGCGACATGCCCGGCTCCAGCCACGCCGTGCGCACGGCGTACGCGCGATGCTTGTCTGCGTCGACGTAGATCACCGGCCCATGCTTCGTGAACTTGAGATCGGTCTGCACCGGGGTGCCGTCGCGCACCTCGATGGTCTCGCGCACGGTGCGCATCGGCACCCACTTGCCGCGATAACGATACTGATCGGGGTTGGCGGGGTTCAACGCGTAGACGTACAGATCTTCCTGATCGATGTTGAAGATCGTGAGACCGAAAGCGATGGTGCCGTTGTGGCCGATCGCCACGCCGGGAATGGCCGGCTCACCCGCGCCAATCAGATTGAGCGTGGGCGTGCTCACCTGCACGATGTAGCGCAGGCTCGGCGCAGCATAGGCGCGATGCGGGTCGTTCGCCATGATGGCGCGGCCCGTGGCCGACTTTTGCGGCGAGATCACCCAGTTGTTGCTGCCTTCGGCCGATTCGGTCGAGACGTCGTACGGGCCGTTGTCCGCGAGTTGCACGATATCGGCGTCAGCCTGTTGCAGGGAGTCCTTGGTGATCTTCACGCCTTGCGTGGCGAGATCGAAGACCTTCAGCAGATCGTCGGGCAGGCACGGATCGAGACCGTCGGGCACTTGCGTTTTCCACGTCGGTTGCAGGCCCACGCGCACACCGTCGGCGTCGAGCGAGGCGCGGCATACGACCTTGGCGCGGGCGACTTCGCTCTTCAGATTCCGTGTCAGACCGTGGCTGCGAATGCGCACGATGTCCTCAGCCGACCACTTCGCCGGCCAATAGCCGACCTTGCGGAACTCGTACGGCATTTGGTCGGGGTGCGAGGCGAGCCAGCCGATATAGGCGTTCACGCCTGCGGCGAACGCCTCGGCGGCGGGTTTCGCGTCGGGGCCATAGCGGCGCCACTCGGTGGCCATGTCGCCCCGGTAGACGAAGCGGCGTGCGGCGTCGTCCTGAGCGACGTAGGCGCGCCCGAACACTTCGGATAACTGGCCGAGTCCGCGGCGCCGCCACAGGTCGATCTGGAACAGCCGGTCGCGTGCGGCGTTGAAGCCCTGCACGAAGAAACCGTCGCGCTCGTTGGCGGCGAAGATATGCGGCACGCCGTTATGATCGATCAGGATGTCGGCCGGTTGCGACAGACCGGCGACGGTAAGTGTTTGCGATGGCGTAGCCGCCGCACCATCGGCGGCATGCAGGGACGCGCTCCACGTCGTGACGGCAAAGGCCAGCACACTGGCGGCGTGGACGGCATTGGGGCGTTGCATTGTCTTCCTCCTGTTCTTGTTGGGGGGGCTTGATGCCGTGGAGTACCACGCAATCCTAGACGCATCGCACAGACGTGCAACCTATATTCCGGGAAATGGAATAAATTCCTAATCGTCGAGCCGTGGCGAGACACTGTGCCGAGACGGCATGGCCAACCACTGCACATGCCGGTGGGTGTGCCCGTATTGCCAGGCGAACCCGCCGTCGCTTTCGTTGGTCACTTCTGGGACTACGTCAATGCCGGACACGCGTCAGACGTCTTCAACCGAACCCGCCCCCCCTGGGCAGCGCTGGCGCGCGTCGCCGCACATGCGCACGCTGGTCGTACCGCTCATGCGCTTCGGGGTCTCGGGGGTGATTTCGACGGCCGTGCACGTGATCGTGGCGGTCACGCTCATCGAAGCTTTCGGGGCGGGGCCGGTGCTGGCGAATGCCGTGGCGTTCTGCACGGCGACCCCCTGTTCCTATCTGCTCAATACCCTGTGGAGCTTCTCCGCGCGGGTGCATCGCACGAGTCTCACGCGTTTCGTGCCGGTGGCGATCTTCGGGCTGTTACTCACGACGGTCGTCGCGCGCACGGTGGAGCATCTTGGCGGTAATCACTGGGCGGGCATCGCTGCCGTCGTACTGATTGTGCCGCCGACCACATTCTTGTTGCATCGCTACTGGACGTATCGGCACGCGTGAACCATATCTGACGCGCTTGCCGTTGCCTCAACGCACGACGAAACGGTGGGCGCGCGAGGCAAGCGACTTGCCGCCACCGGCTTGTGCCCGGAGCGTCTTTCGCGCGGACGGCAGCCGAGCCCCAAAGGCATGCGACGGTGCGCGCGAGGGCAAATGGCTCACCTTGACGCTGGACTGGTAGCGACGCCGCACCAGATACAGCGGACGCCCCTTCGACTCGTAGTAGATTCGTCCGACGTACTCGCCGATGACGCCGATGCCGACAAGCTGGATGCCGCCGAGGAACAGAATGCCGACGAGCAGCGAGGCATAGCCGGGCACGTCGATGCCGCGGATGAGGGTGCGCAGCACGATATAGCTGCCGTACGTGAGCGAGACGAGGGCGAGCGACACGCCGATATACGTCCAGCAACGCAGTGGCACGGTGCTGAAGCTGGTGATGCCTTCGAGCGCGAAATTCCACAGCCGCCAGCCCGAGAACTTCGATTCGCCCGCACTGCGCGTCTCGCGCACGTACTCCACGATTTCGGTGTGGAATCCGACCCACGCGAACAATCCCTTCATGAAGCGGCGGCGTTCGGGCAGCCGTTTGAGCGCGCTCACCACACGCCGGTCGATCAGACGGAAGTCGCCGACGTTCTCGGGCAGCTTCACTTCCGAGAGACGGTTGTGTACACGGTAATAGAGGCCTGCGGCCACCCTTTTGGCGAAGCTGTCGCTCGCGCGGTTCGTGCGTTTGGCCAGCACGACTTCGGCACCGTTGCGCCAGCGCTCGATCATCACGGGGATGAGGGCGGGCGGATCTTGCAGGTCGGCATCGATGGGGATGACGGCGTCGCCCTGCGCTTCGTCGATGCCAGCGCTCAGGGCCGCTTCCTTGCCGAAGTTGCGGGTGAAGTCGATCACACGGATGCGTGCGTCGGCCCGGCGCAACGCGAGCAGAGCGTCCAGCGTGTCGTCGGTGCTGCCGTCGTTCACGCACACGATCTCGAAGCGCACACCGGTCACGCCGTTGAGCACGGGAGCCACGGCGCGGTAGAACTTGTCGAGTGCCGGCGCTTCGTTGTGACAAGGCACGACGAGCGAGACGAGCGGCGGGCGCTGCGCAGACGGCCAATGGCGGGTATCGACGGCGCGGGGCATGGTGATTACCTCGTGAGCGCGGGCGCGGTGACGGGCGAGCGGCGACGGGGGATGACGCTGCCGGGGGTGTCCGGGGTATCCGGCACATCGGATACGTCGGGGACATGCGCGAGGCGGCGACGGCGGCGCCACAACAGCACGAGCGTTGCCAGCGTGATGAACGGCATGAACTGGAAGCCGATGTATTGCACGACGAGCAGGCCGTATATCGGCGTGAGCCATAACACGACCAGCCATTCGCGCTCGCCGCGCAGCCACCCGCGCGCGATGCCGTCGCGCACATACCAGGCGATGACGAGCGAGAGAATCGTGAGGTCGTAGTCGTAGAGATAGGGGCTCACGAGCGTGGTCGAGCAAACCAGCATGGCCGCGCGCAACGCAAATGGGCTCGGACGCCGCCAGAAGTCGATCATGGCCGCCACGGCGCAAAGTGCCACCGCGGCGTGAATGACGGCTGCAACCAGGGGCGGTGCACCCAGCATGCGCGCCGTGACGAAGAATGTCGGCACGCGGATGATCTGTGCGGTGCCGTCGACGATGCTTTGCTGCGCGAATACCGTTGCGTGCAGGAACGTCGGATAGGCATCGGGGCCGAAGACCGCAGCGGCAAGCGCCGTTGTCGCGATGACCGTCACAACGCAGGCGGCCAGCGCGCGCCATTGGCGGGCGCAGAGAAAGGCCAGCGGGAAGAGCAGGGCGATGTGCGGTTTGACGAAGAGCAGCCCGGTGAGAATGCCCGCCCACACCGGCCGTTTGCGTAGCATGACGAGCGCGAAGCCCGCGAGCGCGGTGACGTAGAGCGAGATCTGTCCTGCCAGGATCACCAGCAGTACGCCGGGAAAGCCGACGGTGGCCAGGCGCGCATCGCGCCACGGGGCGGTGCGTCGCAGGGCTGCGTAATACAGACCGAAGCCGACGCAGGCATACACCGTGTAGGCGTAGGTGAATGGGAGCAGCGCGATCGGCGCGAGCAGAAGCATGACGAAGGGCGGATAAAGCCAGGGCATGACGCCGCCCAACTTCTCGGCCCACGGTTGCTCGGCAATCTGCGCGCGGGTCATCAGTTCGATGTTGTAGGCGTCGAGCGGATGCCCGTGCAACACGAAATGCGAAGCCCCCCAGAACGGCAGGAAGTCGAGGCCGACCGGGCCGACCTTCGGTGTCGGCAGGAACGAGTGCTGATACCACCAGGCGAAGCTCACGGCGATGGCGAAGAGCAGACCGGCGCCGCTGTAGAGCCGAATGCGTGCGCGGTCGTCGGACCAGTGCCGGCGCTCGCGTGGCGCCGCTTCAACGACGGTCGACGGCTTCGATGTCATGCATGAACCTCCCCTTGGCTGCATGAAAACGGCGATGTTCGACTACGGCGACTGCATGGGGTGACGCGAGTAGCTTCTTGTTTTGTCTTATGCGCGATTGTCGCGGGTCGTGCACGGCGATCTCAAGCAGGGCATTCCCTGTATGGCGCGCCGTGCTGCCTTATGCACAGGGCGCGCAAGGGCGATTGCTTCGAACCGCGAGGCATTCTCCGGCGCCGCGCGCACGATTCCATAGTAGACGAGACGGTCTCCGAAAGGATCGAGACAAGTCGCTTCGGTGCTCGTCTGCCCCAATTCCCCTGGCGGATGTGGCAAACCGGCGTTTGAAGGGGAAATTCCAGTCAAGGGATCGGGCGATGGACCGCAGTCCGTCGCGCGCCACTGCTTCAGTGAAGACGCAGCAGACCGATGAGTTGCCACCAGAGCGCGGTCAGCGGGACGACCGTCACCAGCGCGATGAGCGCGCTCGCCACACAGTAGCGGGTGGCGTCGCGAATGCCGATGCCGGCCAGCGCCATGGCCAACACGAGCGGTGGCGCCTGATAAGGCAGTGCGATGGTAGAGATGCCGACGGCCTGCGTCAGCAAGACCGCCTTCACGCCGAGCGGCGCGCCGAGTGCGAGTGCAGGCACCAGGGGGGTGTAGAGCGCGGGAGCGGCGTTCGAGGTAACGAGGAACGTCAGCGCCACCGATAGCGCGACGAGCACCAGATAGGCCGACGCGCCCGACATCTGCGCCAGATCGAGCCGGGACAGCACCGGGCGCAGCGCATTGGCGAGTCCGGCGTGATCGACGGCGGCCGTCAACCCGATGATGGCGGCGACGAACCACAGTGGGGCGAGCTTCACCTGTTTCAGAAACGCATCGGGGTTCACCAGTCGCAACGGTCCGAGGCACAGCAGCGCCACGCCGAGTCCGACCCACCCGGCGGCGATGTGATGCCACGGCTCCGTCAGCCAAAGGCCGAGCATCAGCGCCAGCGCGGCGAGCAGGCGCCACTCGGCGGGGCGCATCGCCGTGCAGGCGTTATTCACGTTATCGACGTTATCGAGCATCGTGGCTTCGGCGAGGGGCGTCAGCCGGTCGGGAAAGAGCCGCATCGCCACGGCCACCAGCACCACACCGCGCACGAGGGCGAGCACGGGCACCAGCGCAATCGCGTACTCGCCATATCCGAGTCGCAGACCGAGCACGGTCTCGGCGGTGCCGGCCATCACGAGGTTGGGCAGGTTGGCGGGAAGAATGGCCGTCGACAATTCGCAACTGGCCAGCGCGGTCGCCAGCAGAAGTCCGGTGCGGCCAGGGCGGCCGCGCGTCAGTCCGATGCGTTCACAGAAACTCAGCACGATAGGCGTGAGGATGGCGATGCGGCCAAGCGTCGACGGCATCACGATGCCGAGGACGAAAGCGATGGTGACGAAACCCGCGAGCGCGATGCCGTAGGCATGACCGCAATGATCGGCGAGCCGCGAAGCGACGCGCTCACCGAGCCCTGTGACACCGAGTGCCATGCCGATGACGGCGCCGCTGAAAACCAGCCAGAACGCGCTCGATGTAAAGCCCGAGAACACCACGCTCGCGCCAAGCGACGTACAGGTGGCGAGCAGGAACATCAATGCGAGCGATACGAGGAAATCCGGTAACCAGCCGGTCGCCCAGTAGCCGAGGCAGAACAGAACGATCACCGCCACGGCAAGCGTGTCGCCACGCAATCCAGCGGCGTATAAGCCGAGACCGGCGGCAGCGCTGATCCCGGCGAGCAGGGCGTGACGCCAAAGGTGGCGCGGCGCGAAGGTGTCGGCAGCAGTTGCCGTTGCGACGGGCGCGCGAGCGGACGAGGAGGGGTTGACCGTAGGCATGGACGTCACCAGTCGTTAAATAATATATAATTATCAAAGATTATATATAGTTAACTGGGGAGACAGTCAATGCGCCAGGAATCGGGCACGGGCACGGCGGTGGAGCGCACATATGAAACGCTGCGCGAGCAGATCGGCCGTGGCGAGTTGAAGCCGGGTGAGGCCTTGCGTCAAGACCATCTGGCGGCGGCGCTGGGCGTGAGTCACGTGCCGGTGCGCGAGGCGTTGACGATGCTGGCGGCGGATGGGCTGGCGGTGAGCCGGGTCAATCGTGGCACGGTGGTGGCGGCGCTCACGGTGGAGGATGCGCTGGAACTGGCGGATTTTCGCGCGCTGCTGGAGGGGCGGATGATGGCGCTGGCGATGCCGAATCTGTCGCGCGCGGATCTCGCACGGGCGCGGGCGGCACTCGACGCGTTGGAGGCGGCGACCGACCTTGCGGACATGGTGACCCGCAACGCGGCGTTTCACGCCATGCTGTACGCGAAGGCGGAGCGTCCATACTTCCAGCGCGCCGTGGCGACGGCACGGCTCAACCTCGGACGCTATCTGTTCCTCACATGGCAGAAGGTGGGCAACGCGCAGCGCTCGCACGAGGAGCATCGTGAGTTGCTGCGCTTGTGCGAGGCGGGCGACGACGCCGGCGCCGTGGCGCTGGTACAAGCCCACAATCGCGCGACGGGCGAACAGATCGCCACGATCATTCGAGAAGGATGGGCGGCCCTGAATCGTGGATCGTGAGGAACCCGCCATGGCGGCGGGATGTGTGGCGGGTTCCTCGCCCGATTCGATCTGCCGTTGGCTTTAGCCAACAAACGCTTCCCCACCGGGGCGCGTGCGGATACCGGTGGCAAGACGCGTCCATGGGAGATCGGCCGGGTCGGCTGTCATCGGTCCGGGCGCCTTGGCGACGAGTACCGCTTCGGCAATCGGTTCGAAGTCGGCCCGAAAATGCACCGAACTCTTGTTCACCAGGATTTTCATCTCTTCCGGCTGGATACCTGCCACGCGGTAGAGATTTCGATCGAGCATTTGCGCTTTGCCGGAACTCACTGCGATTAGCACATCGTCGATGCGCAGGCAGGCAACAGGGCCGAGGTCGGCCTGCATCCCGTTCATCATCGGTCCGTCATACCGGCAACGACCGTCAGAGAGAAACACGACTTCGAAGCGCCCGGCGAATGCGAGATCGCCGGACACGCCCGACTGTCCGCCAAGCGCTACGTCGATCTGAGCGCCAAGGCCTGCCTGATGTGCCGCTGCCGCAACTTCCGGATCGCAAATCAGTCCGATTGCCGCCCGTTTGGCACCGTGACGCACGAGCGCACGAAGCATCCCCATCGTGTTGGCATCGCCTCCCGCGCCGGGATTGTCCTGGGTGTCGGCGATGACTACCGGACGGGGCGCGCCTTCGGACAACCGTATCGCTTCACTCACGGCATCGTCTGGCGACAGGAATGGGACTCGCCACTCCAGCTCGTTGTCGATCATGCTGGCATACAGTGTCTCGACCGCAGCATTCGCGGCGTCAGCCGTGCTGCCGTAAGCCCATACGACCGGCCCGCACTCAGGAAAATCTGCTGCGGGAAATCCCGGCGCGAACGATGCGGACAGCACTTCCCCGCATTCGACCTCCGCCACGCGTTCATACATCCCGCGTGCCGGCTCCAGCATCGTGCACATGCCATTGATCGGAATCAGAAACGGCAACCGCCGCGATGAGCGATGCAGTGTTTCTCCCTTCATCAAGCGCTCGAGCAGTTCGGCCGAGCGTGCACCGGTTTGCGCCATGTCGACGTGAGGATACGTCCGGTAAGCGACGAGCGCGTCAGCCGCGCTCAGCATCCGCTCCGTGACGTTCGCATGCAGGTCCAGCGACGCGACGATCGGCACATGCGCCCCCACCACTTCACGCACTCGGGCAAGCACTTCGCCTTCGCCATCGTCGACATGTTCGGCGACCATCGCCCCGTGCAGATCGAGATACACCGCATCGAAGGTCTGCGTGCGGGCGGCTTCGACGATTTCGCCGCTAATCCGCTCGAAGGCGTCGCGCGTCACATGGGCCGACGGGCTTGCGCCTGCCCAGATGACCGGTATCAGCGTGTGGCCGGCGGCTTCCGCTGCGCGGATAAAGCCACCGGCGGGAATGTTGACGTCACGCAGCGCGAGCACGTCGGCGCCACGCGCCATCATGGGAAAACCCTCGCCGCGCTCGAAGTTCTCGTAAGTCGCTTTCGAAGGCGCAAAGGTATTGGTTTCATGCTGAAACCCCGCGATCAGGATCGTGCGATAGGAACGGGACAAGATGAGACCTCTTCTTTGAAGATTGAAATCCGATACATACGCGCTGGCATCAGGCGGTGCGAGCCTCGCGCATGGCAATCAGTGCGAATCCACCGAGGGCGAGCAGCGCCACCATGACGTAAAGGCCGGCGTGCAGGCTGCCGGTCAAGCCTTGCGCCCAGCCGATGATCGTCGGGCTCAGGAAGCCGCCGATCAGCCCGATGGTGTTGATGAGCGCGATACCGCCTGCCGCCGCGTCGCCCTTCAGGTAGTCGGACGGCATCGCCCAGAACACCGTATAAGCGGTCCACATCGCGGCAGTGGAAATGGTCATGCAGGTCAGCGCTAACGCCAGATTGCCGCCGAAGAGGGTGGCGAGGGCGAGCGTTGCCGAGCCGATGAGCGCAGGGACGGCAGCGTGGAAACGACGCTCGTCGCGGCGATCCGAACTACGTCCGACCAATACCATGGCGATTGCCGCAACGACATAGGGAATCGACGAGTACAGGCCGATCTGCATCGTGTCGCGCACGCCGGCCGACTTGATGATCGACGGTAGCCAGAAACTTACCGCGTAGATGCCGCAGATAAAGCAGAAGTACGGCAGCGCCAGCAGATAGACGCGCGGATCCCTCAGAACCTGCGCGAACGAGTGATGCTTGCTCGGCAAATCGGTTTCGGCAGCCAGCATGCGCTTCTCGTCGGCGCTGAGCCAGCGCGCGTCGGCGGGACGATCGTCGAGAAAGAACAGGGCTACCACCCCAAACACCACGCATGGCAGACCTTCGATCAGGAACATCCATTGCCAGCCGCCCAGACCGTGCGCGCCGGAGAACGAGGTCATGATCCAGGTCGACAGCGGCCCGCCGAACATGCCGCCGATCGGCCCGGCAAGCATCACGATCGCCATGACCTGAGCCATGCGTGCACGGCCGTACCAGTAGGTGAGGTAGAAGATCATGCCGGGCGCGAAGCCCGCTTCGAAGACGCCGAGCAGAAAGCGCAGCGTGTAGAACATGGGTTCCGAATTCACGAACATCATGCCGGCAGAGGTTGCCCCCCATAGCACCATGATGCGGCTGATGGTCTTGCGCGCACCGACCCTCGGCAGCAACAGGTTGCTGGGAATTTCGAACAACACGTAGCCGAGGAAAAAGATGCCCGCGCCGAGCCCGTACACGGCGTCGGAGAAGCCGAGATCGCTTTGCATCTGCAACTTGGCAAAGCCGATGTTCACCCGGTCGAGAAAGGCGAAGGTGTAGCAGGCGAGCAGGAACGGAAGCAGTCGCCAGTTGAGTTTGCGATATAGCGCGGCTTTGCGTTCGGCGACGAACGTGGAGGGAATGGCAGCCAAGATCGTTCTCCGTTGTGGGTTGACTCGGCCGATCATCGACAGCCAAAATCCGACGAGCAAGAGTAACTAATGTCAGATATCGTTGCCTGCAAGGCAACGCTGAAAGTTGAGGGGAGGGGAACGGTGCGCGAACTGAATCAACGGCGCTTGCGGTATTTCCATGAAGTGCTTACCCACGGATCGATCCGTGCGGCGGCGGACAGTCTGAACACGGCGGCGTCGGTCATTACGCGGCAGATTCGGCTGCTGGAGGAGGAGATCGGCGCCACGCTGTTCGAACGCAGGGCGCGGGGCGTACAGCCGACCGAGGCGGCGGCGCATTTGCTCGAGTATTGGCGGGGCTGTCAGTCGCAGCAGGAGCAGCTCGAAGATCGGATTCAGGCATTGCGCGGGCTACAGCGCGGCAGTGTGCGGCTGGCGATCAGCGAGGGCTATATCGACGGATTGATGGAAAACGTGCTCACCGACTTCTGCGCCCAGTACCCTAAGCTCGACGTGGTCGTCGAGGTGCTGCCCGTGAGCAATGTGCTCGACGACGTGGCGCAAAGCCGTGCGCACATCGGGCTGGCGTATAACCCGCCCGTGCACCAGGACATCGAATTTCGGGCAACGTCGTCGCAGCCGGTTGTTCTGCTCGTCAATGCGCACCATCCGCTGGCGGTACGAGGCGGCAGCGTGACGGTCGACGAGATGCTGAATTACCCGCTGGCGCTGATGCCGCCTGCCTTCGGGCTGGGACAGGTCATAGAGATGGTGGCTTTCGCGGAGAACGTGACGATCCGGCCGACGCTCCTGACGAACTCGCTTCAGGTGTTGCGCCACTTTGTCGCGCGCGGCAATGGGGCGACGCTGATCGGTGAATTCTCCGTGTATCGGGAAATCGATTCCGGCGAATTCGTGGCGCTACCCGTGACACACCCGCTATTCGAAGCGGCGAAGGCACGGGTGCTCGTCAAGTCGGGGCGTCCGTTGCCGGCGGCCGCCGACGAACTGCTGACGTGGATTCTGCAAAGAATGCTGATGTTCTCGGCGGATCAGGCCTCCTGAGGGGAGGCCGGGATCCGGTAGCCGCGCTTGTGAATGTTCGTGTCGACTCAGACGTTGAACAGGAAGTTCATCACGTCGCCGTCGTGCACGACGTATTCCTTGCCTTCGGCGCGCATCTTGCCAGCTTCCTTCGCGCCCTGTTCACCCTTGTACTGAATGAAGTCGTCGAAGGCGATGGTCTGCGCGCGGATGAAGCCGCGTTCGAAGTCGGTGTGGATCACGCCGGCGGCTTGCGGGGCGGTGTCGCCCACGTGGATCGTCCAGGCGCGCACTTCCTTCACACCCGCGGTGAAGTACGTCTGCAGACCGAGCAGCTTGAAGCCCGCACGGATCACACGATCCAGCCCCGGTTCTTCCATGCCCATGTCGGCCAGGAATTCCGCCTTGTCGGCGTCTTCCATGTCGGCAATTTCCGCTTCGATCGCCGCACACACCGCCACCACCGGCGCATTCTCCGATTCGGCGTACTTGCGCACGGCGTCCAGATGCGGGTTGTTTTCGAAGCCGTCGTCCTTCACGTTGGCGACGTACATGGTCGGCTTGGCCGTAATCAGGCAGAACGGCTTGATGAGCGCCTGCTCGTCGTCCGAGAGCTTGAGCGAGCGCACCGGGCGCGCTTCGTTGAGCACCGGCACGATCTTCTCGAGCACGGCTACGAGCTTCGCCGCTTCCTTGTCGTTGCCCGACTTGGCGGCCTTCGTGTAGCGTTGCAGCGCCTTTTCGACGGTGCCCAGATCCGCCAGCGCGAGTTCGGTGTTGATGACTTCGATATCCGAAATCGGGTGCACCTTGCCCGCCACATGGATGACGTTCTCATCTTCGAAGCAGCGCACGACGTGCGTGATGGCGTCCGTTTCGCGGATGTTGGCGAGGAACTGGTTGCCCAGCCCTTCGCCCTTCGACGCGCCAGCCACCAGGCCGGCGATGTCCACGAATTCGACCGTCGCCGGCAGGATGCGCTCGGGCTTGACGATCTCGGCCAGCTTGCCCAGACGCGGGTCAGGCACTTCCACCACGCCGACGTTCGGCTCGATGGTGCAGAACGGGTAGTTCTCGGCAGCGATGCCTGCTTTGGTCAGTGCGTTGAAAAGGGTCGACTTGCCGACGTTGGGCAAGCCGACGATGCCGCATTTGAGGCTCATGCTAAATCCTGTCTAATCCGATATATGCGCCGTTGCATTCGCCGGTCGTTGCGTCGGTGATTGCGTCGCGGAAAGTCCGCTATTGTACTCGTTCTGCTTCCAACAACGCCCTTGGCCCCACCCCATCCACCTTGGGCGCGGCCCCGGCCCCGGCGCCGCACTCAACTCAGTTGCTTCGCCGAGAACGTGTCGCACTTGCGCACGTCGCCGTTTTGCAGCCCCTGACGCAGCCAGTACACCCGCTGGGCACTCGTGCCGTGCGTGAACGACTCGGGCACCACGCGGCCCTGCGACTGCTGCTGCAAGCGGTCGTCGCCAATGGCCGCCGCTGTCTTCAGGCCCTGTTCGATGTCGCCCGGCTCCAACAACTGCTGATTCGCCTTGGCCGCATTGTTCGCCCAGACCCCGGCGAAGCAATCGGCCTGCAACTCCAGACGCACCGACAGCGCGTTGGCCTGCGCCTCACTGGTGCGGCGGCGAATTTCGTCGAACTTCTCTGAAATGCCCAGCAGATTCTGGATGTGATGACCCACTTCGTGTGCAATCACGTACGCCTGTGCGAAGTCGCCGCCCGCACCGAAGCGCTGCCGTAACTCGTCGTAGAACGCGAGATCGATGTAGACCTTGCTATCGCCGGGGCAGTAGAACGGCCCCATCGCGGTTTGTCCTGTACCGCAGGCCGTGGGCGTTTCGCCCGAGAACAGCACCAGTTTCGGCGGCACGTACTGACGATTCAGTTGCTGCGGGAACACGGTTTCCCAGGTGCGCTCGATATTGCCCAGCACCTTGCGGGTGAAAACCGTCTTCGGATCGTTGGCCGGTGTGGCGTTCGGGGCGGACTGGGGCTGCGACTGCGTTTGCCCCTGAATCATCTGCGAACTCTGAATGATGACGCGCGGGTCGATCCCGAAGAAGTACGAAGCGGCCAGTGCGACCACAATCGTGCCGATACCGATCGTGGTGCGCCCACCGAAACCGCCGCCCCGCCGATCTTCGACGTTCTGGCTTTCGGATTCATTGTCGAGACGCATAGGGGGCTCCGTGTGGGTAATCGATGTTCGCGAAAGTATAGCGCCGGGCCATGACACGCGACGCTGCGTCGCAGCAGCGCGCCGGTGGCCGGACGTCGCAGGCGCGGCAGGCGTGCGACAATACGTCATCTCGTTTTCTGAACCAGCCGGCTCGCGCGATTCAGGCGCTGGCGCTGCATTCGCCGCATGTCTCAAACGCAAACCTCCAGCCAAACGCACGACGTTGTAGTCGTCGGTGGCGGTCTCGTCGGCAAGGCTGCCGCCCTGCTGCTCTCGCAGGCTCGCCTGTCCGTCGCACTGCTCGCCCAGCCGGCCGCTGCTGCATCCGGCACGGGCGGCACGGACAGCGATCGATGGGACGCCCGCATCTACTCGCTCTGCGCCAGCTCGCAGGCGCTCTTCGAGCGCATGCGCGTATGGCAGGCAGTCGACCCCGCGCGCCTGAATCCTGTCTACGACATGGAAGTCTTCGGCGACGACCGAGGCAGTCTCCACTTCTCCGCGTATCAGGCCGCCGTGCCGCAACTCGCCTGGATCGCCGAATCGTCGAATCTCGAACGTGCGCTCGATGCGGCGCTTCGGTTCTCTCCGCAAGTGCAATGGCTCGACGCCCGCGCCGATGCGCTCGAAGTCGACGCCGCCGCCGCTTCGGTGCGTCTGTCTGACGGCAAGACCCTGCGCGCCTCGCTCGTGGTCGGTGCCGACGGTGCGCACTCGTGGGTGCGCAGTACTGCGGGCCTCGACGGCACCGTACGTCCGTACAAACAACTCGGCGTGGTGTGCAACTTCCGGGCAGAGCGTGCGCACCGCGATACCGCCTTCCAGTGGTTCCACGATGGCGAGATCATCGCGCTGCTGCCGCTGCCCGATCAGCATGTGTCGCTGGTCTGGTCGGCCGCAGAGGATCACGCCAGACATCTGCTCGCGCTCGACCCTCAAGCGCTGGCCGATCGCATCGGCACGTTCTCGAGCGGTGAACTTGGCCGTCTCACACCGGTCTCAGCGCGGGCTCAGGGTTTCCCGCTGGTGCTGGCACAGGCCAAGCGCCTGATCGCACCGCGCGTGGCGCTGGTCGGCGACGCGGCGCACGTGGTGCATCCGCTCGCGGGGCAAGGCATGAACCTCGGTCTGCGCGACGTGGCGGCGCTCGGCGATGCGCTCGCCGCCCGCGAATCGTTCCGCGACTGTGGCGATGCGGCGGTATTGCGTCGCTACGAGCGAGCCCGCAAGGAGGATATCGGCAGCATGGCGCTGACGACGGACGGCCTGCACAAGCTGTTTTCGACGAGCAGCCCGCTCGCGAAGTTCGTTCGCAACGCGGGGCTCGACAGCGTGAACATGCTGCCCCTGGTGAAGAAATTCCTGATTGGCCGCGCCCTGGGCTGACCCCATTGGACGTATGCGCCGGCCATGCCGTCCGACATCGGACCTGCCGGCCGGGCCTCTCGCTCGACACACTTCTGGAGAAATTCGATGTTGCAACGTTATCGCGCTACGGCGCTCGCAACGCTAGGTTCGGCAGCCGTCTGCGCCGCCATTTTCACGACATCCGCTGTCGCGCAAAACAAGCCCGATGCGTTGCTCGACCGCGTGAAGGCTGCCGTGCAGAAAACGCTCGGCGCAGATGCCCCGATCAAGTCGGTGGCGCGCACGCCGATTCCGGGGCTCTACGAAGTGTCTATCGGGGGCGAGATCATGTATACCGACGAGAAGGGGCAATACGTGATTCTCGGCGGCAACATCATCGATACGAAGACGCGTCAGAATCTGACCGAAGCGCGCCAGTCGGTGCTGAACAAGGTCGACTTCGCCAAGTTGCCGTTGGATCGCGCCATCAAGTACGTGAAGGGCAACGGCAGCCGCAAGATCGCTGTCTTCTCCGACCCGAACTGCCCGTACTGCAAACGCTTCGAAGACTCGCTCAAGAACTCGAAGCTCGACAACATCACCGTCTACACCTTCCTGTACCCGGTACTCGGCCCGGACTCGGACGCCAAGTCGAAGGCGATCTGGTGTGCCTCCGACCCGCTCAAGGCGTGGCATGACTGGATGCTCGACAAGAAGGCGCCGCCGACTTCTTCGGCCAAGTGCGACGACAACGCGGTCAAGCAGAACGTGGCGCTCGGTCATGAATACAACGTGACAGGCACGCCGACCATCATCCTGTCGGACGGCCGCCGCTTGCCGGGTGCCGTTCCCGCCGAGCAGTTGGAGAAGGAACTCAGCACGGTCAAGTAACCGTCCGGTCAACGCCGGATGTTTCCGATAACAAGAAGTCGCCACGTCATGAAAGCCACGTCTGTCTTGCCCGCCATTCGGTACGCGATCGTTCCGAAGTCGCCCGCCGCCCACCTGTTCGAAGTCACGGTTACGGTCTCGAGTCCTGCGCCAGAAGGGCAGCGCTTCACCTTGCCTGCGTGGATTCCGGGCAGCTACATGGTGCGCGAGTTCGCCCGCAATATCGTGACGATCGGCGCGACGTGCCGTGGCCGAAAGGTCGCGCTCGACAAGCTCGACAAACACACCTGGCAGGCTGCACCCTGCAAGGGCACCCTGATCGTGACCTATGAGGTGTACGCATGGGATCTATCGGTGCGTGCCGCGCATCTCGACGACACGCACGGCTTCTTCAACGGCACGAGTGTGTTCCTGCGCGTGGAAGGTCAGGCACAGGCGCCGTGCGAGGTCGACGTGCTGCGTCCGCGCGGCGCCGCGTACAAGGCGTGGCGTGTTGCCACCGCGCTCGAACCGGCGCAGGGAACGGCAGCGCTCGACTTCGGCCGCTATCTGGCGGTCGATTACGATGAACTGATCGACTCGCCGGTCGAGATGGGCACATTTGTGCACGGCACATTCAAGGCCTGCGGCGTGACGCACGAAGTCGCGATCACCGGCCCGGTGCCGAATCTCGATCTGGACCGTCTGCTGCGCGACATGAAGAAGATCTGCGAGTCGCAGATCCGGTTGTTCGAACCCGGCGCCAGTTCGCGTTCGCGCGTGCCGATGTCGCGCTACGTCTTCCTGCTGATGACGGTGGGCGACGGCTACGGTGGTCTGGAGCACCGGGCTTCCACGGCTTTGCTCGCCAGCCGCAACGATCTGCCGGTGCAGGGGCAGGCAAGCATGAGCGACACCTATCGCGGCTTTCTCGGCCTGGTGAGCCACGAATACTTCCATACGTGGAACGTCAAGCGTATCAAGCCGGCGATGTTCGCGCCGTACACGCTCGATCGGGAGAGTTACACGCGGCTGTTGTGGTTGTTCGAAGGCTTCACGTCGTATTACGACGATTTGATGCTCGTGCGCAGTGGCGTGATCGATCCGGCGGCGTATTACGACCTCGTTGCGAAGACGGTGGCAAGCGTGCTGCGCGGCAGCGGCCGTCTCAAGCAAACCGTGGCCGAGAGTTCGTTCGATGCGTGGACGAAGTACTACCGTCAGGATGAAAATGCGCCGAACGCGCTCGTCAGCTACTACACGAAGGGCTCGCTGGTCGCGCTCGCGCTCGATCTGACCATCCGGTCACGCACACACGGCCAGAAGTCGCTCGACGACATCATGCGTGCACTGTGGCAACGCTATGGCCGCGACTTCTATCGCGGCTCGCCCGTGGGCATCGACGAAGACGCTGTGCAGCCGTTCTTCGAGGAGGTCTCGGGACTCGATCTGTCGGAATTTTTCGCCACGGCGATCAACGGCACGCGCGATCTGCCGCTCGCGGCGCTGCTCGAACGCGTTGGCCTCACGCTGGCACCGGTGACGCCGGAGAATGGCCGTCCGGCGCTTGGTGCGAAGACGGCCAAGCGCGGTGACGATCTCACGCTTGCCCAGGTGCTCGACGGTGGCGCAGCACAAGCCGCGGGCCTGTCGGCGGGCGATGCACTCGTCGCCATCGACGGTCTGCGCGTGACGTCGGGCAACATCGACAAGCTGCTCGACCGTTATCGTCCGGGCGACCGGGTGACGGTTCACGCTTTTCGCCGTGACGAACTGCGCGAGGCGACCCTCACGCTCGACACGCCGGAGATCTCGCAGTACCGCATCGCCGAGACGCGCGATCGCGCCGCCGCACAGCGCCGCGAGAAGTGGCTGTCGGCCTGACGCGTCATATTGCCTCGCGTGCGGGCTGCGTGCGCGAGGTTTAGTCTGCTGCCGGACCCGGCACCGTCGGGTCCCGGTTCTCGTCCGGACACGACCTCGCGACCGCGAGCATATGCTCGATGAAGGCCTGCGTTTTGCGAGGGAGGAAGCGTCGCGACGGCGTAACCAGATGCACCGGGCTTTCCGGCAACGACCACTCCGGCAGCACCTTCACGAGACGGCCCGTTCGCAGGGCGTCTTCGGCCAGAATGTCCGTGAGCGCGGCGATGCCGCTGCCCGCCAGCGCCATCTCCTTGACCATTCCCATGCTGTTGACCTGAATTGCCCCGTGCATGGTAATGTCCATGCGCTGGCGGCCCTTGTGCAGTGTGTCCGAGTTGAACAGTCGCCGCGCGCCCTGGAGGATCACGAAACGATGTCCCGCCAGTTCGTCGGGCGAGGCAGGCAAGCCCGTCGCGCTCAGGTAAAGCGGGCTCGCGTACAGGCTGCGTGTGAGCTTGAGCAGCGGCCGCGCGACGAGCGTGGAGTCGGAGAGTTGCCCGGCACGGATGGCGACATCGACGCGCTCGGCAATCAAATCGACATGCCGTGAGCTCAGATCGACGTCCACCGTGATCTCGGGATAGGCGGCGCAGAAGGTGGCGAGGGGGACTGCCAGCCACTGTGCCGCGAAGTCGCCGGGCGCGGTGATCCGCAGACGTCCGCGCGGCTTGCTCGACAATTGCGAGGCGAAGTCCCGCGTCTCTTCCACTTCTTCGAGAATCGGCAGGCAACGCTCGTAGTACGCCTCGCCCACTTCGGTCAGCTCGAGGCGGCGCGTTGTCTTGTGCAGCAGCTTCGTGCCGAGACGAATCTCCAGTCGCGACAGTCGCCGGCTCACCGTTGCCTTGGGCAGATCGAGCCGCTCGCCGGCACGCGTGATACTGCCCGTGCGCACAACCTCCGCGAAGATCAGCATGTCATTCAGATCGTCAATCATCGCGTGCGCTCCTCGGTGACGCGGGTCGTCCGGCAAGAACAGCGGGCCGGCTAGGCATTGTTCCAAAATGGGAACAAACAATTCGATTTTACCGGCTTGTTTCATTTTTGGGGGTAACTAGAATGCATCTCAAGCCGACGCACAATTCACGGCACTCCTGAGATGGGGGCCGGTGCGCACGGAATATCGAACCCCCAGGCTCAGGAGCCACTGAAATGACCACGATTCTGCAAATCAATTCCGCCGCCCGCTCGCAAGGCGCCAACTCGACCACGCTCGCCAACGAAACGGTGGCGCAACTGGTCTCGAAGAACCCCGGTGCCAAGGTTGTCCTGCGTGATCTGCTGGCCGATGGCGTGCCGCATCTCGACGAAGCCGTGATCGGTGCGTTCTTCACGCCGGAAGACCAGCGCTCGGCCGAGCAAAAGGCCATCATCGCGCGCAGCGACGAACTGATCGCCGAAATTCAGGCCGCCGACTATGTCGTGTTCGGTGTGCCGCTGTACAACTTCCAGGTGCCGACGCAACTCAAGGCGTACTTCGACTGGATCACCCGTGCCCGTGTGACCTTCCGTTACCGCGAAGACGGCAGCGTGGAAGGCCTGATTCAAGGCAAGAAGGTGATCGTGGCGTTTGCACGCGGCGGCAACTACAAGGACACCCCGGCTGACAGCCAGACCCCGTACGTCAAGACGATTCTCGGCTTCCTCGGCATGACGGATGTGACGTTCATCTATGCCGAAGGTCTGGCACGGGGTCCGGAATCGGCAGCGGCTGGTTTCGCGAACGCTCGCGAAGCCATCGCTGCGCTGTAAGCGCTCGGGTAACGCTGTTTCACCGCACGCGCAGGCTCTCCATGGTCAATCCGACGCCCTTGCATCCGCGTCAGACGAAGCGTTCGGCGGCTCATGCCGACGCGAGCGCCATGCCGCGCGTGCTTCCCCGCGTGCTTCCTGTTTCCCGGCTCGGCCGTTGTGCCGCAGCCGTGGGGGCAGGCGTTTTCGATCAGGTCGACGAGACGGACCCGTTTCTGTCGATCGATATCTTCCGCCGTCACGGCGCGTGCATACCTCCGCACCCCCATGCGGGATGTGTCGTGGCGACCTATCTGTTTCCCGAATCGACGACCTCGTTGCGCTGCCGTCATGCCCACGGTGGCGACGACGTTCTGCGCCCGGGCGATCTGCTCTGGCTGGAGGCGAACTGCGGCACGGTGCACGAGGAGCTTCCTGATCACGCACGTGCCACAGCGCGTGGCGTGCGGATGATCGTCAACCGTGCGGGCCGCCACGCCCATGGGGCGCCCGCGCAAACGGTAGTCCGCGCCGACGCCATGCCACGCTGGTGCGAAGGGGCAGTCGATCTGACATTGGTCTGCGGGCAGTGGAACGAGCATCAGGTGGCGCGTGCGGAAGGTGAGCGCACTACGTTGTTGCAGCTCGACTGGCGCGACGACGATGTGTGTACGCTGACCATTCCGTGCGATGGCCGTCGTTGGATGGCATTGATTGCACAGGGCGAGGCGGCGCTTGCCGGTCACGCCTTACGTGCGGAAGGTGGCGGGGCGGAAGCGATCTTGCTGCCCCCCGGTGCGTGGCAACTGGCCGGACGCGCCGGTGCCCGTTTGATGCTTGCCGGTGGCGAGCCACTCGCGGAGCCCGTGGTCTATCGCGGCAACTTCGCGGCGCGCGACGAGAGCGATCTCGTCGCACTCACGCGGCGCTATCAGCAGGGCGCGATGGGCACACTGGCGCCCATCACTGAGTGACGCCCGCGTCCGTCAGCGCCTTGCGAATGCGGTCGACCTTGATCGCGTTGTTGTAGGTCGCTCTTTCGCTGTCTCCCCCGTAGCCACCGTAATGCAGTCCGACGATCATGCCGTCCGACAGACGCACGACGGGCGAGCCGGAGTTGCCGCCCCATGTCGACGAATCGTACGAGAACTGTTGAGGATCTAGGCTGGGGTTGACCAGCAGCATGCCTGGTGCGAGACGCTCGGCCGGGAAGGGAATCTGGCTGTCCGGGAGCTTGAACATCGTATCGATCTGCTGTTCTGACAGGTAGGTGCAGTCGTCGTTCGCGCCCGCCGCGCCCGTGCAACTGACCGGACGCGACGGATAGCCGATCACCGCAACGCGCGATCCCTCGGTCAGATCGAATCTCGCTGCCATCGGGGCGGCGGGCGGCAGGGCATTGTCTTGCGTGCGCAGAATGGCGTAGTCATCGTTCTCGTCATCGCTCCCCACGGCTTCGATGCCAACGATGCGAACCTCTCGCGGCGTCGTGCGTACGGAGCAACTCGAGTATTCCCACGGAAACGACACGATGAGCACCTGCTTGTCATAGAGTCGCCAAGCCCCTGTGTTGTCGAGATATGCGTAGTTCTGCAGCACGTGCCGATTGGTGATGACGTGCGATTTGCCCACGACGAACGCCGTCGCGCCGAGGCTCATATACCGCGGCTTGCTGCCGGCATCCGCCTGGTAGTACTGGAAGATCACGCCCACACTGCGGGCGACGGCCGCCAGCGGGGTCGACACGGCGTTGATGTAGTCGCGCCAGCTATTCCATGCCGTCATTTGTTCATTCGCCCACGGCGCGCCGGAGCATAGGCCGTAGACCGGGCGCGTGACGACCCGGATCGTCTCCGTTTTCTCTTTCATATCTTTGAGCGATCGCGGCGGCTCGCCGTCGAGCATGCGTGCGGCGGCAGCGATGTTCTCGCGCGCTTGCCCGATGTCCTGCACGCGCGCGGCGACCAGCGAGGTCTGAGAGGCTTTGAGCAGCACCGCCTGCTCCTTTTTCAACGCCTGATCCTGCTTTTGCAGCAGCGCCTTGACGTTGACGGATTCCGCTTCATGCAACGCTTGCGACGTCGCGGGCGTGGCCACGCTCGGTGCTTGCGTTTGCGCGATGCCGCGACCCGTGGCGCCCGAGATCAGCAGGCTCACCGCGATCAGATGAGGTACGCGAATCATTGCTTCCATGCCTCCGGAACGTTGCGCGCTGCGGCGTCGACGGCCGCGTATTGCGACTTCGCTTTGTCGAAGTCATCCTTCAATTCCTTGAAGAAGGCGACCAGATCGGAAATCGACACGTGCTTGTCGTCCACGAGCGTGACGAGTTGCTGTTCCGCGGCAACGAGCTTATCGCGCAACGCTGCCGGCGACGGGCTGGCGTGCAGGGCGTCGTATACGGCGAGTTGTTCGTTCGCCAGCATGCCGAGTTCGCGGATGCGGATGTCGTCATCGGCAGGCGTGATGTTAGCCGGGGTGATCAACAGTTTGCGGAACGTCGCCAACGGGCGTTGCAACGACACGATCTGACGGCGGTTCCACGCGCTTGCGAGGGTCGCCGCCTTGAAGTCGTTGTTCATCACCGTCTCGAATTTCGGATGGAATTCGTGAACGTACTTCGCGAATCGCTCCTTGGCGGCCAGATCGTTGTATGCCGTCAGCCCGGTCTGAAAAAGAGCGGCAATTGCCTTGTAAGCGGCAATGGCGGCGGGCACGACTGCGGTAATACTCTCGGCGCTGACTTCCGTGGAAGGGCGGACTTTCCATTCCGTCAGGCGCTTTTTCAGGTCGTTGGCGCACGCGCGAACCGCGTTTTTCGGCACGGTGTCGTCCGGCAGGCCGGGGACTTCTATGGGTTTGCGCTGCGCCTGAAATCTCGACCACTGCCCGCCAATCGAGTCGTCGCCTTCGGCGAGCACCTGTTTGAGGCCACCGGAATAGGCGGTGGCGAAGGTCATGGCGGCGCGTTGACTCACGAAGTCGTCGGTGCCCGCGCACACAAAGCGGGCGAAGGAGCCCAGTTCGTCGTCAGCGTCGATGTCGAGGATACGGACCTCGCCCGGTTTGACCCGGCGGGTTTGCACATAGTACTCGACGGCCTCGGCGCGCCGCACCCGCGCGCGCGAGTTGAGTTCGGTATCCAGCGCGCCTTGAGACGCCTTGACCGCGGCATCGAAGCCGTCGGCGGCACCCTGCAGCGAGTCTTTGCTACGGAGCTGGACGGTAGAGCATCCCGCGAGTGCGGCGATGACGGCAACCACGATGAACGACCGTGCGGCGGTAACACCCGCGGTCACAACGACTCCCCGATTTGCCATCTCGAACCCCCGTACGAAAAAGGCAAAGCTGCGTGAAGAAAACGTTATTTTCTTGATTGCCGATCGCCGGGAGGCGGCGCGCTCGAACGGCGCTTGACCGGCATCGCGGCGCCATCATGGCACGGGCATCATGGGCACGCAAGGAAGGAGACCTAAATGAAGCGGTTGTTTGAAATCAGGTCTCGCTTTATGACCCATCGGGGCGCAACCCGGCATGAGCGCGCGGCGGACGGAAGGAGGCAGGTGCGGCGGGCGGAAGTCAAATTGGGGAGGCGGCACAATCGCCGGCCTCCCCGTCTTCAGGGTTTGTCGAAGGCGATCACTGATGGAAGTTCAGCGTCAGCATGGCGGTGCGACCGGGGGCCCACGTGGCGTAGATCGGATAGGCGCTTGCGTAGTACTTCTTGTCGAAGATGTTCTGCACGTTCAGTTGCAGATCGACGGCGCGCGACACGCGGTATGTTGCCATGGCGTCGAAGCGTGCGTAACCCGGCGTCCACTTGCGGGTGGTTGACGACACCGACGCGTAAGTGAGGCTAGAGAGCGTCATGCCGGCGCCGACGGTGAATTTAGGCATGACTTCGTAGTCAGTCCACAGCGTCAGGTTGTGCTTCGGCACCATCACCATCGGCAGGCCATTCGAGCCCGGGGCGGCTGCCGGCCCTGCGTCCGTCGTGATGGCATTGAGGTACGAGTAACCGCCGAATACGCGCCAATGGTTCGTCAGACTGCCGGCCCAGCCGAGTTCGGCGCCGCGCACGCGTTGGCTGCCCGCGTTGATCGTGCCGCCGAGGCCATCCGATACGCGCGCATTCGTCTTGTCCGTCTGGAACAGGGCGGCGGTCAGCGACAGACGCTGATCGATCACGTCCCACTTCGCCCCGACTTCGATGTTGCGGCTACGCTCCGGCGCGAGGTTGTTGTTCGTCGTCGTGAGTTGGTCGGTACCGCCGCCCAGGCCGCTGTTTGCGCCCGGCGGGTTGGCCGACGTGCCATACGACGCATACAGGCTCAGCGACGGCAGGACCTTGTAAATCACACCCAACTGGAAGCTGAACAGGTTCGAGATATTCTTCAGATCGGGCGCACCGGCTTGCACGGCGTGCACATCGAAGTGATCGATGCGCGCACCGGCGTTGACGAGCCAGCGATCCGAGAGCTTCACGCTGTCGAACAGGTAGGCCGATGCCACGTTAGTACGCGTGTTGGTCGCTGCGCCGGGGAAGCCCTTGTCGCCGTTCAGCGCGAGGCTGCCGGTCCAGGGGTTGTCCGGATTCCAGTTGCCGAGGGTCGTGCAGTTGTAGGGTACGGCGCACAGTGGGAGCGAGTTCGTCGAACGGATGTTGTTGCCCGCACTGTCCGTGACGAGGTAGCCCTCGTAGCGGCTTTGCTCGTTGCTGAATTCGACGCCGCCGGTGAGCGTGTGCTCGAAGCCGAAAAGCGTGGCCTTGCCCGTGAGTTCGGTTTGGTTGGCGATGCTGTTGGTGGCGTATTTGCCGCTCTTCGCCTGCAACGCGATGACGTTCGAGTTCGCGTTGACGAACTGCGGGTTTGTGGCGATGTAATCGAGTGTGGCGCGGCCGACCATGGTCGTGTTCTTGATCTTCCATGTGTCGTTGATGCGGTGCTCGACCTTGATTTCGCCGGTGTCGGTCTGGCCACGGCGATAGTCGCGGTTGTTCAGGCCGTAGAACTGATTGCGCTGGAAGCCGCCGTCCGGCGTGCCGCCTGCCGAGCGGAACGGTGCGCTGAAGTCCGGCATGTCATACGAATTCAGGTGGTAATAGCTGACCGTGACGGTGGTCGGGCTATTCAAACCGAACGCCACCGAGGGCGCTACGCCCCAGCGCTTGCTGTAGACGTTGTTGCGGCCGGCCTGATCGGCGTCGTGACCCATCACGTTCAGGCGCACGGCCGTCTGATCGTTGACCTGACGGTTTACGTCCATGGTCAGACGCTTGAAGCTGTTGGTGCCGAGGCCGAGGCTCGCGTTGGTGAAGTCTTCCAGACGCGGCGTCTTGGTGGTGATGTCGATGCTGCCACCAACGGCGCCGCGACCGGCGTAGACCGAATCCGGTCCCTTGATGACGCTGATGTTCTCGATGGCGAACGTCTCGCGATTCTGCACGCCCGAGTCGCGCATGCCGTCGACGAAGATCGAGTTGCGCGATTCGAAGCCGCGAATGACGGGGCGGTCTGCCGACGGGTTCGCCGCGGCGTCGCCACCGATGAACGTGATGCCCGGCACGGTCTTTAGCGCGTCGGCAAACGTCGTGGCATTTGTCTGCTTGATCAGCTCTTCCGGAATGACCGTAATCGAGCGGGGCGTGTCGCGCAGCGGGGCGACGAACTTGTACGACGGCAGCGTCTTCGTCTGCATGGGCGACGCCACCGCGTTGTCGTTGACCTGCGTGGTCGGCAGCGTGACCGCCGGGGCTGCGGACGTCTGCCCATTGGCCGACGAATCCGACGATGCGGCCGGGGGCGACACGGACGTTTGTGCGTGAGCGTTCAGGCTGGTGAAGCTGCCGGCAGCCACAAGGGCGCAGGCGGAGGCAAGCAGGCGCTGGCGCGTCTGGAAAGCGGTGGACATACGTGTGTTCCGGCAGTGGCGTCACCGTCGGACACTTCGCAGGCCGGGTAACGCACGGTTATCGTTTTTGATAATGAGATGGATTCTCATTACGGAACGGAAGTGTAATGTTCCGGAACATTTCTGTAAATGCTTGACCGTGTGCGTGCCGCCGCGTATCTCACAGTGTGAAATTTACTGTGACGACGCGCACAGGCCCTGATTGGCTCGGCGACGAAGCATCGGCACGCGTGCGACCGTGATCGCCTCAACGATCACGGTCGCCGCATCAGGGCGTCAGGCGGGCGAATGGGGGATTGGGGGACGACAGAAAACGCGGGGAGTCCCGCGCCGGCTCAATCCGGCACTCGCCAGTCGATGGGCGTCTTGCCGTGTTGCACGAGGAAGGTGTTGGCGGCGCTGAAGTGGCCGCAGCCGAGAAAGCCGCGATGCGCCGAGAGGGGGGACGGGTGCGGGGCTTCGAGCAGCAGATGGCCGTGACCGGCGAGCAACGGCGCTTTTGCCTGCGCATGGCTTCCCCACAGAAGAAAGACCAGCGGACCTTGCCGCGCGGCGAGACCCGAGAGCAAGGTGTCCGTACAGGCTTGCCATCCGCCGGTCTTGAACGGCTTCGCATGACTTGCCGCGTTGGCGGCTTCCACCGTCAGTGTGGTGTTGAGCAGCAGCACGCCCTGTTTCGCCCAGGCGTCGAGATTGCCGTGCGACGGGGCGGGAATGCCGAGGTCGCGCTCGATTTCTTTGTAGATGTTGCGCAGCGAAGGCGGCACGCGCACGCCGCGTTGCACCGAGAATGCCATGCCATGCGCTTGCGCGATGCCGTGATCGTCGCCGTGATAGGGATCTTGCCCGAGGATGACGACCTTGACGTCCTTGGGCGACGTCATGCGAAGCGCATGGAAGATGTCTGCCGGGTAGACGGTCTTGCCGGCGGCGACTTCGGCGTCCACGAAATGACATAGCGGCGCGTACGCCTCGCTCTGGACAAACGGCGACACCAGCGTTTTCCAGTCGTTGGGCAATGCGTCGAACTGATCTTCGACGCGTCCTTTGAGCGGGCCTGCGGCGTTGGCGTTGTCTGCGCCGGGCTTGGCGGTGGCGGCGGCCGGCTTCGGCGGACGTCCGCGGCGGCGTGGCAGTGCGTCGGACGTTGCGGGCGGTGTTTGCGCGGGCAATGCCGCCTCGGCTGCGCTGGCTGCCGAGGCAGGTTCGTCGAACAGCGAGCCTTGCCGTTCATCGTGTTTCGCCGGGGACGCGGCGCGTGAGCGTGATGTCATGCAATAGGTCAGTCGAATGAGCCGAAAGGGCGCGCGATGAAAGGGGCTGTGATGTTTGGCTGCGACGCGCAGCGATCAGCGGCCGAGTACCGTTTGCCGCAGACGATAGCCACGTTGCGCCTTGCTCACGTTGTCGCTTTGCAACTCGGGCAACACGTCGCGCAAATTCAGTGCAAGGGCGTGGAGAATGTGTTCACCCTGGTCTTCGCGGTCGTCGTCCGGCGCGTCGAGCAATTCCAGTTCGACTTCGATGAGCGGCGCCGTATGACGCTTGCCATCGGCCTCGACGGCCACCTCGCCCCGATCGAAAGCAATCTCCACGGTCGTGCCGTCACCGGCGATATAGCGCCACAGGCGTCGCACGAAATTCGTCTCGAACTGCGCGACGACATTCGCGCCTTCGGCGCGCAACAGGTCGGCGGTGGCGGGCACGTCGCAAGCGGCGATCAGTTTCGGGAGTTCGAGCGCTTCGCCTTGCACCGCCTGCTCCCATTCATGGCGAACGTGCAGTCCGTCGCGCGCTTCACCGACCGACTTGAGCGTTTGCAACCATTGCCCGGCGTGCCCGTCGCGTGCCACGAAACGCAGCCGCAGCGCGGCCTTGGCGCTGGCGAGGGCGAGCGATGGCGTGTCGAAGTAGCGATTGACGAGACGACGCTCGCCACGGGCTTCGGCACCGGGCAGGCGGTCGAGGTGGGAGATCAGCGCGTCGGCGCGTGCGGCGGGCAAGTCGCCCGGAAGAGCAAGTTTGAGTTCGCGTTCGATGGCCATCGGGCCGCTCCTTTGAGGGGGGACGCCGGACGCGCCGTGCGCCGCAACACCGGGCAGGAGCGATGTGCCTTGCCGGTGCTTGGGCGGTGTCCCGTGCGGGACACCGTGCCATCGATCGCCTGTGTGACGAGGGATAGCGCGTCAGCGGGGCATGTCGAACAGCGTGGCGAGTGCATCGCCCGGCTCGGGCGCACGCATGAAGGCTTCGCCGACGAGAAAGGCATTGACGTTGGCCGCGCGCATGCGCGTCACGTCGTCACGCGACAGGATACCCGACTCCGTGACGACCAGACGATCGTGCGGAATGTGTTTGAGCAGGCCGAGCGTCGTGTCGAGCGACACTTCGAAGTTGTGCAGGTTGCGATTGTTGATGCCCAGCAGCGGCGTGCTTAACTCGAGCCCTGCGTCCAGTTCACGGCCGTTGTGCACTTCGACGAGCACCGCCATGCCCAGTTCGTGGGCTTGCGCTTCAAGGTCGCGCATATGGGCCAGTTCCAGCGCAGCGGCGATGAGCAGAATGCAGTCGGCCCCCATGTCGCGCGCTTCGTAGACCTGATAGGCGTCGATCATGAAGTCCTTGCGCAGTACGGGCAGATCGCAGGCGGCGCGCGCCGCCTTCAGATACTCGGGCGCGCCCTGAAAGAACTGTCTGTCGGTCAGTACCGACAGACAGGCGGCGCCGCCTTGCTGATACGACTCGGCGATCTGGGGCGGGACGAAGTGCTCGCGAATCACGCCCTTGGATGGGCTGGCCTTCTTGATCTCGGCGATTACGCCGGGCAGACCGCCGTCGATCTTCGTGCGCAACGCGCCCACGAAATCACGCGTGCGCAGTGCGCTGTCGCCGACAGTGGCTTCGGCATCGCGGCGCAGACTGGCGAGGTCGCGCACACGCTTGGCAACTGCGACTTCTTCGGCCTTCACGGCCAGGATCTTGTCGAGAACGGTAGACATATCGATGGATGAATCGGGGGCTACGGAAGGGGGCGGGCGTGATCGGGGCCCGCCGTGGTCGTGTCGAACTTCAGGCCTTGTATCGCTGCGTGAACGTGACGAATGCATCGAGCTTCGCGCGTGCCGCGCCGCTGGCGATCGATTCGCGTGCCATCGCGATGCCGTCGCCGATCGATGCCGCGCGGTTGGCGGCATACAGGGCGGTACCGGCGTTGAGCGCCACGATCTCGCGTGCCGTGCCTGCCTTGTTCCCGAGCGCCTCGATCAGCATCGTCTTCGATTCCTCGGCGCTGCCGACCTTCAGGCTACGGTTGCTCATCATTTGCAGGCCGAAGTCTTCCGGATGAATTTCGTATTCGGTGACCTTGCCGTCCTTGAGTTCACCGACCAGCGTGGCGGCACCAAGCGACACTTCGTCCATGCCGTCCTTGCCGTAGACCACCAAAACGTGTTCGGCGCCCAGACGCTCCATCACGCGAACCTGAATGCCGACCAGATCGGGGTGGAACACACCCATCAACTGGTTGGGGGCTCCCGCCGGATTCGTGAGCGGTCCGAGGATATTGAAGATCGTGCGCACGCCCATTTCCTTACGGATGGCGGCAACGTTCTTCATGGCCGGGTGATGGTTCGGTGCGAACATGAAGCCGATGCCGATGTCGCGCAAACACTCGGCCACCTGTTCGGGCGAGAGCATGATGTTGACGCCGAGCGCTTCGAGCACGTCGGCGCTGCCCGACTTCGAACTCACGCCGCGGTTGCCGTGCTTGGCGACCTTTGCGCCGGCGCCTGCGGCGACGAACATCGAAGCGGTGGAAATGTTGAACGTATGCGACACGTCGCCGCCGGTGCCCACGATATCGACGAAATGTTCATCGGCCGGTGCCTCGACGTGATTTGCGAACTCGCGCATGACCTGGGCGGCGGCGGCGATTTCGCCGATGGTTTCCTTCTTCACGCGCAGGCCGGTGATGATGGCGGCGGACATGACCGGGGAAAGCTCACCCTTCATGATGAGGCGCATCAGGTGCAGCATCTCGTCGTGGAAGATTTCACGGTGTTCGATCGTGCGCTGCAGGGCTTCTTGCGGGGTAATCATTGCGGTTTCTCTCTTCTGTCGTTTCTTCTGTCGTTTCTTCTGTGGCGGGGGGCTCAGGCCGCTTGGGCCACGCGCGGGGCGGCTTGCAGGAAGTTGCGCAGCACGTCGTGGCCGTGTTCCGACAGAATCGACTCGGGGTGGAACTGCACGCCTTCGACGTCTAGCGTCTTGTGGCGCACGCCCATGATCTCGCCGTCGTCCGTCCACGCGGTGACTTCGAGGCAGTCGGGCAGCGAAGCGCGCTCGATCGCCAGTGAGTGATAGCGCGTGACGGTAAAGCGTCTGGGCAGATTCGCGAACACGCCCTGTTGCGTGGTTTCGATCTCGCTCACCTTGCCGTGCATGATTTGCTGGGCGCGGACGACCTTGCCGCCGAAGGCTTCGCCGATGGCCTGATGGCCGAGGCAGACACCGAGAATCGGAATTTCGCCGGAGAAGCGCTTGAGCACGTCGAGCGTGATACCTGCGTTGGCCGGGCAGCTTGGGCCGGGCGAGAGGCAGATACGGTCGGGGGCGAGTGCCGCGATGGCGTCGAGAGTGATTTCGTCGTTACGAAAGACCCGCACGTCTTCGCCCAATTCACCGAAGTACTGGACGATGTTGTAGGTAAACGAGTCGTAGTTGTCGATCATCAGCAGCATGATGGTCCCTGTTCGTCTGGTGACAAAGGATTGTCGAACGCATGAGATTTGCGAATTCCCCCTGAGCGTGCCCCCACATTGAGTTCGCGATCCGCGGGGGAGGGCGCTATGGGGATGAGATAGACGTGGCGGGTTACCGCCACCAGCGCAGGGCGGCGGTCAGGGGCGACCAGAGGAGGGAGGAAGACTGATGCGACTTCATGGTGATGCCGATTGTAGCAGCATCTGCCGGGTGCCGTGGGCGGAGCGTCGCAAAAAGGAGGTAATCGTCGGGTTTCGCGCGCGAACGAGGCATTTCTTGCAAGAATGTGTGCGCCACAGTGGCCGTCCTTCGACGATTCTGCAACGGCGGCATGGACGGCCCCGTCTATTGGGGGCCGCCCGCCGGGGCGCTTCAGCGAGGGCCGAGTACCGATGCCAACGCTGCGGGGCGCGGCATGCCATTCACGCGTTGAATCAGGCCCTCGTCGTCGCGATAGACGATGCCGGGCGTACCGCGAAACCCAAGCTCCGTCATCAGTTGTTGATGAGCGTCGAGCGTGCGGGCGATATCGGGTGACACGCTCGGCGCTGGCGCGATGCCGCCGCTGGCGAGCTGCCGTTCGTTTTGCAACAACGCGGCGGCGGGATCGGGAGCGCCGAGAATGGCGGCTGCCTTCGCGCTGCTGTCGGCCTTGATGACACCGACCATGATGTGGCGCAACTGCACCTTGCCCGAATCGACCCAAGGGCGTGCCGCTTCCCAGAAACGATTGCAGTAGGGGCAATTCGGGTCGCTGAACGTGTACACCACGCGCGGGGCGTCCGCTTTGCCGTCCTGCACCCAGGTCGAGGCGGCGAGTTTCGACCAGACGGCTTCGCTGGTCGGCTCGGCGATGAGGTGACTGATGCGCTCCATATCCATCGGCTTGCCGTCGGCGTCGATGCGGGTGCCGACGATGGCTGTGCCGTCGCGCAGCACGTAGAGGGCGACGGGATGTTGTTCCGCCGTCCCGGCGAAGCCGCGAAGCTCCGTACCGGTGTCGAACGGACGTAAATCCGCCAAACCTTCGCGTACCAGCGCCTGAACAACGGCTGGGGTGTCCTGGTCGGCCGCCGCCTTGCCCGAGGTACCGGCGTTGCCGGAGACAATCGCATAGGCCGCGGCGGCGAGCGCCGGCACGGCGATCAGAGCGGAAATAAGAAACTTACGAACAGACATCGATGACTCCTATGGCGTACGAGGTGCCGGGGATTGGTGAAGACGGCCTTGCAGCGTGGCGCGCAGACGCGCCGCTGTGAGTTCGCCCAGATGAGTGTCAACCAGACGGCCGTGGGCATCGAAGAACAACGTGGTGGGCAGCCCGCGTGCACCGGCCGCCTGCATGCCTTGCGACGCAGGATCGAGCAGCAGATCGTCGAACTGAAGGCCCTGCGACTGAATGAACGCTTCAACCGTATGCGCGGACTCGCCCTGATTGATCAACAGGAACCGCACGTCGGGGTAGTCGGCCTGCGCTTTTTCCAGCACCGGCATTTCGCGTCGGCACGGCGGGCACCAGCTTGCCCACAGATTCATCACGACGGGACTGCCGCGATAGGTGTCGAGTGAGACGGTGCGGCCATCCGTTGTGGAGAGTGTCAATGACGGCAGCGGCGGCGCGGTGCGTTGCAGGACGCTCAAGCCTGCCTGTGCGGCGGCCCAGATCGCTACGCCTGCGGCGAAGCCGTACAGCATCGGGCGGCGCCCGGAGGGCTGACGTTTCATGCGCCACAACGCCCAGCCGAGGGCGGCGGGCAGGCCGGCCCAGACATTGAATCCGCCGTCGCCAATCGCGATGATGGACAGCGGGGTCGCGAAGTATTCCGGCCACCAGCGCAGCACGTAGGCGATGCGCGCGGCGAGCAGGCCGATGAAGAGCGCGTCGAGGAGCGTGCTGGCGGCGGTGCGGCGCGACGTGGTGTCAGTGCTGCGCAGGAGATAGCGCGCGACGAGCCACGCCACCCCCATCGCTGCCGCCACGGCGACCGTCTGTATCGAGAAGGGGCCGAGACCGGTCATACCATCCCCGCGGTGTCGAGGCGGCGCAGGAAGCTACGCGCATCGAGTTCGCCGACCGAGCGCTGCGCGCGCACCTCCTCGCCATTTGCGTCGATGAGAATGAGCGTGGGCGGGCCGAGCACACCCCAGCGTTTCATCAGGGCCTGATCGATCTTGTCGTTCTTCGTCACGTCCGGGCGCAGCACCTGCATACGTGCGAGCCGCGCGGCGACAGTCGGATCGCCGAACACATTGCGTTCGATGACATGGCAACTTACGCACCAGTCAGCGTAGAAATCGATCAACGTCCATTGCCCTTTCGCGGCAGCTTGCGCGATGCGTGCGTCCACATCCTCCGCCGATTTGACGCTCACATACTCGAACGCCTTCGCGCTGTGCGCATTTGCGCTGTTCATGATTGCGGGGGCCGCGCGTTCCAGCGGACGCAGTGCGGAATCGTTGCCGGACGCTGCCCCCACGAGCATGAACACCGACCAGACACCGGCGAACGCCGACGCGAACATCAGTGTCCAGCCGGACGGTTTCCCGCGCAGCGTCCATGCCCATGCGGCGAATCCGACGGCCAGTCCGAGGCCGAGGGTACCCCAGAGCAGGAGGCTGACGTTGCCGGGCAGGAAGCGGCTCAACATCAGAACGGCCATACCCGTCATCACGTAGGCGAATGCAATGCGCACGCGTACCATCCACGGGCCCGGACGGGGCAGAACCCGCGAGCCGAACATGGCGATGACGAGTAGCGGCAGTCCCATGCCGAGTCCCAGCGCGAACAGCGCGATGCCGCCTATCCACGCGTTGCCTGTCTGGCCGATATAGAGCAGAGCGCCGGCCAGCGGGGCGGTCATGCACGGGCCGACGAGCAGTGCGGAGAGAAAACCGAGTGCGGCGGCGCCGACGAGACTGCCACCGGTACGTTGTTGTCCGGCGGCGTCGAGTCGATTCGTCACGAACGCGGGCAGGCGCAGTTCGAACAGACCGAACAGCGAGGCTGCCAGCACGAGAAAGAGGCCCGCGAAGGCGCCGAGCAGCCATGGAGATTGCAGCGCGGCCTGTAAATTGGCGCCGGCCAGGCCGGCCGCGACGCCGACCGAGGCATAAGTGAGTGCCATCGCCAGCACGTATGACAGCGAGAGTGCCAGCGCTCGCAACGGCGCGGGACGATTGCCCACGACCATCGTCGAGACGATGGGGATCATCGGCAACGTGCATGGCGTGAAGGCCAGCAGCAAGCCGAAGCCGAAAAACAGCAGCGTGGCAGCGACGGGGCCGACCGTGGCGAGCCGCTGCGCTGCGGCCTGATCTTCAGCGAGCGGGGCATCGACGGCATCGATGGAGGCGGCGGGGGGCGCCACGGAGACTGCGGGGGCATTGATAACTGATGTCGAGCCGGCAGGCAACGCGACTTGCATCGTCTGGGGTGGATAGCAGATGCCTGCTTCTGAGCAGCCTTGCCAGTGCAGCGTCACGGGGCCTGACGTTGCCAAGGGCAGACGAATGCGCAGGGCGTCACGGGTATAGATCTCGGTGTCGCCGAAGAACTCGTCCGTATGCTTCGCTCCGTCGGAGAGCGTCAGATCGAGCGGCTGGCCGGAGACATCTTCCGCGCGTAGCGAATGCCGGTAAACGTAGTAATCCTTAGCAATGTTGCCAACGATTTCGATATGACCGTCCACCTCGGTGACAGGGGAGAGTGTGAGTACCTGAGACGCGTCGAGGAACTTCGACTCGCTTTGCCAGGGAAACGCATCGGCGGCGCGCATCCCGCCGAGCGTGCCGAGAAAAATCACAAAGATGTAGAAAAATCGGCGTAGCAAATCTCTTCTCCTGAAGGCGTTCCAAAGCAGGCTAGAGCGTGCCCTGCGCCGATTAACCGAGAGTTAACGCCCGCGGTGTCTGTTGGTTATGCGCCGAGCCACGCGTTCACCGCGCGGAATGATGCTCGGTGAGTTACGCAAATTACGTAACATGAAGCGGTATTCAAGGGAGGTACGGATTCATGCGAGTGTTGCTGGTTGAGGATGATGCGTTGATTGCGAGCGGCACTGTCGCGGGGTTGGAGGCGTTGGGCATTGCTGTTGAGCATGCGGCGAGCGGGTTGGCGGCGGTGTCTGCGCATGCGGAAAACACGTTCGATGCGTTGGTGCTTGATCTGGGTTTGCCAGACGGTGACGGTCTCGGGGTTTTGGCAAAGATCCGGGCGGTGGAGCCTGATGTACCTGTCCTCATCCTGACTGCGCGCGATGCCATCGAACATCGGATTGCGGGATTGAATGGCGGGGCGGATGACTACATGGTCAAGCCGTTCGATTTGCGCGAGTTGGGGGCGCGATTGCATGCGTTGATGCGTCGCGTGCAGGGGCGGGCTTCGCAGGTCATAGACGCTGGCCCGTTGCGATTGGAGCCGGCGAGTGGTTTGGCGTGGCTTGATGGTGAGCCGGTCGAATTGTCGCGCAAGGAGGTTGACTTGCTGACGCATTTGGCGAGTACACGGGGGCGATGGTTGACGCCGGACATGTTGCACGAGCGGATGTATGGTTTGTCGGAGCGGGTCAACAGTAATGCGTTGAACGTTCACATCCACAACGTGCGTCGCAAATTGGGGTGTGAGGTCATTCAAACGGCGCGTGGTTTGGGATATCGATTGGGGTGGAAGTTGTCATGAGCCTTCGACTGAGAGCGGTATTGATTGCCGGTATTGCGTTGATAGTGCTTTGGGTGGTGGCGGCGGGATGGATGATGCGAGGGGTGGAGGCCAATCTCGACAGGGCACTGGATCAACGTTTGGCGATGTCGGCCCGGATGGTATCGGGTTTGTTGGCGCGGGTAGCGTTATCGCCGTTGGGGCCGAGTGCGGGGCAGTCGGATTGGGGAGAGGTGATACGCGTGGGCACCGACGACGGCATAGCGTGTGAAATACGTTCGGTGCAGGGCGTGGTGTTGGCGCGGACCGATGGTGGGCCGCAGGCGGAAGAAAAGGCGTTCCCGATGGGTTTCAGCACGATGGAGATTGATGGAAAGCGTTGGCGAATATATGTGTTGCAGGATGACCGGGGGTATCAGGTCATGACGGCGGATTGGTTGGAGAAGCGAGCGGGCCTGAGCCATGCATTGTTGAGAGCGGCGGGCGTACCGTTTCTGATTGCTGTCGTGGGTGGATTGATTGCGTTGTGGATAGGCATAGGCCGGGGTTTATCGCCGTTGGAGACATTACGTGCGACGTTGCGCGACAAGCGTGCGGACGACACGGCGCCGATTGATTTGGGGCGTGCCCCGACGGAGTTACGTCCGGTAGTGTCGGCATTAAATGGATTATTGGATCGTTTGACGCAGGCATTGGCGTACCAGAGGGCGTTCACGGATGCGGCGGCGCATGAACTGCGCACGCCGCTGACGGCGGTGGACACCCACTTGCAGGTAGCGGAGATAACGGGGGGAGAGCCGGCCAGACGGGCGATATATATGGCGGGCGTAGGTGTACGACGATTACGGCATACGCTGGATCAGATGATGACGTTGGCGCGTGCTGAGGCGCCGGCACATGAGCAGGACATGTGCGGGTCGGTGCGCGAGGTGATAGAGGAGGTATTGATCGAATGGGAGGAGACGGATCGGGGCCCCGTTCCGCCGCGAGTTGGGTCTATGTCTGAGTGGAGGAATGGGGCTCCGGTCCGTCGTGGGGGGCCACGGGTGGTTTTTAGCATGGCGTGTGAAGACCGTGGCACGGTGGTGCCACATTCGATGCTGGGCACGGCGGTGAGAAACCTTGTGGACAACGCGATGCGTTACTCGCCTGAGGGGAGTCGTGTGGATGTGACGGTGGAGATGGACGAGCATCGGCGGCGGTATTGCATAGAGGTGGGGGATTGGGGGCCGGGTCTTACGCCTGAGCAGGCGGAGCAAATGGGGCAGCGATTCTGGCGAGGGGATCGGGGCTGGCGGGGGGGAGAGGGGGCGGGATTGGGGATATCGATAGTGAGGGCGATAGCGTCGCGCTTCGGCGCTACTGTGGAGTTTGCGGCACGCGAGGGTGGTGGTTTGATGGCAAGGCTCTATGTGCCGATTGGGCGATGACTGGGGGTTGACCGGTGCATCGCCCGTGGTGAGAGTTCAGCGGGCCTTCCTGGTTTTTGGGGCACTCGCTGAGCGAATGGTTTTCGCGGCGGTGGTGCTAGTCTTTGCGGCTGGGGAGCGCTTGCGTGGTGCGGCGTCGGGCGTTGCGGCGCGTGCGCCGGTTTTCCTTGGCGCGGGAGCGTGCTCCGTGGAGGCCTTCTGCTGCAAAGCGGCGTTTTCAAAGACCGCCAGCACTTGTTGCAGATCGTTTTGCTCGCCGCCATCGAGCGGAACGGCGAGGCTGAGATCCTTCACGGCCTTCGCCACGCGCCGGATGTTCGCCGGTGTCGAATGGGAGAGCATGCCGGGAATCGCGGCCATCGCTGCGTCGGGTGCCATGCGCAGCAACCCGGCCTGACGGCGGATCACTTCGCGGAAGCGCTCGATCGAAATATCGCTCTCGCCGCGTACCAGCGAGCGAGCGAGGTTGAATTGCCGTTCGTCGGCTTCACCGTGCAGACGATGCACCCAGAGCAGTGCGCGAATGCCGGCTTCGAGCAATCCGCCCTGGTGTAGTTCGTGACGGCGATGCGTCAGCGTGTCCTTGACGAACGCGATGTGCTCCGGCGATGTGCCGGGATGCACCCGAACCGCCGCACCGTCGCTGCCGCGCAACCCGGCGAGCGCTTGCACCCATTGCTGTCCGTAAATCAGTTCGAAGGCCTTCTCAAAGCCATCGTCGCGTGTATCGCGATAGAAATTGAGCGATTGCTCGATGGCGCTCGACACCGCCGATTCCAGCGCAAGGAACGGATTGTCCGACGGCACCGGATGGCGCGTCTCGCGCACGCGCGCCGCTTTCGCGGCGAACGGCACGGCAAATGGATTGCGATCCGACCAAAGCTCGTAACTCACGCGCAGCGGATGCAGCACGCGCATCCAGTATGCCGAATTCGGCGTGACCATCGCGCGCACCCACGGCTGCACGAGACTGCGATACAACCCGAGATTGATGTCAGAGAGATGTGCCACCGCTGCAAAACGCCGATCGCTCTCGGCGTCCGGTTGGACAATGGCGCGCACATCCTCGACGCTGCGTTGCTGAATCGACATCACGTAATCGCCGTCGATCAACTCCCGATGCGGCGTATCTTCCGTCTTGTCGGCGATCTGTGCTTGATAGATCCCGGCAGGCAGCACGTCAATCAGATCGATATTGTTGACGAACTCGCGGTGCTCCTTACGCCCGGTGCTGCCCGACACGAAAATGCCGAGGTGGCCGATGCTGTCATGCGTGGCGTACACAATCGTCTGATCGTGACTGAGCACTTCCGAGTCGTCGCGATACATATCCGTCACGAAGCCCAACGCCTGTGGCGGCGGCGTAATGTTGTCGCCGTACGAGCAAAACACCACGATAGGCGAGCGGATATTTCGCAGATCGATCCGGATGCCGTCGCTCGTGATCAACTCCGCGCTCGTCAGCCGGTTGCCGACAAACAGATTGTCGACGATGTACTGCATCTCCTGCGCGTTCAGAAACACATGCCCGCCCCAGTACTTCTCAAAACCGAGATAGCGCGGCGCTTCCGTGTCCACGTTGGCGTAAAGGTGATACTTCTTGTGCCACAGCGTATTGGCCGGGTCGAGATTCTCGAAGTTCTGCACCAGCCAGGCGCCGTCGAAGCGCCCGTCGCCCAGATCGCTCGTGAGCGCCGTCAGCCAACTGCCACCGAGCAGTCCTCCCGAATATCGCATCGGATTGCGCCCGCGCCACCCCGCCCAATAGGACAGCGGTGCCCCGGCCACGATGATCGGCCCGAACAGTTCCGGACGCATCGCCGCCGTCATCAACACCTGCCAGCCCGCCTGACAATTACCGATGACCGCCGGTTTGCCCGCACTCTCGGGATGCAGAGAAATCACCTTCTCCAGAAACGCGGCCTCCGCGTGCATCACATCTTCAACCGTCTGGCCGGGAACAGGATCGGGCAGAAAGCCCACGAAATAGCACGGATGCCCCGCTCGCAGGGCGGCACCGATCTCGCTGTCCGGCTTAAAGCCGCCGATGCCCGGGCCGTGACCTGCGCGTGGATCGACCACGACAAACGGGCGAGCATTCGGCCGCGTCGGCGTATCGTCCGGCGGCAGAATGCGCACCAGCGCGTAGTTGCACGGACGCGGCAAGTCGTGCGCATCGAGCACCACCTCCGCGGCGAAGTCGAGCACGTTCGGCGCCGATTCGGCGAGGTGCGCCTGATACTGGTTGCCGCGCTGACGCATGACGTCGGCGTACAGCACGCTGCGTTGCCAGGCATCGACGGCATACTCGGCGGCGGCGGCCATCCACGGCACGTTGGCCAGCCACGGGTTGGCGGCAAGCCACGGGGCATCGGCAGCTTTGGCTGCACCAGCAGACGCCGTGGCGCGGGAAGACCGACGTTCGAGTGCGGCAGACGACTTGGCAGGCATGGCAACGACCTCACGAATCCGGCATGACAGGGTTGGCGAACGGCGCGCAGGCGCAGGCACTACGCCATCGAACTGAGCGTGCGGCGAAAACGTCGCAGCGAGAAAGCAAAGAACACGGCGCCGATGACGGTCAGCGCCACGAACTGCACCCACACGACGCCGATGCCGGCGCCACGGAACAGAATCGCCTGACCCAACTCCACGAAATGCGTCGTGGGTGCGGCGAGCATGACGTCTTGCACCGCCTTCGGCATGCTCTCGCGCGGGGTGATTCCGCCGGAGAGCATTTGCAGCGGCAGCAGTACAAGAATCATCAACATACCGAACTGCGGCATCGAGCGGGCGAGCGTCGCCAGATAGATGCCCATCGACGTGGTGGCGAACAGATGCAGCGTCGCGCCCAGCATGAACAGCGCCACCGAACCGCCAATCGGCACATGCAGCGCGCCGCTCACGATCAACCAGAGCGACATGCCTGCCGCGATCAGCACCACCAGCCCCATCGACCAGACCTTCGCCAGCATGATCTCGGCCGGTGTCACCGGCATGACGAGCAAATGCTCGATCGTGCCGTGCTCACGCTCGCGAATGAGCGCGGCACCCGTGAGAATGATCGAGAGCATCGTGATGTTGTTGATGATCTGCATCAACGCACCGAACCACGCGCGTTCCAGCGTCGGGTTAAAGCGCACCCGCAACGCCAGATCCACCGGCAATTCCGGCGTCGACCGGTATCGCTGAAGGAATTCGCTCACCTCCGCCGACACGATCTGTTGCACATAACCACTGCCCGAGAACGCCTGACTCATGCGAGTCGCGTCGACATTGAGCTGCACCTCCGCCGTGCGTCCCGCCAGAATGTCGCGCTGGAAATTTGGCGGAATGTTCAACGCGAACGTGTATGCCCCCTCGTCCATCCCCTGGTCGACGGCGTTCGCCGTAATCATGCGCGGCAGCGTGAACTGCGGCGGATAGAAGGCCGAGACGATACGCTGCGAGAGCGGCGACACGTCTTCGTCCACGATGGCAATCGGCGCGACGTGCAACGTATCGGGCTGGGCCGTGGCCGCCGAATACACCGACGCCGTGAACGTGTAGACGATGAGCACCAGCATCATCGGGTCGCGCACCAGGCTCCAAAGCTCCTTCACCCCGAGCCGGTAGATGTTTGCCAGATGCCGCCGCCACAGATGCGCGCGGCGCGGCGTCGCGACGCTGGCCTTTGCCGGTGGCGCCGGCGGGGGAGAGGCTTGTGGTGCGCTCGGGCTCGTCATCACTTGTCCTGTTTCTTGAGCATCAGGATCGTGACGCCCAGAATGACCGGTACGGCGACGAGCATCGGCCAGAAGGCGCTGCCGAGATCGGCAAACCCGAGCGCCTTGTTGAAGACGCCGCGGCTGATGATGAGCATGTAAGTCGCCGGATAGATCTCGCCGATAAGCCGGCCTGAGCCCTCCATCGACGGCACTGGCGTGAGCATTCCACAGAACTGGATCGCCGGAATCATCGTGCCGATCATCGTGAAGAACAAAGCCGCGATCTGACTGCGGGTAAACGTCGACGCGAGCAGGCCAATGCCGGTGGCGACGACGTTGAAAATAAAGATGGCGGTCGTCAGCGTGAGGAAGCTGCCCTTGATCGGCACGCCGAACAGCGTCACGGCGATCAATGCCATGAGCAGGAAATTCAACATCGCCAGCGCGACATACGGGATCTGCTTGCCGATCAGGAATTCCGTTCGCGTTACCGGGGTCACGTACAGATTCAGAATCGAGCCGAGTTCCTTCTCCCGCACCACGGACAACGCCGTGAGCATCGCGGGCAGCATTAGCAAGAGCAGCGGAATCACCGCAGGCACCATCGCCGGCAGACTCTTCACGTCGGGGTTGTAACGATAGCGCGTCACGATATCGAGCGATGCCGTCAGGCGCACACCGAGCCGGCGCAGGGCCTCATCGGCCAGCCAGTTCTGGTGCATGCCCTGCACGTAGCCCTGCACCGTCTCCGCGCGCAACGGCATCGCGCCGTCGATCCACGCGCCGATCTGTACGGTCTTGCCGTGCGACACGTCACGGGCGAACCCCGGCGGAATCTCGATAGCCAGCGACAGTTCGCCGCTGCGCAGCCGCTTGTCCATGTCCTCGTAGTCGGTGATCGGAGGTTGTTCGATGAAGTAGCGCGACCCCGAGATATTGAGCGCGTAGTTCTGACTCAGCGTGGTCTGATCGCGGTCGAGCACGGCGTAGCGCAAGTCTTCCACATCCAGACTGATGCCGTAGCCCATCACGAGCATCAACACGAGCGAGCCAACCAGCGCGAGTGTGGCGCGTACCGGATCGCGTTGCAGCTCCAGCGTTTCGCGCCAGAGATAGCTGATCATGCGGTTGAGCGAGAACGCCTTGTGCTGCGCTTGCGTCGCTTCGGCGGGCACGGGTCCGGGCACTGCCGGCGTGGGCGTCTCGGGCGTTTCAGTCTTGCCGCCGCCCGCTTCGACAAGGTATTCGATGAAAGCCTGCTCGAGCGTGGCCGCGCCCTTATCTTGCGTGATCTTCGCAGGCGGATCGGACACAAGTACCTTGCCCGCGTGCATCAGCGAAATGCGGTCGCAGCGCTCGGCCTCGTTCATGAAGTGAGTGGAAATGAAGATCGTCACGCGGTCCCGGCGCGACAACTCCACCAGCAGCCGCCAGAAGTTGTCGCGTGCCACCGGATCGACGCCCGACGTCGGCTCGTCGAGAATCAGCAATTCGGGTCGGTGCACCATTGCCACGGCGAGCGACAGACGCTGGCGCATGCCCAGCGGAATGCTGTCGGGCAGGGCGTCAAGCTCATCGGCGAGGCCGAAGCGTTGCACCATCTCCGCCACGCGGGCGTCGACGTCTGCCTCGGGCACGTGGAACAGCCGCGCGTGCAGCACGAGGTTCTGATGCACCGTCAGCTCGGTATAGAGCGAGAACGCTTGCGACATGTAACCCACGCGGCGACGGGTGTCGATGTCCTTCGGATCGACTTCGTTGCCGAACAGCCACGCCTGCCCCTCGCTTGCTTGCAGCAAGCCGGTGAGCATCTTCATCGTGGTCGACTTGCCGCAGCCGTTCGAGCCGAGAAAGCCGAAGATCTCGCCGCGACGGATACGAAAATCCACGTGATCCACCGCCACGAAATCGCCGAAACGCATCGTCAGACGCTTGGCCTCGATGGCGATCTCCGTGTGCTCGTCGACCTGCAGTGGCGGAATCGAGACCGGTTCATAGCCGGTCTTCTCTTCGTCCGGCAACAGCGCGATAAAAGCGGCTTCGAGGGTGGCGCAGTGCGTGCGCGCCAGCAACTCGGCCGGCGTGCCGGTCGCGAGCACATGGCCCGCATCCATCGCCACGAGCCAGTCGAAACGCTGCGCTTCGTCCATGTAGGCGGTGGCGACGATCACGCTCATGGCCGGTCGCTCCCGGCGAATGCGTGCGATCAGATCCCAGAACTGCGCGCGGGCGAGCGGATCGACGCCCGTCGTCGGCTCGTCGAGAATCAACAGATCCGGGTCGTGAATCAACGCGCAGCACAGGCCGAGCTTTTGCTTCATGCCGCCCGAGAGCTTGCCCGCCGGCCGATCGAGAAATGGATACAGGCCGGTGCTGCGCGTAAGGTCGTCGATGCGGCGGCGACGCTCGGCGGTGTCGTGGCCGAACAGGCGTGCGAAGAACTGCAGGTTCTCTTCGACAGAGAGCGTCGGGTAGAGATTCCTGCCGAGTCCTTGCGGCATGTAAGCGATGCGCGGGCACACGAGATCGCGGTGCGCCTTGCTCGCCATATTGCCGCCGAGCGCTTCGACCGTGCCCGTCTGCACCGCGCGCGCGCCAGCAATGAGCGAGAGCAGCGTGGACTTGCCCACACCGTCCGGCCCGATCAGGCCGACCATGCCGTTGGCCGGAATGTCGATGCTGACGTCGTTCAGAGCAACGGTCTTGCGGCCGTAACGCAGCGTCACGCCGGCCATGTGTACGACCGGCGGCACGTCGTGGCCCGGCGGGGACGAAAGCGAGGGGGGCGCCGTCATGTTGCGAGGCTCACTGCGGCAGCTTGGTCTGCAACTGGGCGGGCCAGGCTGCCTGACTATCGGTCTTCACCCACGTCACACCGGGCAGGCCCGTCTTCACGAGCGACAAATGCTGTTGCAGCAACGCCGGCGCGATCTGAGCGCGCACGCGGAACATCAGCTTCTGGCGCTCGCTCTCGGTCTCCACCGTCTTGGGCGTGAACTGCGCCGTGCTGGAGACGAACGAGATGCTCGCGGGAATCACATACTGCGGCGCCGCGTCGAGAATGATGTGCGCTTCGGCGCCGATGGCCAGACGCCCTGCCACCGTTTCGGGCAGGAAAAACGTCATGTATACATCCGACAGGTCGACGAGATTGAGAACCTTGCCGCCGGCCGCGAGCACCTCACCCGGTTGGGCCACGCGGTATTGCACCCGGCCGTCGCGCGGCGCTTTGAGGTCGCTGTCCGCGATATCGGCTTCGATGCGAGTGACGGTGGCCTGCACGGCCTGCACCGTCGACTTCGCGCCCGTGACCTGCGCGTTGGCGGCCTCGACCGCAGACTGCGCGGCAGCCACCTGCGCGCGCGCGGCAGTGACGGCGGCACGTGTGCTGCGAACCCGCGCTCGGTCGTCGTCCAACTCTTGCACCGACGAGGCGCCTTCCTTCGATAGCGTCTCCGAGCGCGACAGTCGGCGCTGGGCCGCGTCGAGTTCGGCCTCGCGTGCGGCGACATTGGCTTCGGCCGTCGCCTTGTCGGACAACCTTGCTGCCGCCTGCGCCTGAATCGCCGCGACGTTGGTCACGGCCTGCTGGTACTGCGCGCGGGCTTCATCGCGCTGGGCGTTGAGCGTGTCGATCTGCATCTTGGCGAGTACCTGACCCGCCTTCACGAAATCGCCCTCCCGGACGTAGATGGCTTCGACACGTCCGGCGAGCTTGGTGGCCACGTCGACCTCAGTGGCTTCGATGCGGCCGTTGCCGCTTGCGAAACCGGCGCCGGGGCCGGAGTGGCTATAGGTTTTCCATCCGTACCAACCCAGCCCGACGACCGCTAGCACGATCAGTGCGGGAACCAGCTTCTTGGCATTGGGAAGCGTCATATTTAGCCTTTTTGACTTTATTGGACGGCCGGTACGGCGTTCGCCGGACTCGCTGCGCCAACCGCGCCGGGCGGCGATGGCTCGACGACGCGAGGCGTGCGGGCGAACGGTCCACCGGGGGCGTCGGCGGCGGGCATGAGGCGGCTGCCGCCCCCGAGCGCCGTGTAGAGCGCCACGCGCGCGGACAGCAGTGCGCGGCGCGTCTGCACCGTTTGTTGTTCGATGGCGAGAAGATCGCGCTGGGCGTCGAGCACTTCGAGGAACGCGGCCGCGCCGTGGTCGTAACGCAGCTTCGCGAGCCGCGCGCGCTCGGCCTGGGCATCCTGCGTGGCTTGCAGGATCGTGACCTGATCGGCCAGCCAGCGGCGCGCGCTCAGGGCGTCGGCGACATCGCGGAATGCCTCCTGAATCGTCTTCTCGTAGTTCGCGACGGATTCGACGCGACGGGCTTCGGCGAGATCGAGGTTGTTCACGAGGCGTCCGCCCTGGAAGATCGGGATATTGATGCTCGGCGTGAACGTCCATGCGGCGCTGCCGGCGGTGAACAAGCCGTCAAGTGCGCTGCTCGCCGTGCCGACCGAGCCGGTAAGCGTGATCTGCGGGAAGAAGGCCGCGCGGGCTGCGCCGATGTTCGCGTGGGCGGCGCGCAATTGATACTCGGCAGCCATGATGTCCGGCCGGTCTTCGAGCAACGACGACGGCAGGCCGGGTTGGAGATCGCGCATCAGGCGGGCGTCGTCGGCCGTGTGGTCGAGCGCCAGCGGCGAGGTGTCGATCGGTGTGCCCACCAGCACTTGCAATGTGTGGGCCTGCGTGGCGCGTTGTTGCTGGAGTTGCGTGACGAGCGCACGCGCTTGCTGCCAGAGGGTGGTGACTTCGGTGAGATCGAGCTTCGACGTCGAGCCGACCTGCTCGCGACGCGTGAAGATGCGCAGCGACTCTGCACGGCTATCGACCGTTTGCTGCGCCAGGGCAATGCGTTCGTCCAACTCGCGCAGGCTCAGCCACGTCTGTGCGACTTGCGAGATCAGGCTCAGCTCGAGGGCGCGGCGAGATGCATCGGAGGCCAAATATTCGTCTAGCGCGGCGTCCTTCAGGTTGCGGATGCGGCCCCAGAAGTCCAGTTCCCACGTCGACAGGCCGAGACCGACCTGATATTGGCTGCTGATATAGGGCTTGCCGGTGAGGCTCAGATCGCCGGGTACCCGCTGACGTGTCTCGCTCGCGCCGGCACCCAGCGACGGAAACAGATCGGCGCGTTGAATGCCATAGGCCGCCCGCGCCTGTTCGACACGAGCAAGTGCGACGCGCAGATCGCGATTGTTGGCCAACGCGGTTTCGATGAGCGTGCGCAACTGCGGATCGGCGAAATACTCTCGCCAATCGAGCATGGACGCAGGCTGCGCCGCCGCAGTGGCGGGGGATGTACTGACATCGGGTGTCCACACATCGGCCACCGGGGCCGCAGGGCGCTCATAAGTCGGCGCCATCGAAAGACAACCGCTAAGCAGGGTAGTAACAAGTGCGGCTATCGTGGCAATCGCAAAGGAGTTTGCGACGCCGGAACGCATAGGTGAAATGCATGATTTCGCCATAAAAGCTTCGACCTCCCGACGGACGCCTAACTATAGCGTGGTGACGTCAATCGGCGTATACCGGAGGCGCTAAAAAAAGCGAACGGTTGTGCTAAATCAACAAGGGCCCCGAATCGAGTAGAGGATCGATTCAGGGCCCTGCGAATATCGATGTCACGCCAATGCCATATAGGGAACGCGTGAGCGTTTCAAACCGCGGCGTGCGTCATATTGGTGCGGCGGCGCGAGACGTGGATGGCGCCGCCGTGCGGATCAGAACTCGGCGTCTAGACCGTCCTGCACCTGTTCGGCCGCACGCAGCACGGCGCGGGCCTTGTTTTCCGTCTCTTGCCATTCGGATTCGGGCACCGAGTCGGCCACGATACCGGCAGCGGCTTGCACATACAGATTGCCGTCCTTGATGACGCCGGTGCGAATCGCGATGGCGACATCCATTTCGCCGCCGAACGACAGATAGCCTACGGCGCCGCCATACAGGCCGCGCTTGACCGGCTCGAGTTCGTCGATCAGTTCCATGGCGCGAACTTTCGGCGCGCCGGTGAGCGTGCCGGCCGGGAACGTGGCGCGCAGCACGTCGATGTTGGACAGCCCCGGTTGCAGACGGCCTTCCACCGAACTCACGATGTGCTGCACATGCGAGTACTTCTCGATGACCATCTTGTCGGTGACTTCGACGGTGCCCGTCTGTGCAATGCGGCCCACGTCGTTACGTGCCAGATCGATGAGCATGACGTGCTCGGCAACTTCTTTTGGATCGCAAAGCAATTCGGTGGCCAGTTCCGCATCGCGCTCGGGCGTGGCGCCACGCGGGCGCGTGCCGGCAAGCGGGCGAATCGTGACGATTTCGTGCTCGCCGTCCGGTGTCTGGCGACGCTCCTGACGCACGAGGATTTCGGGCGACGCGCCGACGACCTGAAAATCGCCGAAGTTGTAGAAATACATGTACGGCGACGGGTTGAGCGAGCGCAACGCGCGATAGAGCGACAGTGGGGCGTCGCGATACGGCTTGATGAGGCGTTGGCCGACTTGCACTTGCATCAGTTCGCCGGCTTCGATGGCTTCCTTGGCCTTCGCGACGGCCGCGAGGTAATCCGGCTTGGCGAACTCGCGGAAGGTGTCGGTGCGCACGCTGCCGGACGTGACGGGGGCATCGACCGGCGCCTTCAGACGAGTGCGCAACTCGCGCAGACGCAGGCGCGCCTTCGAATACGCTTCCGGCTGCGTGGGGTCCGCGTAAATGATGAGGTAGAGCTTGCCGGTCAGGTTGTCGATCACGGCGAGTTCTTCCGTGAGCAGCAACTGGATGTCGGGCAGATTCAGATCGTCGCGCGGGGTGGTGTGCGCGAGCTTCTTCTCGATGTAGCGCACGGCGTCGTAGCCGAAGTAGCCGGCCAGGCCACCGCAAAAACGCGGCATGCCGGGGCGCAGTGCCACTTTGAAGCGCGCCTGGAACTGGGTGATGAATTCGAGTGGATCGCCGTGGTGCGTCTCGACGACGGCACCGTCGCGCACGACCTCGGTCTTCGGACCGAAGCTGCGCAGCAACGTGCGGGCGGACAGGCCGATGAACGAGTAGCGGCCGAAGCGCTCGCCGCCGACGACCGATTCGAGCAGGAAGGTGTTCGCGCCACGCCGGTCGCCCAGCGCCAGCTTGAGATACAGCGAGAGTGGGGTGTCGAGATCGGCGAAAGCCTCGGCGATCAGCGGAATGCGATTGAAGCCTTGATTGGCCAGCGATTTGAATTCGAGTTCGGTCATGTTGCACTCTGCCTGCAAGTTTGCCGGCGGGTAGTCCCGCGGAATCGGCGTGGATTGGCGTTGAGAATACCTGAGTCGTGTCGGGGTGGATGTGCTGACCCACACCGGATCACGGCGAACGCGCGCGCACCTGCGATGCGACGGCGATTACCGTGTCTCGGTGAATCCGCGCGCCATGCGACATGGCGTGCCGATGTGTAACTTCTTGGGAACAACAACGATGCAAGAAACGGGTTACTGAAGACGAACTTCAGCGGTCCCGGCCACCCCTTGGAAGGGTTCAGCAGGACCAGCGTCGCCAGGGCCAGGCCCCCCGGTCGATCACGCTAAGACTCCGTTTCTTGTTCAGGAACATGCGCTTGAATGCAGTGTGGAAGACGGCGAATTCAGCTCGCCAGCGCGGGCGTTGCCTTGGGCAGAATGGCCCGGGCGGCGCCCAGAATTGAGGCGACTATACCATCCGTGTCGATCGTTTGTACAGATTCGCCATGGTTGTAGCCATACGGCACCGTGAGCGACCGGCAACCCGCTGCGCGGGCGGCTAGCGCGTCGTTGCCCGAGTCGCCGACCAGCACGGCTTGCGCCGGCAACACGCCGAACGCTTCGCAGGCTTTGACGAGCGGCATCGGGTCGGGCTTGCGCTTGGGCCACGAATCGCCGCCGTACACGAGGTCGAACTGGCCGGACAGGTCGTAGTGCTCAAGCAGCGTCACGGCGAAGCGGTGCTGCTTGTTGGTGATGCACGCCACGGGCAGCCCGGCGTCGCGCAAGGCCGTCAGTCCTTCGCGCACTTCCGGGTAGAGCGCCGTGTGCTTGCCGTTGATCGACGTGTAGACGGCTTCGTACTTGTCTTGCGCACGCTCGAACAGGCTGTCGATTTCGGCCTCGGCGAAGCGCTCGGCGAGGGTTTTGCGCACCAGATTGGCCGTGCCTTTGCCGACAAACGTCATCAGACGCGCTGTCGGCACGGGCGCTGCGCCCAGATCGGCCAGCATGGCGTTGAGCGCCACGCCGAAGTCGCCTGCCGTGTCGACGAGCGTGCCGTCGAGGTCGATCAGCACTGCGCGGATGCCGTCCAGTTGGAGTGGGGCGGTATGGGTCATGCCACGCTCGCCAGTTGGGCGCGCATCTGGTCGATCACCGCCTTGTAGTCGGGTTTGCCGAAGATCGCCGAACCGGCGACGAACGTGTCGGCGCCGGCGGCGGCGATTTCGGCAATGTTGTCGACCTTGACGCCGCCATCGATTTCCAGACGGATCTCGCGGCCGGTCTCGGCCGTGTAGGCGTCGATGCGTGCGCGCACGGCGCGCAGCTTGTTGAGCGCCTCGGGAATGAACGACTGACCGCCGAAGCCGGGGTTCACCGACATGATGAGCACCATGTCGAGACGATCCATCACGTGATCGAGATAGTGCAGCGGCGTACCGGGGTTGAACACAAGGCCAGCCTTGCAGCCGTTGTCACGAATCAGGCTCAGCGTGCGATCGACGTGTTCCGAGGCTTCCGGGTGGAAAGTGATCAGGTTGGCGCCGGCTTTGGCGAAGTCGGGCACGATGCGGTCGACCGGGCGTACCATCAGATGTACGTCGATGGGCACGTCGACGTGCGGGCGGATCGCCTCGCACACCATCGGGCCGATGGTCAGGTTGGGAACATAATGGTTATCCATCACGTCGAAGTGAATCCAGTCGGCGCCAGCCGCCACAACGTTACGGACTTCTTCGCCCAGCCGGGCAAAGTCGGCGGACAGGATGCTGGGGGCGATACAGAATTGCGTCATGGCGGGACCGGGAATGGCGTCAAAAGCGATATTTTAAAGCTTTCGCATGACCCCTGCCCGTAGTGAACCGAATGTGCGGGTGTGAATGCGCCCTGAGCGGGCACCGTCCCAGCGTGTTTGCCGGTTGCGACCTGCGACGACTTGCCGCAGAATGCCTTGCAAAACGGGATGGCGCCTGTGCCGCACGTCCGTCACGATGCCGGTAGCGGGCATCGTTACTCCTTAGGCAGCGCTGAGCTGTCAGACCAGAACGTCATCAGAGAGCACCATGCGCAACAGGAACACCCGATGAGCCAGTATGAATTTACCGTCACGGTGCGCCCGCAATATCTCCCGGAGCAATCGGAACCGGACCGCCGGCAATTCGCCTTTGCCTACACGATCACGATTCGCAACAGCGGGGAAGTGCCGGCCCAACTGATCTCGCGTCACTGGGTGATCACCGACGGCGACAACCATGTGCAGGAAGTCAACGGTCTGGGCGTGATCGGCCATCAGCCGTTCCTGCAACCCGGTGAGCAGTTCGAGTACACGAGCTGGGCGATGGTCGCCACGCCGGTCGGCACCATGCGCGGCGAGTACTTCTGCGTCGCCGAAGACGGCACGCGCTTCGAAGCGCCCATCGCCGAGTTCGCGCTCACCATGCCGCGTACCCTGCACTGAGCCGAGGAGGCGCGCGATGTTCGAACCTCAGCGACGATCGTCGGACCAGTCTTCCCGCTTGAGCGGATCGTCGGCTGCGCGAGCGGCCGGGTCCGGGCTCGAAGGATCGATCGGGTCTACGGTATCGCTCGGCATCGGCCGGATCGCGCGCGTCTGGCGAACCCTGCGTTTGGGCGACGGCTTGCGTCGCATCACTACAATAGCGGCGACGATCACGATCGCCAGCAACACTTCCGGCAAGACCAGCAAGGCCGGATATTCATCGAACAGATTACCCATGACGCTCTTCCTGACTATGTTCGGGCGGTGGCGCGCCGGCCGGGGCCTGGCGCTCGCCGCGTTTGCCGCATTGCTCTACGGTTGTTCGAGTGTGCCTCCTTCCGGCACCTATCGTCCAGGCACGCCGCCGTCCACCGTCGCAACACCGCCTTCCGGTGCGGGCCGCATGCAGCCCGTGTCGTGGTCGCAGGTCGACGGCTGGCAGGACGACTCACTCATCGGCGCGCGTCTCGCGCTTGCCCAGAGCTGTATGAAGCTGGGCCGCCAGAACAACTGGCAGCCTGCCTGCCGCGCGGCCGAGCATCTCGACGATCTGGACCCGGCATCGGTGAGGCTGTTCTTCGAACAGTACTTTACGCCGTTTCGTATCGCGAACTCCGACGGTACGCAGTCGGGCCTGATCACCGGTTACTACGAGCCGCTGCTGCACGGCTCGCGTGTGCGCGGGGGTGTTTATCAGACGCCGCTCTACAAGTGGCCCGCCGGCCGTAAGGCCGGATCGCTGCCCGCGCGCGCCGAACTCATGCGCAGCGGCATGCTGCGCGGTTATGAACTGGTATACGTGGATGACCCCATCGAGGCGTTCTTCCTGCAAGTGCAGGGCTCCGGCCAGGTGCTGCTCGACGACGGCTCGATCATGCGTGTGGGCTATGGCGGTAACAACGACCAGCCTTACAAGTCGATCGGACGCTGGCTGATCGATCGTGGCGAAATTACGGCCGCCCAGGCGACGATGCAGGGCATTCGCGCCTGGGCGCGCGCCAATCCGTCGCGTGTCGACGCCTTGCTCGACGTGAACCCGCGCTTCGTCTTCTTCCGCGAAATGCCGAACCACGGCGTGGGCGGTATCGAGGGGCCGATTGGCGCGCTGGGCGTGCCGCTCACGGCCGAACGCTCGATTGCCGTCGATCCGGCGTCGATCCCGCTGGGCAGCCCGGTGTTCCTCTCGACGACGCGCCCGCCCTTCGGCGCGCAGGCGAACGCGCCGATCAACCGGCTGATGTTCGCGCAGGACACGGGCAGCGCGATCAAGGGCGGTGTGCGTGCCGACTTCTTCTGGGGCCTGGGCGACGATGCCGGCGATTTGGCCGGACGCATGCGTCAGAGCGGCCGGATGTGGGTGTTCCTGCCCAATCAGTGAGGTCTGGCGCCAACGAAAAAGCCCGCGAAATTCGCGGGCTTTTTTCATGGCGACGGACGCTGGCAGCGCTGAATGCGGAATTAATGCGGCATTAGCGTGGCATTAGCGCGGACGCTTGTCCAAAACCCGTCGCGCTTTGCCCACCGAACGCTCGATGGCGCCGACCGGCTTCACGCGCACGGCGCACGACACGCCGATGAGGGTCTTGATGTCGCGCTTGAGTTCGCCGCCCGCCGATTGCAGCGCGGCGGCGTCGTCGCAGCCGACGGCCGCTTCGACTTCCACCGCCATCGTGTCCATCGGACCTTCCTTGTCCAGAATGATCTGATAGTGCGGCGAGAGCACCGGCTGACGCAGCAGCAGTTCCTCGATTTGCGACGGGAAAACGTTCACCCCGCGAATGATCATCATGTCGTCCGAGCGGCCGGTGATCTTCTCCATGCGGCGCATGGTGCGCGCCGTGCCCGGCAGCAGACGCGTGAGGTCGCGCGTGCGATAGCGGATGATCGGCAGCGCTTCCTTGGTGAGCGACGTGAACACCAGTTCGCCGAACTCGCCGTCGGGCAGCACTTCGCCCGTCTCCGGATCGATGATTTCGGGGAAGAAGTGATCTTCCCAGATCGTCGGGCCGTCTTTCGTCTCGGCACATTCGCAAGCTACACCGGGGCCCATCACTTCCGACAGACCGTAGATGTCGACCGCATCGATGCCCATGCGCTTCTCGATGGCCGAGCGCATGTCGTTCGTCCACGGCTCCGCGCCGAAGATACCGATACGCAGCGAGGCGTCGGCCGCCACCACGCCCTGGCGCTCGAGTTCGTCGGCAATCGCGAGCATGTAGCTCGGCGTGACCATGATGATGTCGGGCTTGAAGTCCCGAATCAGTTGTACCTGCTTCTCGGTCTGCCCGCCGCCGAACGGGATCACCGTCAGGCCGGCTCGCTCGGCGCCGTAGTGCGCACCCAGGCCGCCCGTGAACAGGCCGTAACCGTAGCTGATGTGCACCTTGTCGCCGCGACGCGCACCCGAAGCACGGATCGAGCGTGCGACCAGATCGGCCCACGTGCTGATGTCGTTGGCGGTGTAGCCCACGACCGTCGGCTTGCCCGTCGTGCCCGAAGACGCATGCACGCGCGAGACCTGTTCCATCGGCACGGCGAACATGCCGAACGGATAGCTGTCGCGCAGATCCTGCTTCGTTGTGAATGGGAACTTGGCCAGATCGGCCAGCGAGGTCAGATCGTCCGGATGGACGCCGGCCTCGTCGAACTTCCGGCGATACACCGGCGAATTTTCATAAGCATGCCGCAACGTCGTCTTCAGACGGTCGAGCTGAAGGCTGCGCAGTTCGTCGAGGCTCGCTTTCTCGATCGGCTCGAGCGGCAGGGCGGTGGTCATGACTGTCTCCTTGGGACTTGCTACTTCTCACTGTTACGCATGTGTCTCGCGAACCCGTGCCCGGACTCGCGTGTTGCCGGGCGTGTCAGACGACATTGCCCTTGATCTGTGCGGACTTGCCGCGGAACATCGCGACGACTTCGCCCGCTGAATTCGTCAGGCGAATGTCGTAAATGCCATGACGCCCCGAGAGCACCTGCTCCTGTGCCTCGGCCGTGAGCGTGTCGCCCCCCGAGACCGGCTTCAGGAATTCGATGCTGCATCCGGCTGCGACCGTATTGATGTTGTAGCTGTTGCACGCGAAAGCAAAAGTCGAGTCGGCGAGCGTGAACATCAGGCCGCCGTGGCAGATGGCGTGACCGTTGAGGAATTCATCGCGAATGCGCATCGTCATGCGCGCGTAGCCCGGACGCACATCCTGCAACTCCATGCCCAGCCACTGGCTCGCACGGTCGCTGCGGTACATGGCCTCGCCCGTGGCGCGGGCGAGTTCTTCCGGGGTCATCTCACTGGTTGCCTTGGCGGCGGGGGAGGTCAGGCTCATCGTGTCTCTCGTCTTGTTATGGTGTCGGTCTCTCGTGCGGCGCGCGTGGTTTTGGCGTGCTTCGTGCGTCGTTACTGTGCTTGTCTCGGCTTTTCCCTGGCCCGCGCAGCGTCTGCGCTCAGCGGCCTTCGAACTTCGGCGCGCGTTTCTCGAGGAACGCGTTCACGCCTTCGGCATAGTCATACGACGCGCCCAGTGCGCGCTGTGCGTCGCGCTCGACATCGAGCTGCTGGTCGAGCGTGTTGGTCGCCGAGGCGTACAGCGCTTCCTTGATGTTCGCGATGGCCTTGGTCGGCTGCGTCGCCAGTTGTGCGGCGAGCTTCTGCGCTTCGCCAAGCAAGACGTCGTCGTTGACGCAGCGCCAGATCAGTCCCCAATGCTCGGCTTGTTCGGCCGACAACTTGTCGCCGAGCATCGCAAGCCCCATCGCGCGGGCCATGCCGACGCGTTGCGGCAGGAACCACGTGCCGCCCGTGTCGGGCACCAGGCCGATCTTGACGAACGCCTGCACGAAGTTGGCCGACGCACCGGCAAGCACGATGTCGCAGGCGAGGGCCAGATTGGCCCCCGCGCCTGCGGCGATGCCGTTCACCGCAGCGATCACCGGCAGCGGCATTGCGCGCAGCTTGCGCACGAGCGGGTTGAAGTTCTCGTCGATCAGTGCCCCGAGATCGGTCGAGGCGCCCGGGGTGAAGTCGAGATCCGCCAGATCCTGACCGGCGCAAAAGCCGCGTCCGGCACCGGTCAGCACAATGGCTCGCGCCCCTTGCGCCTGCGCGCTATCGAGGGCGTCGCGCAGCGCCGCATGCATCTGCCGCGTGAAGCTGTTCAGCTTCTCGGGACGGTTGAGCGTGATCGTTGCAACGTTGGCGTTCAGCGTCAGTTGAACCGTGGCGGTCATCGGTGTCTTCCTCCGGGTGTCTTGTGATGTCGTGGCGGTGCCGGGCGCTCAGACGCGCTCGATGGCGATCGCAATGCCCTGGCCCACGCCGATGCACATCGTGCACAGCGCGAAGCGTCCACCGGTCCGGTGCAATTGGTACATCGCGGTGGTCACCAGACGCGCGCCCGACGCGCCCAGCGGGTGGCCCAGCGCAATGGCGCCGCCGTTCGGGTTCACGCGGGCGTCGTCGTCGGCAACGCCGAGTTGACGCAACACCGCCAGACCCTGGCTCGCGAAGGCTTCGTTCAGCTCGATCACGTCGAACTGATCCAGCGTCATGTTCAATTGCTTGAGCAGCTTGACCGTGGCTGGGGCCGGGCCGATGCCCATGATGCGCGGGGCGACGCCGGCGGTGGCCATGCCGAGCACGCGCGCACGCGGGGTGAGACCGTGCAGCTTGGCGGCGCTTTCGCTCGCGAGCAGCAGGGCGCAGGCGCCGTCGTTCACACCCGAAGCGTTGCCCGCGGTGACGGTGCCGTCCGGGCGCACCACGCCCTTGAGCTTGGCCAGCGATTCGAGGCTCGTCGCGCGCGGGTGCTCGTCGCGCTCGACGACGACCGGATCGCCCTTCTTCTGCGCGATCGATACCGGCGTGATCTCCTGGGCGAGTGTGCCGTCGGCTTGCGCGCGTGCGGCTTTCTCCTGGCTGCGCAGGGCGAAGCGGTCCTGATCTTCGCGGTTGATCTTGAAGTCGTCGGCCACGTTCTCGGCCGTCTCCGGCATCGAGTCCACGCCGTATTGCGCCTTCATCAGCGGGTTGATGAAGCGCCAGCCGATGGTCGTGTCGAAAATCGCGGCCTGACGGGCGAACGCGCTGTCGGCCTTGCCCATGACGAACGGTGCGCGGGTCATCGACTCGACGCCGCCGGCGATCATCAGTCCGGCTTCGCCTGCCTTGATGGCGCGCGCGGCGCTGCCGATGGCGTCCATGCCCGAGCCGCACAGGCGGTTGAGTGTGGCGCCCGGCACTTCGATCGGTAGTTCGGCGAGCAGTGCGGCCATGCGGGCCACGTTACGGTTATCTTCGCCGGCCTGGTTGGCGCAACCGTAGATGACGTCGTCGATCAGTGTCCAGTCGACGTTCGGGTTACGCGCCATGAGCGCCTTGAGGGGGATCGCACCGAGGTTGTCGGCGCGAACGTCCTTCAGGGCGCCGCCGTAGCGGCCGATGGGCGTACGGATCGCGTCGCAGATGAAAGCTTCGGTCATGATGTCTCGTTCCTGTCTTTTCGTGGGGCGGAGGGCACGGCGGCGGCCGCGCGACGGTGAGTGGCCGAGCGTCGCGCTGACATGCCGTGAGGTGTTTGCCGCCCTCTCTCTATATAAATGGGTCGCGGTGTTCAAGCGGCGCCGGTGTCGGACTTGGCCGGCACGTGGTGGCGGCTCTGTACGACGCGGAAACGATTCGCGACGAAGGCGGCGTCGGCGAGGCTCGCGTTCGCGGCAGGATTGCCGCCCGTGCCGTGATAATCCGAGAAGGCGGCGGACTGGTTCACGAAAACGCCACCGGTCAGGTTGAGCGACAACGCGACGCGACCTTCGATGGCGGCGTCGAGCGCCTGGGCTTCACCTTCGGCCGTCGTCGTGTAGGCCGACAGCGTGAGCGCGCCATGTTCGGCTGCGGTGCGGCCGGCCAGTGCGAAAGCTTGCGCGCTGTTGTCGACGGCAATCACGAAGGCGATCGGGCCGAACCACTCGCGGGTGTAGGCCGCTTCGTCGGCGACGTCGAGGGCGACGATCAGCGGCGTGCGCACGCGGGCATCGGCGAAGGCCGGGTGCTGGAGCGTCTGGCTGTCGAGCACAACGCGGCCGACCTTGCGGGCTTCGTCGATACGGGCGAGCACGCCTTCGTTCTGAATCGCACCGAGCAGTTCGACAGCCTTGGCCGGGTCGCTGCACGTCTTCTGGACGCTGCCGGCGATGGCGGCGACCACTTCATCGAACGACACTTTGCCGTCCGGCGTCTGGATGCCGTCGCGCGGAATGTAGATGTTCTGCGGCGCAGTGCACATCTGCCCCGAGTACAGCGCCAGCGAGAAGCCGATGTTGCGGGCCATGCCCTTCAGGTCGTCCGTCGAATCGATCACGATCTGGTTCACGCCGGCCTTCTCGGTGTAGACCTGTGCCTGGCGGGCATGGGTCTCCAGCCAGTCGCCGTTGGCGGTGCTGCCGGTGAAGTCGATCACGCGCACTTCATTGCGCTTGGCCAGTTGCTGGACGATGGCGCCGTCGTTCGGGTTGGTGGCCGCGAGCGTGACGACATCCGGATCGAAGCCGGCTTCCTTGAGAACGTCGCGAGCAATCTTGACGGTGATGGCGAGCGGAAGGATCGCGCCCGGGTGCGGTTTGACGATCACGGCGTTGCCCGTGGCGAGGCTGGCGAACAGGCCCGGGTAGCCGTTCCACGTCGGGAACGTGCAGCAACCGAGCACCAGTGCCACGCCGCGCGGCACGACGGTGTAACGCTTTTCCATCGCCAGCGGCGGGTTCTTGCCTTGCGGCTTTTCCCAGTAAGCATCCGCCGGGATGCGGCGCAGTTCGTCCCAGGCGTACGCCACGGCTTCGAGGCCGCGATCCTGTGCGTGCGGGCCACCGGCCTGGAAGGCCATCATGAACGCCTGGCCCGTCGTGTGCATCACCGCGTTGGCCATTTCGAAGCTGCGCGCGTTCAGGCGCTTGAGGATTTCCAGCGACACACCGACCCAGGCGTCCGGGGTGGCGGCGCGCCACGACTTGTGGGCGTCGCTCACGCGGGCGAGCAGGGCGTCGATCTCGAAACCGGGATAGGTCGTGCCGAGCGCGAAGCCGAAGGGCGAAGCCTCCTGGCCCACGCTGCCCGTGCTGCCGCGCTGTTCCAGCGGGAAGGCCGCGTTCAGGTACTGCTTGAAAGCGGCTTCGCCGTCTGCTGCGGCCGTCTCGCCATACGCACGCGGGCTCGGCATTTCCGTGAACGGGCTCCAGTAACCACGCGTGGCGATGGCCTGAAGGGCGCGCTCGAGAGTCTCTTGGTGTTTGGCGAAGAGGGGATGAGTCATGGTTGTGGGTTTGTCCGTGTCGGGATGCGGCTGGCGGATTCGCTGTCTGCCGGCGGGCACGTTTGTGCAGGCGCGCGGCAAGACGCAGGAAACGGCACCGGGTCGTGGTCGGCATGTCTCATGAACATTAATTGACCGACCGGTTGGTTTGTTAATATAGCATCAAATCTTCCGGGCGTGGCACGCGATGACGCCGGGTTTTCCCCGACGGATTGCGCGGCATCCGGGTATGCGCGGCGGCATGCCTCGCGCTACGGCCGGCGCGGCGCGGACGGTTGGACGTTTGCTTGGCGCAACGAGAGGTGCGTGGCCGGGAGATCGATGGCATCATGCCTAACCACTGCAGTCGACGCCCGGCAAGCCCTTTTTACCTCGGTTTGCCGCGTGCGCCGCAGCGCCGCTGTAAATCAACGGCGTGTCCATCGCCTTATGCCTGTTTCCGGCGACGGCGAAGGTGTGACGCCTTAGCCGCGCTGCCCCCGAACCACAAGACGACTTTGACTGGAGGAAGAAGAGGATGACGTACGAGAACATTCTGGTGGAGACGCGTGGCCGCGTCGGTCTGATCACGCTGAATCGTCCCAAGGCGCTCAACGCGCTGAACGATGCGCTGATGGACGAACTGGGCGCCGCGCTGACCGCCTTCGACGCTGACGAGGCCATCGGTTGCATGGTAATTACCGGCAGCGAGAAGGCGTTTGCGGCAGGGGCGGACATCGGCATGATGTCGAAGTACACCTTTGCCGACGTATTCAAGGGCGACTACATCACGCGCAACTGGGAAACCGTGCGTCGAATCCGAAAACCGGTGATCGCGGCCGTGTCGGGTTTCGCCCTCGGTGGCGGGTGTGAACTGGCGATGATGTGCGACTTCATCATCGCGGCCGACACCGCAAAGTTCGGCCAGCCGGAAATCAAGCTCGGCGTGATTCCGGGCGCGGGCGGCACGCAGCGTCTCACGCGCGCGGTGTCGAAGGCCAAGGCGATGGACATGTGTCTGACGGCACGTTTCATGGATGCGACGGAAGCGGAGCGGGCGGGTCTCGTGTCGCGCGTGGTGCCTGCCGACAAGCTGCTCGACGAGGCCATTGGTGCCGCCAACACCATCTGCGAATATTCGCTGCCGGTTGTGATGGCTGCCAAGGAAGCCGTCAATCGCGCATTCGAGTCGACGCTCGACGAAGGGGTGCAGTTCGAGCGCCGCATATTCCATTCGCTGTTCGCGCTCGAGGATCAGAAGGAAGGCATGGCGGCGTTCGTCGAGAAGCGAAAGCCGGTTTTCAAGCATCGCTGAGCCTGTTGCAGAAAACCGGGATGACCTCCGGATGCGGGGGTCGTCCTATGATAGGCTGCCGATTTTTTCAGCAAGGGACGAATCGATGGCGATGAAACGACGTGCATTTGCGCTGGCTTTGGTTGCGGCCTCCGGGCTGTTGTTGAGCGCCTGCGGGAAGAAGGAAGAATCGGCCGCGGGCCGGTCGGTCGGGCCGGATGGCTCGCAACCTGTGTACGTCGTCGGTTCGGATGCCGCCTATGCACCGTTCGAGTATGAGACCGATACCCGGCAGGTCGCCGGCTTCGATATCGATGTGATGAAGGCCGTCGCCGACAAGGCGGGCATCTCCATCCGGTTTATCAATACGCCGTTCGAGGGCATCTTCAATTCGCTGGTGCAGGGGGATCGGGACATTCTGATTTCGGCGATCACGATTACGAACGAGCGTCGCAAGCAGATGAACTTCTCGACGCCTTACTTCGAGGCGTCGCAGTTGATTGCCGTCCCGGCCAACTCGACTGTGCAGAAGTTTGAAGATCTGAAGGCCATGAAGGTGGGCGTGCAGACGGCGACCACGGGCGATGAAGTCGTGCAAAAGCTCATGGGCAAGAACAATCCGGCGGTCAAACGCTTCGAAGGCACGCCGCTCGCGATGAAAGAGCTTGAGGCGGGCGGTGTCGATGCGGTGGTGGCCGACAATGGCGTCGTGGTGAACTTCATTGCGAATAATCCGAATGCCAAGTTGCGTACGGTCGCCGATAGCAACTTCCCGAAGGAGTATTACGGCATTGCGGTACGCAAGGGCGATGTCGAGCTATTGGCCAAGATCAATAAGGGCATTGATGCGATCAAGGCGGATGGCACGTACGACGCCATCTTCGAGCGCTATTTCGGCAAGAAGTCCTGACATGCTCTTGCTCGTTGGATATAGGGCATTGGCATCCGCAGGTGCCGATGCTTGATAAAGAAGCCCCGTCATAAAGGGAGCCTCTCGGGGCGCTTTTTTATAGGTTTTCAAATTATTTTCACAAAAGGCTTGCCAGGGTTCGGGGTTTTCACTAATATCTCGTCTCTCGCAACGACGGCGACGCAGCGAAAGCGGCGAAGCGGATTGGAGCAACGGGCTGGAAAGCCCGGTGGTCAGAGGGTTTGGCGCTTGTGAGTTGCTACGGCGGCGAGCGAAGAAAGCGAAAAAAACTGTTGACGACGACGAGAAGCTGCGACATAATCTCACTTCTCTGCTGCTGATGCAGCGACGCAGAAAACGAAGCGACGGCGCGGTAAGTGTGCGACGAAGCGAAGTTGGATGCGATTGATCTTTAAAAATTAAACAACCGATAAGTGTGGGCACTCGATGAATGGTGCGTCTGCTACGGCAGATTAGCTTTAAATTTATTGAGGCTCACATAGTAATAGGTAAGTTAAG
>NZ_KB944433.1:0-27426 GCF_000389825.1 Pandoraea sp. SD6-2 | reverse complement strand
GGGAGACGTACAAGTCGCCGCCTCTTTCAATTCGGGGGTTCCAGGAGTTATCGACACCGTGACTACTATCTGCGCTCGGAATACGCGCACCGCTATAAGCGCGTCAACGGGCGGCGCACAGTGGGCCGCTAAATTCTTTGCAACGGCGAGACTTTAACCATGTACACCTACTCCCACACCAGCTCCGATATGATTTTGCGGTCTGACGGTCTTCTTATTCCGCCTGACCCAATGAACTCAGACTATCAGGCCTGTATTCTGTGGATTGCTGCTGAAAATAATATCGCCCCATACATGCCCAAGTAGCAGCACTTCGTAGAACCGCGAGGAAGGTGGGACAGCAATGGAGCCTCCGCGAGTCATGCTGGTCTCGGACGCAGAATCGGGAGAGCAGGCGCGCGCAACCGCATAGCAAACACCGCCAGTTCACGAATTTCCACAAGCCACCTTCGGGTGGCTTTGTCTTTTCCCGAGACCGATATGCCACGAATCGATGCTGCCACAGCCGGCGGCAGGAACGCGCTCGCCTTTCTGGACATGCTTCCGGTAAGCGAGCTGGGTCGGCTGGCGGTGGCTAACTCCGATGACGGCTACAACGTCATTGTCGGGGGCAGCCAGGCCAAACCGACGCTATTCACCAACTACCAGGATCATCCGCGCATCAAGGTGACGCTTCTCGACAAGAGCGGGAGGCCCAAGATCGACCCGAGGACGGGAAAGCCGCTGCTGTCGACTGCGGCGGGGCGGGACCAGATCCTGTCATGGATCTACGACGGGTATCGCCTGCAATTGCGCCTTCCCGACTTCTCGCCGCGAAGCCAGGACTTGATTGCGCTTCGTCTCATCCGCGAGTGCGGCGCTATGCCGGATATCGCTGCCGGGCGTATCTCGACCGCCATCACGAAGTGCGCAAGCCGATGGGCGAGTCTGCCTGGGGCGGGCTACGGCCAGCACGAAAACGCACTCGACGTGCTGATCGACGCGTACAAACGCGCCGGCGGCGTCATCACTGCCTAGATCCGGGGGGATACGTGGCGCAACAACAAGAAGCGATCGCCGAAGCAGAACAAAGAATTGCCGTGCATGAGGCCGTGTGTGCGGAGAGGTACAAGGGGATTCAAGAGGCGCTCTCGACCGGCGAGCGGCGCATGCAGCGCATCGAATACATCATCTACTTCCTGATCGGTACCGTGCTTCTCGGCCCCGGCTTCGCTGCGAAGTTCATCGAGATGATCGTCAGCAAGTGAAGCACCACGCTTCCAAACAGAACCGCCTTCGGGCGGTTTTTGCATTTCTGAGGGCCTATGAGCGACGTTACCCAAACCCATGATGAGCGCGAGACGCTCGTAGTCGACGTACTTCTACCTGGTCACGAGCCACGCACGACCACGCCGCTGTTCACGCACAGCCGCACGACCTTGCTTGAGAGGGAGGGCGGCCGCTGCTTCGTCTGCGGCGGCACCGAGCAGGACAGCGGCCACCCGCTTGAGGCCCATCACCATCCGATCGAGCGCAGCACCGCGAACCTGATTGACTGGTCGCGCTTTGCGGATGACTGCCGCGCCGGCGTGTGGGGCGCGCGTGCTCAGGCGTTCGACTGGGACGGCTTCCTTAGCGCGACTCCGTTCGACCCGTACCGCTTCGTTGACGACATGACTGTCAATGGGATGGTGCTCTGCAAAGACCACCACATCGGCAAGGACGAGGGCATCCACGCGATGCCGCTCCCGCTTTGGGTCGCTCAGAAATACGCGATCGAGGGCTACCGGTTCACGCCGACTGAGATCATCCACCACCACGAAGGGAAATCGCAATGAGCATCAAGCAGAAAATCTACGTCTACCTGGGGCTGATCGTACTGTTGATCGCCATCCTCGGCATCTGGGGCTTCTTCGCCTTCCAGGGCAAGACCGATGTCGCCTCCTACATTGCGCAGTTGGGTGGGCTGGTCACGATAGTCATCACGGCTGTGGGCGCCCTCGGCGGGTTCCATTCGGGCCGTGCTGATGTTCAAACCCCTATTCAAGGCATTTCGCTGGCGGCGTTCGAGCCTCTTGAAAAACCGGCAGATAACGACAGCGCGCCCGCTTCCGTGCCTGCCGACCCAGGGGCGACCCAGTGATCCGCGTCGCTGTTGCATGCGCAGCCTGTCTTGCACTGGCCGCATGCGCCGGAACCGCTCGCTACGAAGTGCGGCCTTTCTATGACACAGCCGGTCGGTTGATCTGCTGTCAGGCATCAGTGTCGAGCAGCAAGGACGTCGGCGCTGTCACCGTACGCGTGACCAACACCCCCGAGGGTTTCACCCTCGACTTCGGCGAAACCGGCGTTTCCGCCAGTGCGCCGATCACCGCCGGCGGCGGCATCGCTTCCAGCATCTCCGCAGCAGTCACTAGTGCGGCGGCTGCCGCCATCAAGTTCTCCACCCCGTAAGGATTCCACCATGAAGCGTTTTGCTATTGTGGCCGCGTGCGCGGCCGTGCTTTCGTTCGCCCTCGCTGCATGCTCGACCACCGGGCAGGCAGTCCAGACACCGGCCCAAGTTGCTGCGCGAGTGTGCCCACCGGTCGAAGTGGCGATCACGTCGTTGCAGCAGGTCAGCGGAATGAGCGACGCCGCGCTCCATGCGCTCGCCGACGCGCAGCCGGTCGTGAATGCGGTATGTGCCGCTGGCTCGACGGTCGACGCCGTCAACCTGCAAACGCTCGCGAGCGCGGGACTGCCGGCGATCATCACTGTGGCGAAAGCGTCGCCGCTGTCCGTGCAGGATCAGGATCGCATTGTAATTGGCGTGACGACGGCGCAGATCCTGCTGACCGCAGCGATTGCCGCGTGGCCGGCTGATACGCCTACGGCAGGCGCAAAATGAGTCGGTTCCTGACCCGACTGGTGATGGAAAACGCCACCGGTTGCGACGATGGCCGGTGGCGGCTTGTGCGGGCGCTTGTGTATCAGTCGGATGTGGCTGGCGAGGTATTCATCGTGCCGCGGGGGTTCGTCACGGATCTGGCGTCGGTGCCACGGCTGCCAGTTGTGTATTGGCTGACTGGCGGCACGTCGAATGAAGCCGCCGTCGTCCACGATTGGCTGTACACGAAGAAGCCGGTGCCGCGCGAGATTGCCGACAAGGTATTGCGCGAGGCTTCCGCCGTCACTTGCGTGCCAGCGTGGCGCCGGTGGCTCATGTACTGGGGTGTTCGGCTCGCCGGCGCGTCGCACTGGCGCTGACGCTGCCCACATCGCAGGGCTTGCATGCGAGCGCAGCTACGACGCGTTGACCGTAACGAAATAATCAGCACTTCGCTGGCCTAGCACCGCCGTGGCTATTCGGCCCAGGGTGCCAGTCCTTCGTGTCGTCAATCTCGATCGCGCCCGCGTCGATCAACTCAAATGTCGAGCCCGGCTTGAACTGCGCAAACCACTCCTTTGCTGTCGCCTCGTCCATGCGGTGACGAGTCTTATGCCAGCGTTTCTCGCTGGGCATTTGGTAGCGGTAGAAGTGAATGGTTCGCATGGCGGCCTCCCTCGGGTGACTTCGAGAGAGGTAAACTAGCACAAATACTGTATAAAAACACAGTATTTATTCGGGTTTCTCTTCCATGTTTGCCCGCTCGACTAATCGTCGCAGACGTCTCCCCAGCTTGTTTGCGTGCCAACAGACGCAATACTGCTGCTGGGATTCAATAACGCACGCTTCGCAGGGCTCAATGGCCTTCAACTGTTCAACGATGTCCTCGATGTCCGCCCCAGTTTCAGACTCGATTCGTTCCATGGTTTGAGCGACGCGTTCGTCAAAACCAGCGGATGCATTAAGCGCCAGTTGTTTCGCATCTTCGAGTTCCATGATGATGTATCGCTTTTCACTCATGAATGTCCTTTGTTCGGTCACATATCATTTGGCGGGTACATTGTATATTTGGTGAGCAGCGTGGGGCGCCAGTGGTGCAATTGGAGATGCTATGTGCACGAACTACCGCGTACCGGATCGGCAGTTGTTCAGCGAGTACTACGGCACGCCACCACCGATCGGCGAGTGGCGCGATGAGGTGTACAAGGACTATTTCGCCCCGATCATTCGCCGGGATGCCGGCGGGCGGCGCTCTGACTTAGCGTCGTTCGGGATGGTGCCGCGCGAGAAGATCCCGCCAGGCGTGCATGTCTTCGACACGATGAACGCTCGAGCCGAAACGGTCGGCGAGAAACGCAGCTTCAGCGGCGCGTGGAAAAAGCAGCAGCTTTGCTTGATCCCGACACAGGTTTTCTTCGAGCCGGATTACGAGACGGGCAACGCGGTGCGCTGGGCGGTCGGCATGGCCGACGGTAGCCCATTCGCGATTGGTGGACTGTGGAGGGAATGGGAAGGCGAGGGCGGCGCTCGCCTGTCGTTCACGATGCTCACGCTCAACTCGGACCATCATCCGCTGATGAAGCGCTTCCACAAGCCGGGTAGCGAAAAGCGGTCGGTGGTGATCATCAAGCCGGCCGATTACGACGACTGGCTCGGCGCTCGATCAATGGACGAGGCGAGGTTGTTTGTGACGCTGCCTGATGCTGCAACCATGAGCGCGGTACCAGCACCCAAGGCTTGAGCGGTTGTCTAATATCTCGCCGCATGTCGCCCTCAAACCCGCATGCCGCCGTGCCTAATCATTTAGCATTTTGTTAGACACGAAACCGATCAATCCTATTCTGGCGGTGCGTTGGCCGTCATTTTCCCGGTCTGATTTGGGATCAGAGGGTCGTAGGTTCGAATCCTATCGCTCCGACCAGCAGGATCAAGGGGTTACACGTTTCGGCGTGTAACCCTTTTCTTTTCCCCTCTTCATTACCGTCCTGTTACCGGAAAAACGGTTGGAACAGCGCCAAACGTCACAGGCCCTAGTCGAACCCCGTCGAAGTTAGTGTCTTGCACTTTGCCAAGTTTGACGTTCGTCTATCAGCCTTATTGATCGTTGGCGAGCGTGTCACGTAACCGGCATACACGAGAGCGCAGCGCCGCTGCAGAAGTGATCTGACGGATTTTCGTACCACTGGAGTCTAGAGATTCACGGCCCCGGTGGTTGAACTACATTCGCTAGCCCGGCGAAATTCTGCCGGGGTCAGGTACTGCAAACGCGAATGCGGACGCACTTCGTTGTAGTGATTCCGCCAGTCCTCGATCACAATCTTTGCCTCGATCCGGTTTCGAAACCACTCCATCGTCAAACATTCATCACGGAATTTTCCGTTGACGCTTTCGTTGGTGCCGTTCTGCCAAGGCTTGCCCGGATCAATCAACGCTGTCTCGATCCGCTCCTGGACCGCCCACTTCAACAGCGCCGTGCTGACAAATTCCGGCCCGTAGTAAGTGCAGAATATAACGCGGTGCGCTTCATTGGTATTTCTTGAAAAGCACGCTGGCGTTCACCCCACCAAAACCAAAGCCGTTTGACATGGCATAGTTGATCTCCATATCTCGCGATTTTCCAGAAACGATATCAACTGTCTCTGCTTCTGTATCTGGGTTTTCGAGATTTAATGTTGCGGGAGCTATCTGATCACGCACCGCCAATGCAGTGAAGATTGCCTCTACACCTCCTGCCGCACCAAGCAAATGGCCGGTAGAGGATTTCGTTGCAGAAACCGCCGGGCCTGGCGTTCCTGCAAAGACAGACTTGATCGCGCGAAGCTCACTCCGGTCTCCCATAGGGGTAGATGTCGCATGTGCATTTAGGTGTTGCACATCGGCGGCAGAGATTCCAGCTTGACGCAACGCAATTTCCATCGCACGGCGGGCACCACCTCCGTCATCGGGGGTTGATGTCATGTGATACGCATCAGCACTGGTGCCATAACCGACTAGTTCGACGATGGGATCGGCTCCACGCTGCAATGCATGTTCAAGGCTCTCAATAACTAGCACCCCGGCCCCTTCTGCAATGACAAAACCATCGCGCGCCTGATCGAAGGGGCGCGAGGCTTTGCGTGGCATTTCAGAAAAGTCCGTCGATAGTGCTCGCGCTGCCGCAAATGCGCCGATGCTGACGCGATCAATGCAGGCTTCAGCGCCCCCACACAACGCAATATCCGCTTCCCCGGCGCGAATTAGCCGCGCCGCATCCCCAATGGCCTGCACGCCAGCAGCACAGGCCGTTACGGGTGCGCCAAGCGGCCCTTTGAACCCGTGTTGAATTGAAACCGCGCCTGCCGCCATGTTGGCGAGGAAGCTGGGGATCGTGAATGGCGAAAGACGACGAGGTCCTCGAGATTCAGTAGTGCGGACAGCATTAGCAATGGCTCCGAATCCACCAATGCCTGATGAAATGATGGTTGCTGTTCGCAATTTTTCATGTTCGCTGGCTGGCTTCCACCTCGCTTGCTCCAATGCCTGCTTTGCAGCCACCAAAGCGAACAATATGAAGCGATCCATCTTACGCTGCTCTTTCAGCTCTACCGCATGATTGGGTTCGAAGCCTGCGGTATATTGTTCTGAATAGTCGGGCACCACTCCCGCGACTTTGGCTGTAATTCCATCAACAATGACCTGTGGTAGTGAAACGACTCCACTATGACCAGCAAGCAAACTACTCCAAGCATGCCGCACATCGCATCCTAGAGGCGAAACAATCCCCATCCCTGTCACAACAATACGTTTCATTCAATGCCCATATAGGTTAGTTATTGAGATTCGGCGACGCACATTCAGGTTTTGGCATCGGGTGAGAGTGGATTTCCTCTGAGTACCAGCAGGCACAACAGCGCCAAACCCATGCCTGCTGCCAGTACCCTGCCAAGGGATTGATAAGTCGGAAAATCTAGCTCCGATATCGTGGTGATGGCCAAGGTTGCCATGCCCATTTGAAGGAATCCCAGCAAGGCAGATGCGGCGCCAGCCTGAGTACCGAACGGCTGAAGCGCCATCGCTGTTCCAAGCGGATTCAGTAGACCCGCACCAAACAGGAACACGCTGATAGATATGCTGAAGTGGAACAACCCCATTGAGCCGCTCAATAAAGCAGTACCACCAGCCAGTGAGATGGCACTGCCTGCCATAGCGATAATAGGTACACCCCAACGAGCTGCCAGTTTGGGAGCCACCAGCCCGGCGGCAAAAACAACAAACACTGTGGTTGCGAAGAAGTAGCCCAATTCGACTGGGGTTAGCGTCAATCCATCCATCAAGATCACCGGGGTGGCAGCGAAGAAAGCCATCAAGCCGCCGGATGTCAGACCCACAGCCATTGCAGGCGCAATAAAGCGGATGTCGCTCAGTAACTGGAAGTAGTTGGCGAAAGTGGCTGTGAAGGACACCTTGTGGCGCGCAGTACGAGGATGCGTTTCGCCGACACACGCCGTGTAGAGGAGTCCGATCAAAACGGTTAGTACCGCAACAAGCAAGAACACACTGCGCCAACCAGCCACACTGCTCAGTAGTCCTCCTGCCAGCGGGGAGAACCCGGGTGCCGCTGCCATTGCAACCATGATGAACGACAGTGCTCGGGATAGCGCCATGCCCTCAAAGCGATCACGAGCGATCGAGCGGGCCAGCACCGATGGTGCGCAGGCACCGATCCCCTGAATCACTCGGCCCAGGATCAGCCATTCCAGCCGCATGGCCAGTGCACAAATAATGCTGCCGATGGTGAGAGTGACCAGACCACTCAGCATCAGACCTTTACGACCCAGGCGATCGGAGAGCGGGCCGACGACCAACTGCCCCAAAGCAAAGGGAATGAAAAAGGCGCTAAGCGTGATGCCCAAGCTCTGGGTAGAAACAAACATCGAGCGCCCGATCTCGGGAAAAGCGGGCAGAACAATGTTGGTCGCGAGCGTCGCCAGAGCGGCTAAGCTGGCCAATACACCCAAGCCGCCGCGATTAGATGATGCAGCTTGTTGCGCCATCAATGCACCTTACTGCTGTGCGTTTGATCCAACATAACGCGCAACTGCTCTGCTGAACCGATGTGTGCGCCGTCAGGCGTCCATGCATTGAGGCGCTCCAGAAGCCAACCATCACTTCTGCAAACATCAGTGCGCGCACGCAGCAGTACCCAAGGCGAAACTGCATGGGCCAGTTGACTGCCGGGGGTATCCGAGAACATGACGGTAGGCAAAGGCAGCGGTGCTGCACGCACCACTGCATAGGATGGTGGGAGTGCGTCCATTGGCATCACCAGTCGTGCTTCGTCGGGAGGGAGATCGTCGGCAACAAGGCGCAACCAGGCCATGAGTTCCGGTTCTGCTCCACCACTGAACGGTCGGACGTTACCCACCGCTCGGATTTCGGTGTGGTGTGCGAAAGGTGCAAACTCGGGCGGTACACTGAAAACCGGGCACTGCGACCACGGCGGCACTACAGGCATTCGGGGAGTAAAGGTTTGCGCAAACCTCTGCTGGGGTTCGGCGAACACCGCACTGGCTGATATAGCGACATGACCTTCTTGGATCGCATCGGCATCCAGCCAGGATACGGTTTTCCCTTGGCAGGGTTCGTGCGCCTCCAGAATGAACGGAGTCCGTAAGGCACGGCGGAAGCGTGCCGAGATTTGTTGCAAGACACGTCCCTGCGATTTGTCACGCACTGCGCCCGTCAGCAGGCTCGATGTCAAACCACCATGAAGGCCACCAAACCTCCACCACGACGAGTCCAGCTTGACCAGCGCGCCAGGTCTTGATGCCTCATGGATTTGCGCAATTTTCGCATTTTTATCAATGATATTCATACCTAAAATAGTAGGTGGCTGACTCCTTTCCCGGAAGTGGCAAGAATGACTATATTCGGTCTAAAATTGCCACTATGATTACTCATCTTGCACTCAACGGTGTCACTGAAAGCTGCCTAGGCGTAGGAATTGATATCGTCAGTTCAGCCGCACACTTGGCTGACAACCGCTCGACCCATGCTCCACACGCTGCCAGACTGCTCCGGCAGCGTGTTGTATCGCTTGATGGTCATCCAGTCCGATCTGGCGCTGGTCGCTCCATCTCAGTCGATGGCGCACTCAGTTTGCGAGGTATTGGCGCTTCAGATGTTCTGGTGGTGCCAGGCTGGTTCGCAGCCACCGAAACGTCGATTGAGGAATTACTGTCTCGGGAAGAAGCTCAACGTGTGACAGCATTTTTAGAACGTGCAGCGGCAAAGGGAGTCATGCTGGCCGCATCCTGTTCTGCGACGTTTATGTTGGCTGAAACAGGCGTATTGGATGGGCAACGAGCGACAACAACTTGGTGGCTTTCCTCTGTGTTTGCGCGCCGTTTTCCCGCTGTTTCCCTGGCAGCAGATCGGATGGTTGTTCAGGCTCCTGGCGTACTGACGGCTGGTTCGGCTTTCGCCCATGCAGACTTGATGCTAGCTGTCATCGCGCGCATTGCTAGCCCTACACTGGCGCAGTGGGCAGCCCGTTATTTGGTATTGGACAATCGCTCCTCCCAATCACACTATATGGCGATGGAGCACCTTCGTGTGTCTGACCCAGTCTTGCAGAAAGTCGAGCATTTCATTATCAACAACATCGACCGACAGATCACGCTGGAAGAACTGGCCTCTGTCGCCGCTATTTCGCCAAGAACGCTGGCAAGGCGCATGCACACCGGGCTTGGTATGACGCCGAACGAACTTGTTCAACGTCTGCGTGTGTCACATGCAACACATCTTTTGGAAACTACCAGTGTTTCAGTGGATGACGTCGCAGCTCGTGTTGGTTATGCCGATCCTGCGGCATTTCGGCGCGTTTTTCGGCGTTTTGCTGGTAACTCACCACGGGGTAGACGTTTGCAAAGTGCAGAGCTTCATCAAGACAATTGATACCCGACGTCTCCCCCGATTTGAGTAGCGCGGCGATTTAGAGTCCAATCACGTAGTCAGGAGATTGGACATGAAGAAGAGATTCACCGACGAGCACATCGTCGGCTTCCTGCGGGAAGCCGAGACGGGAATACTGGTCAAGGAACTATGCCGCCAGCACAGCTTCTCCGAGGCCAGTTACTACCTTTGGCGCAGTAAGTTCGGCGGCATGAATGTATCCGACGCGAAGCGGCTGAAGGATCTGGAGGCCGAAAACGCCCGGTTGAAGAAACTGCTGGCGGAATCGCGGCTGGAGAATGAGGTGACGCGCGAGGCGTTGCGAAGTTTGCCGCAAGCGATTCGTACCGATAACGGCAAGGAATTTTGCGGTCGCGCAATGCTGAACTGGGCGCACGAGCGAGGCGTAAAACTGTTCCTGATCGAGCCGGGCAAACCCAACCAGAATGCCTACATCGAATCGTTCAACGGACGCTTCCGGGATGAATGCCTGAACGAACACTGGTTCACCAGCCTGCCGCATGCCAAGGTGGTGATCGAGGCATGGCGACGGGAATATAACGAGGAGCGGCCGAAGAAATCACTGGGCGGATTAACGCCGGCAACCTACGCCCGGAACCTGGCGGAAAAGCAGTTACATTAACCCTCGGACTCTAAAGCTCAGTGCTACTGAAGACGGGGGGACGTCGGGTGGTGGATTTGCACCATCACAATCGTCGCATTGTTCTCCCGCCGCAGCGCGAGCGAGCCGCCCAATCGTTGCGCACGCCGGTGCATGCTGTTGAGGCCGGTGCCGTGAAGGTGTCCGCCCTCCGGGGTATCGGCATTGATTCGCACGCCGCTCATGTCGAAACCGACACCGTTGTCTTCGACGTGTAAGGTGATCTGGCCATCGTCGTGCCGCAGTTCGACAATGACCCGAGTTGCTCGCGCGTGCTTGAGCACGTTGGTGAGCGCTTCCTGAAGAATGCGCAGCAACTCCAGCGATTGTGCGGCGCTCAGCACGCATTGCGTGATGCCGTCGAGCCGCCAGATGCACTCGATGTTCTGAGTCTCGAAGAGCACCGAAATCCGGTGCCGCAATGGGGCAATTTGTTCGGCGAGCGCCAGTTCGCCTTGCTGATGCGTTGCCGCCGTGTCGATGACGAAACGCAGTTCGTCGCGCATCTCCTTGAGCAATCCAAGAAAGCGTGCCGGCGGCAACGTGTGCGGCGCATGTTCGATGGCCGCGATGCTCGAAACCAACGCCCCACCAAGGCCGTCATGCAGATCGTGTGCGAGATCCAGCCGCTCGGCGAGGCGTGCGTTGACGACTTCGAGTTCGTGCTGGCGATTGAGTGTATGTGCCAGTTCCTCGCGCGCGTTATCGATGCCAACGCGCAGCTCGTCATTGAACTGCGCGATTCTCCGGGAATTTTCGGCAAATCGTTTCGCCAGTACGATGGCCATGCCGATCATGAGCACCTGAGACGTTTGCGTCGTGTAATAGACGTTCGATGCCAGCACGCCGAAATACACCAGAAAATCATGGGTGCCAGCGACCACGAAGGTCAACGCGCACATTGAGACGATGCGTTGCTCCAGCCTTCGCTCCCGCCATGTGAGGATGAAAAGCAGCACGCAACTCGCCAGATAAGTCACGCCGGGGACGATGGCCCAGAGCGCGCGCGACGTCTCGATGCGATCATGCGGCATGACGATTAGCCAGATCGCCCCGGCGCCGAACGTTGTCCATAACAGCGCTTCGGTGCGCGGCATGCGTCGGCCGCAAAAGCGCAGTACGTACATCGTGAAGCTGCCGCAGTAGGCCAGAAATGCGATGGAGACGAAGATCTCCCATGCGTCGTTCGTTGTAAATGGCCAGGGCCGGGTGACCACCTGATTGACCGCGTAGAGCCACCAGGTGAGCGACATCACACTGAACCAGCCGTAGGCCGTTTCATTGCGGCGATACAGCCAGAGCATCAACACGAGTATCCCCAGGGTGAGGGTGATCGCGAGACTGAAGAGTTGCAGATCGCGCCGCACCCATTGCTCCCGCTCGTAGCGCTCGTGAACGGTGTCGGGTGCTCCCCGGACGATCGGGCCGAGTCCCGGGCTGTACGCGGCAAGGCCTGAGACGCGCACGAGCATCGTATTCACGCCGGGGCGTAGCACCGGTGCGTCCAGGACCCCGTACCTCGGCGTATTCCATGCCCGCGTGAGCGGCTCGACAAGCGAGTTGTCGCGCAAGATCAGCACATCGTTCAGATAGACCGCACCTGCCATGTTCATGTATTCCAGCAGCAGTCCGCGCGGCCGCGGGTTTGCCGGTTCGCGCCATGTGAGCCGATACCAGACCACGCCGTTATAGCCGGGCCAGCGGCGTGTCCAGACATCGGGCAGCGTGACATTGGTCCAGCCGGTTTCGGGGGCATGGGCGGCGCGCCAGTTGGCCCCTGTGGGGTTCATGCCCGTGGCGCTGTCGCTTGTGGCGCGTACGGCCTCGATGCGATCGAACGTTAGTGTGGTGTTGTCGGCTGGGCGTGTTTGCCCTTGTGCGGTTGCGATGCCCGGGACTAGACCAATAAGACAGAGCAGAGACAGCGATCCGGCCAGCGCAACATGGATCGTGCCGATCCGCCGGGTCAGGGCAACAAGCCGAAGGTACGCGCTTCGAACACAGCTTGTGTGCGCGAGTTGACCGCGAGCTTCTTGTAGATGTTTTTGATGTGGCATGCGACCGTGAGACTGGAGATATTGAGCAGTGCTGCAATCTCGCGGTTCGTCATGCCCTTGGCGACGAGCCCGAGAATCTCGATTTCTCGCGGGCTCAATGCCGGCACGGCCTCGGCTGTTGGCCGCTCACCGGTGCCAGGCGTCGCCCCCGGTGAGCGTGGCGCCGGTCGGCTGACCCCGACAAGGCTAAGAATATGCCTGGCAACAAACGGATCGATCGGCGCGCCCCCGCGCAGCGCGCTGCGTATCGAGAGCGCAATTTCCTCGTCGTCGCGCTCCTTGAGCAAATACCCGGTCGCGCCTGCCCTTAGCGCACGCACGATGATCTGCTCCGTACTCCACGCGGAGATTACCAGAATCGGAAGCGCGGGATCGCTGTCATGCAACTCGCCGATCAGATCGACGCCGCTGCCGTCCGGCAGGCCGACATCGACGAGTATCAGCGCGAACGGCGTGCTCGCCAGACGCTGACGCGCTTGCGCGAGGCTCCCGGCCAGGCAGACCGTCTCATTCCTGTAGCCCAGCGATTTGAGGATGCTGCTCATGCGCGTTTGCGTGGCCGGATCGTCTTCCACGAGCAATAACGGCCCGGGGAGCACCGGTTCGGTATCGACTGGCGGGTTGACAGGCATGGCGTAGGGTTCCGGAGGGTGAGTAAGGGGAATGTCGTGCAAATTAGCGCACCGCCATCGTAGCGCCCATCCCCCAAACAGGGTAGGCATGGCCCGCATTTACTCAATTCGGGGGATGCCGGACGCCGCACATCGAATGCTACGTTTCGCACAAACGGGTTCGCGCTGCGCAAGGCTCGGCAATACGCGCACGACATCGACATGACACGGGGTGCAAATCCGGGCATTGGACAAACGCTTTCGGATCGGGGGGCAGCGTGGAAGATCGGTTTTCCGCACGGGCGACGCCGCGTCGCCTCAGGGCAATCTGCGGTGTGGCGGGGCTCATGCTCGCAGGGCCAGCCGTCGCACAGACGTCGGGACCGCTGTTCCTCGACTATCGAGGCGCCACGGGCGGTTGCTGTTACGACTCCAATGGCGCGGATGGCGAGCCCGGTCAGATCGACGTCGAACGCACCCTCACGGGCCTGAACATTCTGTCGATAGGCGGGGCGACCGGCGTCGCTGTCGACGTGAGTGGCGGTAACGGTGGCAACGGCGACGATGTCAGTGGTCGCGATCACTGGGGTGGCAGCGGCGGTTTCGGACGCATCGTCGACTTCGTTCTCGCGCAAAGCACCGTCGTGAGTAACGGTTTCGGCGTCTCCGTACTGTCCAAAGGGGGAGATGGCGGTCTGTGGGGCAATCGCGGCCATGGCAACGGCAATGGCGGGACCGGAAATTTTGCACGCCTTACGCTCGACGGCGGCTCGGTGAGCGCTGTCGGCTACGGTCTGTCGGCGCAATCGATCGGAGGCAATGGGCAGACCAGTGCGATTCCGTGGGGAGCCGGCGTGAATGCCGGGGTCGGGGGAAATGCCGGAGACGCCAGCGTGGTCGTGCGTGGCGGGGCCGTCGTCACCGCGAGCGCAAGCGGCGGCAACGGTGGCGCGGCCATTCGTGCCGAGTCGCTGGGCGGACAGGGTGGATTGGGGATCGATGACTGGGAAGGCGGCTATGTGCTCTCCGGATGGGGCGGTAACGCCGGTAATGTCACCGTGTCCATTGCGGACGGCACCGTGACGGCACACGGCGACGGCGAAGTCGGCGTGCTCGCGCGCTCCGTAGGCGGTAACGGGCCGAAACGAATGAGCGATAGCACGGACGTCAAAGGGTCCAATGGCGGTAACGCCGGCAACGTCACGCTCACGAATGGTGCGGCGATTACGACCGATGGGGCCAATGCGCCGGGCATTGCCGCCTATAGCCTGGGGGGCGACGGCGGCGATGGCGGCGGCGGTGTCACCGGGAACGGATTTCAGGGCGGAGACGGCGGAACGCCGGGATCCGTCACGGTCACGAATACCGGCAGCATCGTGACACGAGGCGTCGGCGCGATGGGTATTCGGGTCGCTGTGATCGGGGGCGCAGGCGGCAACGGCGGCGAATCCGGACCCTGGTCGGGACATGGTGGCAATGGCGGCTCGGGCGGTAACACCGGAAGTCTGGCGGTCGATATCAAAAACGACGGCACGATCATGACCATGGGGAATGACGCCGTCGGTATCCTGGCGCACGCGGTCGGGGGCGGGGCGGGTGGCGCCGAACTGAGTCAGGGGATCATGAATATCGGCGGCGGGTCGGGTGGCAACGGCGGACTCGGCGGCAACATTTCGGTCGGCAGCAACGGCTCGATTTTCACGACCGGTGATCAGAGCCCCGGCGTGCAGGTGCAGAGCATTGGCGGCGGTGGCGGGCACGGTGGCGACGCTGACACGACCGGCATCATCGTCGGCATCGCCACGGGTGGCCATGGCGGTGCCGGTGGAAATGGCGGTAACGCCGTCATGGATCTGGGCGGCGCCATTTCCACCGCCGGCGCGGGCTCGACCGGCATTCTGCTGCAAAGCGTCGGCGGTGGCGGCGGTGCCGGTGGGTCTTCCCGCGCCATGACCGTCGGTGTTGGGCTTGGCGTCGCTGTCAGTCATGGCGGCAGCGCCGGTGGTGGCGGAGCGGGCGGCCTGGCGCATCTCACGCTGGAAGACGGGAGCAGCATCACGACGCAGGCCGCCGCAAGCGATGGCGCCGTCGTGCAAAGCGTCGGCGGCGGCGGGGGCTACGGCGGACTCGCCAGTTCGGCAACGCTCACCATCGCACCGGATCTCGGCCCGGAGGTGCCTACCGCCACGCTCAGCCCGCACGTCTCGATCGGAGGTCGCGGCGGCGACGGCGGCGGAGGAGGAATAGCGCAGGTCGACAACAGCGGCGGCATCTGGACGCAGGGCGACAAGAGTGTCGGCATTCTGGCCCAGAGCATCGGAGGGGGCGGCGGTGCCGGGGGAAGTGCTGCCGCCGCGCTGCGGGCGCAATCGATTGCCGCGCCGAACAGTCGCTTCAACATCAGCGTGGGCGCGACAATCGGTGGTGCCGGCGGTGGCGGGGGCGACGGCGCGGCCGCTTTGGTGACCAATAATATCGATGGCAGCGTGCTCACGACCGGCGATCACTCGTCGGGCATCGTCGCGCAAAGCATCGGTGGCGGCGGTGGCGTGGGCGGCATGGTGCAACAGGAAACCGCGAAGTCGTTTGGCGCCACGCTCGGCGCGCCCGGATCGGTTCAGGGGCTGTTGCAGACGATTGGCAATTGGCTGATGCGTCCCGGCAATTCGATGAATGTGGCGTTCGGTTCGCTGACGGTCGGTGTGGACGTTCGCGTGGGTGGCTCGGGCGGTCAGGGCGGGGCCGGTAACGCAGCCACCGTCAGTAACTACGGTCGGGTGACGACGTCGGGCGACGGCTCGGCGGCCATCGTCGCGCAGAGTATCGGCGGCGGGGGCGGTCAGGGCGGCACTGCTGCATCGACCAGCGTATCGAGCCTGCTTTCGAGTCTGGATAGCCTGTTGGGCGTAATGGCCGGCAAGGTCGGCACCTATTTCAACGTCTCGCCCAACGTCGGGACGAATGTCGCCGTCGGTGGATCGGGGGGCTGGGGTGGCGATGGCAGGCAAGTGAGCGTGCTCAATACCGGCACGTTATCCACGAATGGGTTCGGCGCGCCGGGCATCCTGGCGCAGAGCGTGGGTGGCGGTGGCGGAACGGGGGCAGCGACGTCGCAGAACCTTGAGCTTTTTCTCTCAAATTGGGCACCTAAAGATGCGCCGGGGATCATTAATGAGGTAACCCGCATCATCGACCTGCTTGGCTCGAATCTCGCCAGCGCGCAGCACAGCGTCAATGTCAGCGTTGGCGGGCGGGGTGGCAGCGCGGGAAGCGGGGGGCTGGTCAATGTCGACGCCAGCGATCCCGCCAGCCGCATTCAGACCCGTGGTGACAGTTCTCCGGGCATTCTCGCTCAAAGCATCTCCGGCGGGGGCGGGCAGGCGGCCGCGACGGATTACACCTTCGGCGCGAGCAGCCTCGGCGCGGCTGCCGGATCGACGTCGCCGGCCCTGTCGCTCTCCCTCGGAGGAGCGTACACCGGTAATCCGGCGGGCAACGCGGGACAGTTCGCTCATGTGAACGTCAAGAGCGGCGGCGTGATCGCCACACAGGGCGTGGATTCGAGCGGCGTCGTTGCGCAAAGCATCACGGGCGGCGGGGGAGCGGCAGCGGTCGGCCTTACGGGGAACGCGAGCACGCACCTCGCCGCTGGCCAGCAGGTCGCCGCCCCCGTCATCACGCTGGGCAGTACCCTGAGCGGTGCGCTGTCGCCGTCGAGCATGAACGGTGCACCCGTTTCGGTCGTTAGTTCCGGCAGCGTCTACACGAGCGGTGTGCTCTCGCATGGCATCCTCGCGCAGTCCGTTGCGGGCGGCGGCGGCGCTGCGGGAATGACCGTCGGCGCGCAGGTCGCGTCGTTGCTCGGCGGGGCGGTCGTCAAGCTTGGTGCGTCGCCAGCGGGGGGCAGCAGTCTGCAAGCCAACGCCGGGAGCGTCAGTGTCGATCTGACGAACCTTGCGGTAACGCAGGCAGTACTGTCGACGCAAGGGGCGCTATCTTTTGGCGTACTCGCGCAGAGTATCGGCGGTGGCGGCGGGTATGTCGCGCTCGTTCAGGGCGGCAATCCGTTCGCGTTACCGGTCACGAGCCTGACACTGGGTGCGCAGGGCGATACGTTTGGCAGCGGTGCCGACGTCAATGTGAACGTCGCACGTAACGTCGCGGTGCAAACGCTCGGTCAGGATGCGCATGGCATCGTTGCCCAAAGTGTCGGCGGGGGCGGGGGCATTGCGGGGGCGACCACCGCGCCGGGACGCGTCACGCTGGCGTCGGTCAACAATTCCGTCACGCGCTCGGGTGCAAATGACGGCGGCACGGTGGAAGTGGCTGTCGATGGCGGCATCCGAACCCACGGTGACGGCGCGGCAGGCGTGCTGGCGCAGTCCGTGGGCGGCGGTGGCGGTATCGCAGGCGATGCCGCCGCAGTGACTTACGGTCTCGACATGGTGCGACAGGCCAACGTCTCCGGCGCGGTGGGGGCGGGCAACACTGTGCAGGTGAGTACGAGTGGCAGCGTGGTGACCTACGGCGCGAATGCCCCGGCCATCCTTGCGATGAGTCTTGGCGGCGGGGCGGTGTTCAGCGACGGCGGCGTATGGCTGAAACAGCCGGCGAGCGCGAGTGGCAACGCGGGCGGCGCGATCGACGTGACGCTTCAACCGGGCAGCGTGGTCGGCGCCATGGGCGCAGGCTCTCCCGCGATTGCGGCGATCAGCATGGGCAACGCGGGGGCCGGCTCAATGCAAGGCAAGCCGATCGGCGTGACGATCGGCAAAGGCGCGAGCGTGGTGGCCAATGCGACCTCGGGCATCGGCATTCTGGCCATCAATACCGATGGTGTGAATGTCGAGAACGCTGGCACGGTGTCAGCCGCAACGGCCATCGTTTCGATGAGCAAGGCGAGTGTCGCCAACAGTGGCGTGATGCAGGGCAATGTGCAACTGACCACCGACAGCACGTTTCTGAATCGCGTGGGCGGTGAGTTACGCACGGCACGGTTGCTCTCGGCCGGGCTGACGCAAAACTACGGCACGATCAGCCCCGGTGGTCCGGGCGTGTTCCAGGCGTCGCAAGTGTATGGAGACTTCAGGCAGACGGGCACCGGCATCTACGCGCCCGACCTCGATTTCACCAACCACAACAGCGACTTCCTGGCGGTGACGGGCGCATTGACGTTCGGAGGCAGCGTCGTGCCGATCCTTCGCAATCCGGTCAAGAACATCTGGCTTGGCATCGGGCACTTCGACAAGGCGCCAACTGGTGAGACGGCCGTCGCAAAGAGTACGGCGCTAGTCTTCGACTATCGGATGAAGGATCACTATGGCGGCTCGCAGGATCCGCTGATATCGGTGGACGCCAACTTCCGGCCGCCGGGCGTGTCGCTGAATACCAATCAGGCGTCGTTCGCCGACTTTCTACAGACTCACTGGGATGCGGGCATGGTCGAGGCCGGACCATTGTTCCAGCCGTTCGTGAGCGCGGGCGATGCGGCGTCCTACCGCAAGACGCTGGACGTACTCTCCGGGGCGGCGACGCTCATGCGCGCGGGTTCGCGAGGGCATGAGAACTACGACTTCCTGAATCGATTGATGAGCTGCCCGCAGTTCGTCACCAATGGCACGCGTATGGGTGAAGGGAGTTGCGTCTGGGCTCGCGTGATCGGCACCCGTGCCGATCGATTCGATACGGCGGACGACGTGGGTTTTCGCAGTCAGCAGGTGACGTATCAATTCGGGGCACAGAAGGAAATTGCGCATGACTGGTTTTTCGGCGGATCTGCGAGTTACGTCGTGACGCATGCCCGCTCGTCGGATCGCTCGCTGGACGTATCGAGCGATGGCTTTCGGGGCGGGCTGACGTTGAAGCGGCAGATGGGGCCGTGGCAAATCGCGCTCGCCGTGCTGGGCGGCTACGAGAGTGGCACGCAGAATCGAACGATCGCTTATCCGGGCGCGTCCGCGCAAGCGACGAGTCGGCCGGACGCCTTTTTCGTCGGCGCGCGATCCCGGTTGTCCTATCAGTTGAACCATGCCGCCTGGTACGTGAAGCCTTATACCGATCTGGACGTCGTGTACGACAGGAATTCGGCTTACCTCGAAAGCGGCGCCGGTGTGTTCGATCTTGCGATGCAAAGCGAAGGGCGCACAACGGCGGTGCTGAGTCCTGCCATCGAGGTGGGCGCACGTCTCGACTATCGCGGCGTGACTGTGCGTCCCTATCTGTCCGCGGGGATGAGTTTTGCGTCGAAAGGGGATGTGAGCGTCGAGGCGTCGCTCGTGCAGTTCCCGGGTGCGGCGTTTCGCATTACGTCTTCACAACCGCGTGTCTATGCCAACTTTGCGCTCGGGGTCGAGTTGCTGTCGTCGAAAGGGCTTGAGGTCCGTGCGGAGTACAACCTTCGCACGGCGGCGTCGCAAACGGTACAAAGCGCCGCGTTGCGGCTCGCGAAGCACTTCTGAATGCGGATGGCCGGCGCTTCACGGTCCCGGACGACTGTCCGGGGCCGATCTGGCGGGCGCTCAGACGGAATTCGTGGCTGCCTTGAGTACGTCGCTGACCGCCGAGATGAATTCGTCGGTGCGCTCGACGCTTGTCTTGTCGCCTTGCCAGTTCGACGTGAAGCTGAACGTCACGGGCGTTTTGCCCAGGAACATCTGTCCGGCGAAGCACAGAGCGTGGAATTTCTCCCAGTCAAGACTGCCGCCCTTGCCGTAGGCGAGCAGCCCTTGGGGCACGGCCATCCACACCGCGTCGGCCATCGCCGAGATTCGCTTGAACTCGACGAGCGACGTTGGCTTCGCGAAGACTTTTCCTGCGAGGGTTTGCTGGTACCAATTCACGAGATCGTTTGCCGAACTGGTCATCGACTGTTTATCGTTGATGACATCGGTGCGAGAAACGAGAGGACGATTGTCGTAATAAACCTTCTCGTTGTGCGCCAGTTTCTGCATGCCTTCCCAGCCGAGATCGACGCCCGATGGCGCGCCCGCCAGATAGGAAAAGAGGATGCGTGTGGAATCGGGGATGCGCACCGTGTTCAGTCCCATTCGCCTGACGAGTTCACGCACGCGCGCCGGTCCGACGGCGGCCAGCGAGATGTCGGTGCCGATATTGTCGCTGTGCGAGATCATCGATTCGAGAGCGGTGCGGTATTGCGTCTGTCCGCTCAGACCGATGAACACCGGACTGCCCGGCGTGCGCACGGTGTCACTGACGGTGCACAGTTGTGTGCCGGAGAGTTGATTGCGGCCGGACTCCACGTCGAGCAGGAACTGGCCGAGGATGTAAGTTTTGACAGCACTGCCAACGAACAGGAGTTGCTCGGGCGCGTAGCCGGCACGCCAGCCCAGTCCTTCTGGCGGGGTTGCCACCACGAGACAACTTGTCGTTTTCGGCGAGAGGGCGGCAAAGCGATTGATGGCGGCGTCGAGATCTGCGCGTCCGGCGGCGATGGCGCTGGTTGCCGGTGACAGCAATGCCGGTGCCGCGAGCGACGCCGCCGTGAGCTTCAGCGCCTGTCGGCGGGTTGGACGAAATTCGGTCATCGCGAGGGTCTCCTTGACAGGGAACGATGTTCAGCGTGCCGCGTGCTGTTTGCCGGTGCGGCGAGGCCGGGGCAACGTTAGCACGCAGTCGTCGCTGTCGCGATCCCTCATTTTGGGTAGGCAGATGGTGCGATGGAATTTCGTACGACGGCGGTTTCGATGCCGGTATTCAATGACGCAAGTGCATGCTATTGGCGGGTGCGTTTCGTTGTGAATGACCGAGACGTCGAGCCAATGTGGTTGTTACATGAACGGTTCGGTCACGCATATACACATGCAACCTGTACATATTATCTGTACAGATTATCTGTATGATATTATCCGCGCATGGTCAAACAATCACACACATCCGAGACTCTCAGGTTGGCCGCCTTGGCGGGTGAGCTGCGCATTTCCCTGAGCAAACTGGTTCGACGGGTGCGGGAGCAAGCGCATCCGGGCGACTTCACATCCGCTCAGAAGTCGGTGCTTCTCCGTCTGGATCGTGACGGCCCTGCAACCGTCTCAGCCCTCGCGCGGGCGGAGAGCGTGCGTCCTCAATCCATGCGTATCACGGTAGCCGGTCTGGAGGCGACGGGGGCCGTGAGCGGCGAACCCGACCCGACCGATGGCAGGCAAACCCTGATCTCCCTGACGCCCGATTTCCGCAAAACCCTCTACGCCAGTCGGGCCGCCAAAGAGGATTGGCTGTTTCGTGCCCTGCAAACGCAGTTGTCTCCCCAAGAACAGGACGCACTCGCGGACGCGGTGAAATTGCTGCAGCGGCTCGCCGACTTCTGAGTGATTCCAGCACCCTTTCAGGATAGCTATGGCCATCACCACGCTCGATCCGAACACTGCCCTTATCATCGTCGACCTGCAAAAGGGTATCGTCGGCTTCCCCTTCGTTCACCGCATAGACAAGGTCGTGGAGCGCACGCAAGCGTTGCTCGACGCGTTTCGCGCACGCGGCTTGCCCGTCGTGCTCGTCAATGTCGCCGGTGGCGCACCGGGCCGCACTGAGCAGCCTCGCCGCAGTGAACCGTTCCCGCCCGGATGGACTGATCTCATCCCCGAACTCGACCAACAGTCTGGCGACATCGTCGTGACGAAGCAGACCTGGGGCGCGTTCGCCAGCACTGACCTCGAAGACCGGTTGAAGGCACGGGGCGTCACCCAGGTTGTCGTCACGGGCGTCGCCACCGGAACCGGTGTCGAGGCGACCGCTCGCCAGGCATATGAGCAGGGATTCAACGTCACTCTGGCCATCGACGCCATGACCGACGCGCGCCTCGAGACGCACGACTACAGCATCAAGAATGTCTTCCCGAGGCTGGGAGAAACTGGCACCGCCCAGGAAATCGTCGATCTGCTCGGAACGAGGAACGCCTGAAAATGGAATGGCTGCATCTCGTGTCCTATTTCTTCGGCGGTGCCTTTCTCACGAACGCGGTGCCGCATTTCGTCAGCGGTGTGATGGGAAAGCCGTTTCAGAGCCCGTTCGCCAAGCCGCCGGGGCAAGGGCTTTCGTCTCCGACCGTGAACGTGCTCTGGGGCTTTTTCAATATCGTCGTCGGCTACGTGCTCGTCTGCCGCGTCGGCGATTTCGAATTGAAGATCACGGGCGATGCCGTTGCGTTCGCGCTCGGCATTCTGGTCATTGGCCTGCTTTGCGCGCGGCTATTTGGCCGCCTGCACGATGGTCATAGGCTCGAGCGTTCCTGAGCGCAATGACCTCCGGTGTCTTTCGTTCGCTAAGGGGCTACAACTATCGGGTCTGGGCGGTCGGCGCGTTGGTTTCCAACGTGGGCACCTGGATGCAGCGAGCGGCTCAGGACTGGCTGGTGCTGACTCAACTTACGCACCATAGTGCTTCGGCCGTGGGTACGGTCATGGCGCTCCAGTTCGGGCCGCAGCTTTTGCTACTGCCCTGGACGGGCTTCGCGGCAGATCGCTTCAACCAGCGCAAGCTCCTCATGGCAACTCAGGCAACGATGGGCGCGCTTGCCTTGGCATTGGGAGGGCTCACCGTCGCGGGCGCCGTCCAGCTCTGGCATGTCTATCTATTGGCTTTTCTGTCCGGTTGCGCGGCAGCCTTCGATGCGCCCGTGCGCCAGACCTTCGTGGCAGAACTGGTCGGCGACGCGGATCTGTCGAACGCCGTTGCGCTCAATTCGACCTCGTTCAACGCCGCGCGGATGATCGGGCCTGCGGCGGCCGGCGCGGTCATCGCTTCGGTCGGCACCGGCTGGGCTTTCCTGATCAACGGTGCCAGTTTTGTTGCGGTTCTCGCCTCCTTGTCGTTGTTGCGCGTCTCCGAACTGCGTCTCAGCGCGAGGGCTCGCCGCAGCAAGGGCGGCTTCACCGAGGGATTTCGCTATGTCTGGTCCCGGCCGGACCTCAAGGCAATCCTGGTCATGCTGTTCCTGATCGGCACATTCGGCCTTAACTTTCCGATCTTCATCTCGACCATGGCCGTGGGGGTCTTCCACACCGATGCGCGCGGCTATGGTCTCTTGTCATCGATCATGGCCGTTGGCACGATCTCGGGCGCTCTGCTTGCCGCTGGTCGTAGCAGCCCGCAGTTCGTGTCGCTATTGATCAGTACCCTGTCTTTCGGACTGGGCTGCACGTTGGCTGCCATCGCCCCGAACTATTGGCTGTTCGCCGGCGCGCTGGTCGTCATCGGGGTGGCCGCCCTGACCTTCACCAACACGACCAATAGCCTGATGCAGCTCTCGACCGAGCCCGCCATGAGAGGGCGGGTGATGGCGCTGCGCCTGGGTATCGCACTCGGTGGCACCCCGATCGGGGCTCCGATCGTGGGCTGGGTCGCCGACCATGGCGGCCCGCGCTGGTCGCTCTGTGTCGGTGCGGCATCGGGTTTTGCTGCGGCCGTCGTGGCCGCTTACGCGTTGCGCCGGCAGGTTCATCGACCTCGCCAATGTCACCTCGAAGGGCACGGCCTTCCCTGATACGGCCGATGCGGGCCGACTGCCCGCCAGCAACGTGTTCCCCTTGCCATCGAATGCCAGTCGCGGGGTGTAACAGAATTGTCGTACTCCGATGTCATCATCCGTATTTTCCAGAGTTGCGTGCTGCATGGGCGACTGACGCGTGCCGTCCGGCGCGCAGCGAGGCCGGCGCTTTGCCTGACGCGCTGTCTTTTCGGAAGCCGGGAGCATGCATCTTGCGTCTGTACTTGCCTGGTCTACGCCGCTGTGGGGGGCTGCTACTGGTGTTGAGCGTGGGGACGACGCCCGCGCGAAGTACGCCGGTCGATGCCTTCGCCGGTGCCGACGGTGAGCCCGGACGGTCTGCCGTGCCGGCAATCACCGTGCAACAAACGCCGAAGTCCGGCGCCGAACCCAAGTCGTTCTTCTTCGATATTCCTGCGCAGCCACTGGCCGATGCCCTGCAACGTTACGCCATGATCTCCGGCCGTCCCGCTCTCTTTAGCAGTGCTCAGGTGGCCGGCCTCACCTCATCGCCCGTACACGGCGAGCTTCCGGCCGACACCGCGCTGGAGCGTTTGCTGGCGGGCTCGGGGCTCACCGTCCAGCGCGCCCGGACGGGTCCCGCAGAAGCGTTCGTACTCAAGGCGTCGACGACCGAATCGTCGTCGCCGAGCTACGCCGCGCCGGCCACTGCCTATGCCGGCCGGGTGCAGGCGGGCGTCTGGGCTGCGCTTTGTGCCAATACGCTCACCCGGCCGGGGCAATACCGAACGCTGCTGCGTTTCGAGATCGATGCGACGGGGACTCTGCGTCAGGCGCGTCTACTGACATCGACCGGAGAGCGCAGGCGCGATGCTGCTGTGCTCGGGGTGCTGGCAACTGTGCGCATTGACGGCGCGCCGCCTCCGGATCTGGCGCAACCGCTGACGATGGTGTTGCTGCCACGCGACCCTGACCACGCCGGCGCATCCCCCGTTTGCCGGTCGCAGGGCAAGGACGGTCATTCATGACCGAGAATGTCAGACCCCTGCCCGAGTACCTCACCCGGCACTACCACAATCTGAAGCGCCGTCTCACACGCCTGCTCGGTAACAGCGATCTGGCGGGCGACGCCTTGCACGACGCCTGGGTCAAGCTGCAAACGCAGGAGCCGGGAGCGAGCGAGACGGTACAGAGCCCGGGCAGTTATCTGGTACGTGTGGCCGTCAATATCGCGCTCGACGCGCAGCGCAAGCAAAGCCGTTCGCTTTCGTTCGACGAGGTCGATACGTTGATGCATCTGTCGGACACGGCGCCCGGCCCCGCACGCGTTGCGGAAGATCGGTCGGAACTCGATGCCCTCATGCAATTGATGGAGCGGCTGCCTGAACGGCGTCGTCAGGTGTTGTTACTGGTTCGATGGGAAGGACTGCCTCAAAAAGCCGTGGCCGAGCGCCTGGGGGTTTCGCTGCGCGTTGTCGAGAACGAGTTGCGCCGTGCACACGATTTTCTGGACGAGAAACTGAAAGCCAAAAAATAATTGAGGGATTTGAGGGGTGCCGTTCGTCCACACATTGGCGGCATCCGGAGATGCGCAGTTCCGCGACATCGATACCGCTAAATTGCCTGCCTTTGGCATGGCGCCCATTTTGACGCAATGAATACACGCGACACTCATTCAGCCTCCTCTTCGGACGACCTGCAACGGCAGGCGCGCGTCTGGCTGCGGCTGCTGGATTCCGGTGACGTGACCGAAGTCGATGCACAAGCCTTTCGTCGCTGGCTCGACACGAGCGCCGATCACAAGGCGGCCTTCAACACAGTGAAGCACCGCTGGGCGACACTGCGCACGGCAAGCGGCATGTATGCCGATCGGCATCCGAATGCGATTCCGGCACCGGCGCCCGCTCGTCCTGCACGGCGGCAACCCTCGGCGGGGCGTCGTGCGTTCATCGGCGGCGCGGTGACAGTAGGGGCGGCGGCGGCCGTCGCAGGGTTCTATCCAGATGTGTTTCGCCGCACCCTGCCGGACCCATGGGGGGGCGACGAACGTACCGCCGTGGGCGAGCAACGCACGCTGACGCTGGCGGCACAGACCGTTGTCACGCTCAACACGCAGACCCGCGTCCGGCAAAGCGTGCACAACGGCAAAACGGTGAGCATGACGCTGCTCTCTGGCGAGGCCGCCGTCGATCTGGGGGGGGTGGCCGAACCGTTTACGATGTCCGCGGGCGTGGGCAGCGCTCGCGCGCATGACGGACGCTTCGAAGTGCGGTATCTCGATGGCAAAGCTTGTGTCACGTGCATCGACGGCTCGGTGCAGGTCTCCCATCCGGCGGGCAAGCGCGCCTTGCAGGCGCGTCAGCAGGTGGCCTACAACGACCACGTGCTTAGCGATGTCGGCAACGTCAATGCACAAGCGGTGAGCGCGTGGCGCCGAGGCGAACTGGTGTTCGACCAGATTCGCCTTGTCGATGTCGTCGCCGAGATCAATCGCTATCGCGCCGGGCGCGTCGTGCTCGTGAGCGAGGCCGCCCGAAATCAGCGGGTAACAGGACGTTTCCGCATCGCTTCGCTCGACGCCGCGCTATCACAACTGGAGAGCACATTCGATCTGAATGCCAGGTCATTGCCGGGAGGGCTGCTGATTCTGAGCTGACGGTCTCTTGTGCGGAAGTGTCGCCATCTGGCTGCGTGCAGCACGCAGCGTTGATCGATTCGACGACGGCATTTCGCAGGTATCGATGATCGGGAAATAGTTGAGGGTTTTCGCAATACCCATTCGTCTTAGCGACTCGGGAAGCCAACACAACGCCAAAAGCGGCGATGTGCACGTTTCCGACGGGAAGCCAATGGCGAGCTTGCCGGGAACGATCAACTATTAGCGAGGATTCGGGCATGAGCATGCGTGGACGCGAAGGGGCAACGGCAATGCAGAGCAGCGGTTGCAGAAACGGCATAGGACGTAAGCGCCGTTCACGCAGGGTGGCCCCCGTTGCTCAGGCAATCACGCTGCTTCTCACCACGGTGGGGGCAGCACATGCGCAACAGGCGTTCAGTAACGCATGGTTCGCCGCCCGCGGTGCCGCACAGGCAACGGCGTCGCAAACGGGACGTCTGCCGAACGGCATGCCGGTCACGTCGCTGATGGACCCCTCGGCGCAGCAGCAACAGGCGAATGCGCAGTTGCAGCGCTCGATTGCGAATCTGAGTTCGGCCGCACAGAACATCGCGGCAATGCAGGCCGCACAAGCCAATGCGCGCGCGGCAGCGGCGAGCAGCGATACGACCATCCCCGATGGCCTGACCGAAGGCGGCCTGAAGGTCGACACGAACAGCCTGACCAAGGGCTGGATCAACGCTCAAGCGCCGACGCAGACGAGCGCCAACGGCAAGACCCACGTCAACATCCAGCAAACGGCCAATAAGGCAATCCTGAACTGGGAGACGTTCAACGTCGGGCGAAACACGTCGGTGAACTTTGCACAGCAAAGCGACTGGGCGGTGCTGAATCGTGTGAACGACCCGCAGGCACGTCCGAGCCAGATTCAGGGGCAGATTCACGGCGACGGCACCGTACTGGTCCTGAACCGTAACGGTGTGATCTTCGGCGGCACGAGTCAGGTCGATACGCGCAATCTGGTGGTCGCGGCGGCTCGCATGAGCGACGCGCAGTTTCAGACGAACGGGATCTACGGCGCGAACGGCACGACGCCGACGTTCACCGATGCGCTGGGCAAGGTCGAAGTGCAGGCGGGGGCGAATATCACGACGCGCACGCCGACGTCGGTGACGCAAGGCGGTGGCTACGTGCTGCTGCTGGGCAATCAGGTGAGCAACGCGGGGACGATCGTCGC
>NZ_KB944432.1:0-4034 GCF_000389825.1 Pandoraea sp. SD6-2 | reverse complement strand
ATTCGCCTGTGGCCGTCCACGGTACCGCCTGTTTGGCGATGTAGTCGATGTATCCGTAATGGAGGTGCGCAAGGCCCGCTTGAACTCGACCAGTGATCTTCAGGTTTGCGAAACGAAGTAGCGGATCGGCCCCCTGTACATTGGACGCGATGTCGGATGCAACCTGCTGTTGAAGCTCAGTTAGTGTGGGTCGTTGATACGGCATCAGTCATTCCCCTGCCAAGCCCATGTGAATGCGTTCGGCACAATTGAGCCGTCTTGCTTGTATGCCGAAATCTGGGCGCGCAAGTTGCCTCGCTTGGTCCACGACACGTTTATGTCGAATCGGGCCACGACTTTGTCGTCGATCATCCATTGGATGGCTTCGACGATGTAGTCGTAGGCCCGCTGCAGCGTCTCTTTGGTTTGCTTCTCTCTGAAGATGAGCCACATGCGAGAACCGATCGGGCCGGCAGCGACGTCATCGCCCCACCAGCCGCGCGGGTCCGTCGTACCATCCGGAATGATGTCGTCCAGGTCAGCCATTCGATCGGTAAAGAGACTGATCAGGAGAGCCGTGGTGACGTCATTTCCCGTCTCGAGCGCAGCCCCATCGAGGACCCAATCACCTCGGTTCGCTGCAGAGTCCCAAACGGTTGAGGTATCCATGCACACCAAACAAAAAAAGCCTCCGCGAGGGAGGCTTGTAGATCGATATGGAAGCTTTCACTGCTTCTGATTTGGCGGATCGCTCACCACGTCCGACGCTCCGCTTTGCACCCCCTTAACCGGGTGGATATGTTCGTTCGAAATCTGTCGCATATCTGCCAGCGTGTGGGGGTTGGTCTCGAAGTTGTCTTGCATGTCGCCAGTCGATTTCACCAGCGGCGTATCAAGCTCAACACCGTCGGGTGCCACCAGCGTGAACTTGCCGGTGCAGTTCCAAGTGACATCAGATGCATTGTTGACCACAACAGGCTGCCCCTTAGCCTCGACCACGATCCCGCCGTCCGCCGTCAGATAGACAGATTTCCCGTCTTGGCTGTGCAAGATCGATTCCCCAGGGCTCAGGTCGCGAGGGCGGGACGGCTGGTGACAAGTCCCGATCACGATGCCCTTTGTTCGATCTCCACCAAGGAACGCCACTACGCCATCGGAACCGTCCGGCGGATTCGAGGAGAAACCGAACTCAGCAATACGCGGCGATCCATCGCGCACCTCTGTCGAACTAAGCGCAATCTGCACAACCTGGACCCCGCCAGAGTCATTCACTGCCGATACCAGTGCGCGCGCAAATGCGGTTAGCGCTCGGCGAACCATTCGCTGCACCGGCCCCACATCAAGGTCTCGTGTCATCGCAAGGGCACCGTTCCAACAAGATCGCCGTATTGCGGGTAAAGCAAGATCGGCTTAGGCTCAAATGCCTCGGGCGGCATCAAAGTCAACTGAGCATGGGTTCCCGATTCGTCGAGGCTATAGGTCACCTCGGCAATCATCAGGCGCTGCGGCACGGTGCCGGCCTGGTCACCCGATACCTTAAGGCTCGGAATCAGCACGTCGATTAGCTTGTTCGGTTCCCACAGGTTTCCCGCCACATCGCGCCAATTGTCGACTGTGACATGGATCACCTCAGCACGGCCTCGACGCCAAGCTACCTCCCACAGCGCCCTCTGCTTGCCAACTTCCCACCCAAGATCGCCAGCTTCAGCAAAGATGACGCGCTCACGGCGACGAGGAACGTTAGGGTCGGTAGCAGTGAAATGCGGGGCAGTGATCGACCTCAGATCCTGCATGTTGTTAGTGCCGGTCAGCAATGCAGTTACGTGCGAGAAGCGCTGATCCATCGATCGCTCGGCTGTTGCTGCCTCGATGTTGATGCCCTCTTGCACGCCGCTCGCCATCGCCTCCGCACCTGCGCGCGCGAGCACCATGTTGCCGCTTCGGTCTTCGTAGACCAGCAAGGCACTGTACCGTGACGTACGCTCGACGACCTCATATGTCGATTCGCCCGGGATGATGTTGATCTGTGGGATCATCAATAGACCTTCCACATCACAGATCACATCGATATCGTAGACGGCGGCAAGTTGCTTGGCCATCGTGTACGCGTTGACGTTACTCATTTGCCCGTTCGGCCAAACGGCGGCGCAGTCCAGAAGATCCTGACACTTTCCTCGGCCGGTCACGCGGATGTCGTGTGACTCGGCTGAAATGCTTGGCACAACTCGATCCACATAACCAGTAATGACTGGCTCACCACCTAAATGCAAAACACAGGTATCGCCGGGAGACACAAGGAAATCTTGCGATTGCCCTGGGTAGAGCTCTGTCATTTCAAGTTCAAAATCACCCGGGAAACGTTCAATTCCTCGCGTGACGCGGAGCCGCTTCCATCCGGATAGCTCTTGCCAGTTTAAACTGAGGGTAATATCTTCGCTTTTCATCTGTAGGGGGGAAGCTAAATGAACCTGCGTTATTTGTTTCTCGTCGGCTTCGCCATTTGGAGCATTTCGGCGGCGGCGGAGCCCGTCTATGAAGTAGTCAAAGACAACGCGATTACGTGCTTATCGAGAAAGGCGCTTCACGATGCCCACATGAACCCCGAGGCGCCACTCCCCGCCGAATGCCACCTACGGCCGAAGGGCTTCAAGTTCGAGGCTACTAACCGCACTGACGGGTACACGTGGCCTGACCAACCTGAGAAATCCGATGCTCTGATATACGGTCGTGAGCTCGCAGGCCCCAATGAATCTGGGGCTCCACGATATCTGCGCATATGGAAAGAGGATGTTGCGGCAGTGCGCGATGCCCAGGGAAATTACGTCCAACCAAATTGCAGCTACCCCGAAACCTACGTGACGAACTCACTCCGAGCCGCCCCAGATGGGAAGCTCTACCTGAAGCAGGGAAAGGTGACCATCAAATGCGTGAACGGGGAAATGCGGCAGATCTACCAGCCGCTAAACTGAACGCTAGCGGCTGGATTCCGAGAAACTGCGTCAGGCGGCTGCCCGACTATCGATTCTGAACGGACTGAGATGCGTCAGCCGCTCGGCTGCCACCGCGATGATGCTCGGAAGCAGGCGTTCGGAAATGATTCCAGGCTCACGGATGAGCCCCACGATCTGATTCTCCGTGAGGATGTACGCGTCGCGGCTGATGAGTTTGAGCCGCCAACGATCGTCATCGTAGCTGAGCAGCCAGCGATCACCCGACAGGATTCGTCGAAGTGCATCGAGAGCGTCCATTTGCTCAATCACCGCGATAAGGTCTGCTTCGCCCTTCGGCTCAGCATCAAGCACCTCCCACTCGGCCGCAGTCCGAGTCACGATGCTCACCGCCTCTGTGAACTCCGATTGCGGAATCTGCCGGTATGCGACCTTGAAGTGAGCTTTCAGCTTCGACCAGACCTTCGTTGCGGCAGCGCCCTGCTTGATCTTCGGCAGGCGCTCAACGTGGGTTTTGACCATCAGGCGCAACACTTCCTGTTGCTCCCCCGTCAGCACATCGTCAGCATTTACCGAGAAGGCCATGCGCTCGTTGATGGCGACACCTTCGGTCCAGTATTTCCAAAGGACATCACTGCATTCGGCTTGATACGCAAGCACCTTTTCCCGAAGATCCGACCGAACCTTCCCCGCATTGATCGTGTACAGCCAACCGGGAAGCATCCGAACCAAGAAACAAAGAGTCGAGCGGCTTTGTGAATCACCAGGGAGCTGCATTGTGATTTCCACAACGCAGCCCTTGAAGCGACTTTTGATCTTCGTGAACTGGCTTGCCCAGTCAAGTCCCATTCCTTCCACAATGCGGCGAATCGGTGTGTACGGCTGCCCATCGTGTTCGACGAGCAACAGGTTTGTGCCGTGAAACGGCACCGAAATTTGGCGTTTTGCCGCCTGGATGCTATTCTTGTGCATGATCTGTGTTCCTTTGATAGGGGTTCACTGCGTCACCAACGCCTGACCGGTTGCCGCCGGTTGGGCGTTTTCTTTTTCGGCGGCAAAGCTTGCTGCCAGGCAGGCATTAATCTCCGCGTTCATGCTTCTGCGATT
>NZ_KB944431.1:0-238447 GCF_000389825.1 Pandoraea sp. SD6-2 | reverse complement strand
GTCAGGTGCGAGCCGTACAGACCCACGCTCACGCTGTTGACCTTCGACTCGCCCGGCAGACCCTTCGCCTTCGACTCCTGATTGCCAAAGCCAATCGAGCCACCCACCAACGTGTTCTGATTCAAGCGCTTGTCAACACCGATCGCACCGTCCAGACCCTTCACGTCGAACGACATGCCGTCGCCGCGCTGGCTCGTCTTGCCTCCGTTGAACGACGCCCAACCCGCGACGCCGTTATCGGTCACCATCGCACCGTTCGCGGTCTTGTCGTCGAACATCGCCCCGCCGGCGATCATCCGCGTTTGCATGCCGCGCTGGAACGACGTCGCTGCCGCTTGCGCTGCCACCGCGTTATTCACCAGCGACTCGCCCGAGAGCATACGAGCCGAACGGCGTTGCTCTTCCGTGCCTGCCGTTTGCAGGGCCATGGCCGACAGCACCTTGCCGCCGATCTTGCCCGAGGCCAGATCGCCCACCGTCACGCCGTCAACCGACGCCAGCACCGCTTGCTCGTTGGCGCTGTAACCACCGTCGGCCACCAGGAACTTCACGATGTTCTTGTCCGTGATCTTCGTGCCCGGCTCGCCAATCGGTTCCTGCCCAACATTCGGGTCCGCTTGCTTGCCGCCGGTGATGCTACCGACTTTCAACTTCCCGCCGGTCACTTCGACTCCATCGGCAGCTTCCACCACCTGGAACTTGCCCACAACATCGGAAAGTTCGATGTCATCGGCAACGGCGACCTTAATTTCCGTATTGCTGAAGTCGCTCTCCTGCTCGACCTGAATCGTGCCTCCGGTGGCCTGACCGTCGACCTTGGCAAAGCGCGAGTTGATCTTCGCGCCCGCTTCAGACTTGTAGCTCCCGACGCTGAGCTTGTTCGTGCCCAGATTGATCGTGCCAGCGTTGCTCATCTCCTTCACACCGCTCACGTCCTTATTCAGCACCACCGCAGCCGATTGCGCGACGCTCAACGCGCCCGAACCGAGGGCCTTTTCATGTGCCGCCGTCAGCGTGCCGCCTTGAACACTGATGACGTCGACTTGGCTCTGGTCGCCCGAGAGGGTCAGGTTGCCCGTGCCGACCTTAGTCAGAAGCATCGGCACTGCGGCCACCTGCGGTGCTGCCGGTGCTGCCGGTGCGCGTAAGGCGAGCGATTCGGATTCCTGATTCACCGCTGTCAACCACTCATCGACGAGCGATCCGATACCCGCCCCGGTTTTCACAAAACTGCCGCCAAATTCGCCATCCAGATTCGCAGCCCCCACCGTCAGTGCCGTTTCCCCTGTGATGACATTGCCAGTCCCCGACAGCGAACCGATCTCGATGGACTTCTTGACGCCGGGGACGAAAATCACCGTGCGCGCCATCGTCGTTTCCTCATTCGGTGAGGTCACCTCGACGGTATCTCCAACGAACGAAACGTCCAGCGTGCCACCGTTCATTCTGACGACTGCTTTATCTGCAGTAGTCTCGCCAACCAGGCCAATCAGGCCTTGATTGGACAGTTGGACGTTCTCAAGTGCCGTATCGTGAAACACGACCTTGCCCGATGCACGATTGTCGATGATCGCGTTCCCACCGGAGGCACCGGTAACAATCGCCGCCCCTTCGTTTCGGAGTGTGAGATTTTCGAGAGCGCCGTCGTCGAAAACGATCAATCCCGACGTCGTGTTCTCGATCTTCGCCGCACCGCCGGAGGATGCCCGCAACTCCGCAAACCCACCGTTGGATAAGCGCATTCGCTCGAGTGCCGAAGCATCGACTCTCAGATCACCATCGACCTCATTGAAAACTTCGGCATCCCCGCCCGATGATCGCGCTATGTCCAGGATCCCCGAGCTAACGATCGACGATTGCTCGACGTTTGCCCCTTCGAATCTGACAGTCCCGCCTTTCAAGATGGAGATTTCGCTGACACCGGCATCGGCGCCTTCCGCGAACGATACCTCCCCCTCGTCGAGCGCCCAGATCCATGCCCCTCCTGCGCTGGTACCCGATTCGAACTTAACGATCCCGCCTGCATCCAGCATGCTGGCATTCGCATTACCATCACGACCGACCAACAACGTCACACCGTCGGCGTCGCGATCAATCCCTTGACCGCCTTCCTTAAACGTCAAGGTTCCATTTGAGCCTACGGCAATCCCCAGCGTTCCTTTGCCCTCGATTCCCTGGTGGATGTTCAGTTGGCCCTGACGGACATCGAGGGAGTGATCCGCGCCCGCCGAAACACGTAACGTACCGACATTACGTGTCGAGTCCGTCAATCCAGTGATCGGGTTCGATCCGGTTCCAGAACGCTGCGTGATTTCGAGTAACGTTTGAGCACCGATCTGGACGTTCCCTTCGGCATAGCTCTCATCGAAATGCGAGTTGAACAGGTTGTCGTCGCGCCATGTCAGCGCGGCGTCGGCGCCGTTTTGCGACGGCGCCACCAACTCCCTGGTATTGGCCATGACCTTGAATGTCACGTCGTCGGCCTTGCCAAGCGCGTCGATACGCGCTTTCAGAGCAGCGACTTTTGCGTAAACGCCCATTGCCGCATCACTGCTCTTCGAGTGTTCTGCATTGTTATTCAGGAAGATATCAAGTTGCTTGCGTGCACTAGCAAATTCGTCCGGATCGGCGCCAATAACTTTCTGGATCTGCTGTTTGACATCGGCCAGATCCGTCACCTGCAATTTTCGCTCCCAATCAAAGCTCAGTGCCTTTCCTCCATCCTTTTCCAACTCGACAATCAAACCGTCGATTTGGCCGGTGATTTCCGCAAGCTTATTACCGTAAGCAACTACATCGGCGATATCCTTGGTACTCGAGTGAATGCTTGATCGCACCGTTTTCAACGCGTCCAGACGATCGAAGATATTGTCCTTTTCTTCACGTTCGCCCTGAACTTCTACGAGCCGTTCGTTCATTCTCTTGGCGACGTTTTTCTTTTCTTCGCTCCACGTTACCGTTTCACTTTCGATGACGTCTTCCGCCTGCGTGGGCATACTCATCGCCGCAAGCATCGTCGCGACCGCCAGACAGATTTTGGATTGACGAAGTGTTTTCGACGTCTGAAATTTGCTTTGCATTCGATAATCCCCAAAGAATTCTCTACGACGACGAATCAACTCATCGTCACCACAACGGCGGCACCCCACCGCGAAGTGGCGGATTCTAGATACAAGTTATCGAAAGCAATGCAATTGCTGATATTTTTGGTAATTAACCCAAACACCTCGCCTATTTTAAATTGCGATTAATCCCATTATTTTTGTTTAATTTTCCTCGGAAATTTCCTAAATTACTCCCCCAATCGACGTCAACATCCCAAAGCAGTCAGAACAATAGGTACGCATACAACGTTATTTGACCAAGATTCAGTGATTCCCCATCGTCCATGTAATGGGCTCGCGTCGCCGTATTCGCACTGCCGCCCGGTCATGGCAACTCAGCCCGCACGGGCATAAAAAAACCCGTCGCGCCCTTTCAGGCACGACGGGTTTTCCGTCATTCATTTCGTCAGATCAGCCTCATGGCCGCCTTCCGACGCTCACACGCACTGTCGTCGCATCGTCCTCTCGCTCAACCCACCGGCTTACGCTTGGGCTTGATATCGGTACTGTCGATTTCCTCGAGCACATCGCGAAACTCGGCAATGTCCTCGAAGCTCCGGTACACCGATGCGAAGCGGATATAAGCGATCTTGTCCAACCGCTTCAACTCGCGCATGACCAGTTCGCCGATGCGCTGGCTCATCACTTCGCGCTCCGCGCCGGCCAGCAACTTGTACTCGATGCGCGCAATCGCGGCATCCATGGCCTCGGCGCTCACAGGACGCTTGCGAATCGCCAGTTGCATGCTGGCGCGCACTTTCGCGCGGTCGTATTCGGCGCGGCTGCCGTCCTTCTTGACGACAGCCGGCATCGCCAGTTCGACACGCTCGTACGTGGTGAAACGCTTGTCGCACGACGGGCATTTCCGGCGCCGCCGGATGGCGGCGCCGTCTTCCGCTTCACGCGAGTCGATGACCTGCGTGTCGTCGTGCCGGCAGAACGGGCAACGCATGCGTCGGCGCTCGGCTTAGCCGTAGACCGGGAAACGCTTGGTCAACTCGGCCACTTGCTCGCGCACGCGTTCCAGGTTCTTGGCGTCTTCCGGGTTGTCGAGCACGTCGGCGATCAGGTTGCCGACCAATTCCGCTTCGGCTTCCTTGAAACCGCGCGTGGTCATGGCCGGCGAGCCCAGACGCACGCCGCTCGTCACGAACGGCTTTTCCGGGTCGTTCGGAATCGCGTTCTTGTTGACGGTGATATGCGCTTCGCCCAGCGCGGCTTCTGCCGCCTTGCCGGTAATGTTCTTGGCGCGCAGGTCGACCAGCATCACATGCGATTCGGTACGGCCCGACACGATACGCAGGCCGCGCTTGACCAGCGTCTCGGCCATCACGCGGGCGTTCTTCGCGACTTGTTCCTGGTAGGCCTTGAATTCCGGCGAGGCGGCTTCCTTGAACGCGACGGCCTTACCGGCGATCACGTGCATGAGCGGGCCGCCCTGAATACCCGGGAAGATCGCCGAGTTGATGGCCTTCTCGAATTCCGCCTTCATCAGGATCACGCCACCGCGCGGGCCGCGCAGGCTCTTGTGCGTGGTCGTAGTCACGAAATCGGCGTGCGGCACCGGGTTCGGATACACACCGGCAGCGATCAGACCGGCGTAGTGCGCCATGTCGACCATGAAGTACGCGCCGACCGACTTGGCGATCTGCGACATACGCTCGAAGTCGATCTTCAGGGCGAAGGCCGATGCGCCCGCCACGATCATCTTCGGCTTGTGTTGCTGCGCGAGCTTCTCGGCAGCGTCGTAATCGATGTCTTCCTGTTCATTCAGACCGTAGCTCACCACGTTGAACCACTTGCCCGACATGTTGACCGGCGAGCCGTGCGTGAGGTGACCACCGTGCGCGAGGCTCATGCCCATGATCGTGTCGCCCGGCTTGAGCATGGCGAAGTACACGCCCTGATTCGCCTGCGAGCCCGAGTTCGGCTGCACGTTCGCGGCGTCTGCACCGAACAGCGCCTTCACGCGGTCGATGGCCAGTTGCTCGACGATGTCGACGTATTCGCAACCACCGTAATAGCGCTTGCCCGGATAACCTTCCGCATACTTGTTGGTCAGTTGCGAGCCCTGCGCTTCCATCACGGCCGGGCTGGTGTAGTTTTCCGAAGCAATCAGCTCGATGTGGTCTTCCTGACGCTGATTTTCTTTCTGAATCGCGGCCCAGACGTCGGGATCGACGGAGGCAACGGTAGATTTCGATTTGTCGAACATGGCGTTTCCGTTGAATTGAACAGGTTTTCCGGGAGGGGATGGTGCAGCGCGCCTTCCTTTGTGCTTCGGAAGACGAGAGACAGGGCAGCACCAACCATCACGGCTGCCCAGGCGAACGGCAAATAAGACCCCGGCGCTTCCCGGTGGGTTGCTCCACCTCGGGCACACAAGGCTGTGGCCCTAATCGCCAGTCACGCGGGGTTTGTGGCGTCGATAGTTTATGCGAGCTTGCGGCGTTAGGCAACCGGCCCGGCCAACCGCACGACCACCTCGCCGAACGCCCCCTCGGCGGCCGTGGCGCCCGATCATTGCCAACGCCTTCTCCCGATATGAAATGCACGATATGCCGGGTGGACACGCTTAACTCACTGGTGAATATATCGCATATATTGCTGAAATAATTTCATCAATCGGCAACCTATGGGAATCTGAGTGACACACATCCCCAACCGGCTTTCCAGCATGTTCGCCTTTGTGGGCGACGCCAAACGCGGGCGGCGTGCCAGCCCGCGCGGGTCATGACGCCAGCGCCCCTACATGCCTCGCTCAGATGTCAGAAATGGCGACTGTTGTGCCTGGATGGCTGCGGCGCGCGTCGGATATAGCCGCTCCCAAGCTTGCGCTGCCCACGTACCGCCCAACAACGTCACAAGGCAGTCGCGGCGCGACAGAATGCGATGCGCCTGCGAATCCGGGTCGTCGGTACTTCCATCGTTGGTGGTGCCGGCCGGGAATGCCCGCGCAATGTCATGAGCATTCGCCGCCCACGGCAAGATGTCCGATGCGCCAATCCGGCCTAACCGGTAAGCCATCTCGGCCGCCAGTGCGTGCACGCCGGTCGGGTCCTTCAACTCATCCAACACGGTCTTGCCATCGGCGGCGGGCGTCAATGCGTCAAGCCGTCGCGCAAACGGTGCGCAATGCCCGCCGTGCCGAAACTGCGTCAGATCCGTCAGCGCACCTTCCGGAATCACCGCACCGTAATGTGACGCAGGCGACCTGTGCGACATATCCGGACGCCCGGAGAGTCCGGGCCAACGTGACGCCTCAGACGATGCGAACGCCTGCCCACGCGGCAACGTCACGCCATCGCCATCACGCTCGCCCTGAACCTCCGAGCCGAGACAAGCACTGAAGTCGACGGTCATGATGTAAGGCAAATCGTTCTTGTCGCGCCAGACGCCGATGTTCCCCATCGCGGCGTCACAGAGATTCCAGTTGCCGAGCCATAGTGCGGCGATGTAATGCCGCTCCAGCGCACATTGGTAGACGTCGGGAAGTGCGCGGCAAAGCATCGCGCGTCTGTCGTTGCGCGCTTTGACGATGGCGGCGTACGCCTGAGCGTCGGTCCGGGCTTGCGCGGCATTCGCGCCGCGTTGCTCCATCCGCCGGCCGATCTCGTGCACTTCGGCCCGGGCTTGCTTGCAAGCCTCGTCGGCACCGCCGCGCACACCGTCGATCACGCGCCATGCCGTATCGGTTTCGAGCCACTGACCCAGCGCCCGGTAGGCCGGCAGATACGCCGTCGCCAGATAAAGGCGCTCGGGCGCATGCGTCCCATCGAACGCGGACGAGCAGCCGCGCACCAGAAACGCCGCCGGCGTCGCCAGTCCCAGCGCGCCGCATAACCGCGAGGCAAACCACGACTGCGCAGCACGCCATGCGCTCGGACAAGCGCGGACAACGAACTGCGCTGCCTCCGCGTGTGGCGCCAGCCACAGGCGCGCCGTCTCCCGGCTCACCCCCGACGGCACGGCATCGTGCACGGGCTGCGCCTCCGAGAAGTCATGCGGGCCGACAGGGGGCAATGGCGAACCACTACCATCGTGTCCGGTGACGGGCCCAAATGCCGCAAGCGGCGCGGTGCCCGGCAGTGCCCCCTCCCGTTGTGCCCCGACTGCGGAGAAGCGGCCGGAAGCGATGCCCGTCGGCGAACAAGCGTTGATGTCCATCACGACACTCCTTGGTCGTATGGCAGGGCGTTCACGCGATAACCGCATGTCGGCCGCCCCGGTTGAGATCGGCAGATCTTGCTGCGCTAGCGGGCGGCGAGCTTTGGAAAATGTGGCAAGTTCGGATAATTCCGCCGCGCATGATAGGCTCGCGCCATGCCTACGTCGCCCCGCATTCTTGTCAGCAGTTGTCTTCTGGGCCATCCGGTCCGCTATCACGGGCGCCCCGCACCCTGCGAATCCGATGCCGCCGCTATTCTCGAGCGCTGGTGCGCCGACGGTCTCGTCATGCCGATCTGCCCCGAAGTGGCAGGCGGATTACCCACGCCGCGCGCGCCCGCAGAGATTGCCGGCGCAGCAGACGGCCACGCGGTGTGGCGCAAGCGCGCGCGCGTGGTGGACGACACCGGGGCCGACGTCACCGATGCCTTTCTCGACGGCGCGCAACGCGCGCTCGCGTTGGCGCAGCGTTACGGCATCCGCATTGCGGTACTGAAGGAAGGAAGCCCATCGTGCGGCAGCACATCGATCTACGACGGTTCGTTCAGCGGCAGGAAGATCGCGGGCGATGGCGTGACGGCCGCATGGTTGCGACAGCACGGCATTGAAGTGTTCAGCGAGCACACGCTGGCAGAGGCCGACGAGAAACTGCGCGCCATCGGCGACAACCGATAGCGCGCCCTCCCGTCACACGCGAGGCAGTCGTCTGCCAGGCATCAAAGCTCGATCTTCGTTCCCAGCACGGCAAGGAACTGCGCGATCCATGCGGGATGCGCCGGCCACGCGGGGGCAGTCACGAGATTGCCGTCGGTATGCGCCTCGTCGATCGCGATCTCCATATACTTCCCGCCCGCCAGACGCACCTCCGGCGCGCACGCCGGGTACGCCGAACACTCGCGCCCTTCGATGACACCGGCGGCCGCCAGCAACTGCGCGCCATGACAGATCGCGGCAATCGGCTTGTCGTTCCCGGCGAAGTGTTTCACTGTCGTGATCACCTCGTCGTTCAGACGCAGATACTCAGGCGCGCGGCCGCCGGGGATTACCAGCGCGTCGAAGTCCGCCGGCGAAAGTCCGTCGAACGTGGCATTCAGCGTGAAGTCGTGGCCACGCTTCTCGCTGTACGTCTGATCGCCCTCGAAATCGTGAATCGCGGTGCGCACCTTGTCGCCCGCCTTCTTGCCCGGGCAGACGACTTCCACCCGATGCCCCACGGCAGTGAGTGCCTGCACGGGCACCATCAACTCGTAGTCTTCGACGTAGTCGCCCGCTAGTACCAGAATCCGCTTCTTGCCCATGTGACTCTCCGTTCAGAGAAATGGAAGGGAAACAGCCCTTCCATGTTACTCAATTCCGGTGACACCGCCGGGACGGCGTCGAACCTCTCGGTTTCCCGCGCCGGACGAAAAAAAACCGCGTGCCGAAGCACGCGGTGTCAAGCCGGCGCAGAACGCCGTCGGTCAACCTGAAGCCCGCGCCACCCGGTCGTGTCCGGTAGGCGCGAGCCGATATCGTCAGAAGTCGTCAGTAGGTCTCAAGATGCAGACGCCCTTCCGTCTTCATCCGCTGCCAGAGAGACTGCCAGTCGAGTCCGGCTTCGCCCGCGATGGTTTGCAGCACTTGCAGCACGCCGTCCTCCATGCCTTTCAATCCGCACACGTAGATGTAGGTGTGCTCGTGACGCAGCAGCGCCGCCACATCGGCCGCGCGCTCGCGCATCGCGTCCTGAACGTAGCGCTTGGCTTGCCCCGGCGTGCGCGAGAACGCGAGATTCGTGTCGATGAAATCCTTCGGCAAATTGAGCAACGGGCCGAAGTACGGGAGTTCGCCCTGCGTGCGTGCACCGAAGAACAACATCAACTTGCCGGTCGCGCCCTTCAGACGGCGACGGCGGCGATACTCCGTCATGGCTCGCATAGGCGCCGCGCCCGTGCCGGTGCAGATCATCAGCAGATGCGAATCGGCGTGGTTCGGCATCAGGAACGTGCTGCCGAACGGGCCCATCACGTTCACCACGTCGCCCTTCTTCAGATCGCACAGGTAGTTCGAGCACACCCCGCCGACCGCTTGTTCCTGATGGTCCTTGGTCACGCGTTTGACCGTGAGCGCGAGGTTGTTGTAACCGGGACGCTCGCCATCGCGCGGCGAGGCAATCGAGTACTGACGTGCGTGATGCGCCCGCCCGTCGGCCGTTGTACCCGGCGGGATGATGCCGATCGACTGCCCTTCGAGCACCGGGAACGGCTGCTTGCCGAAATCGAGCACGATGTGATGGATATCGCTCTCGGTACTCGTGTCGGTCAAGCGATAGTTGCCCACCACGGTGGCCTGAACAGGCGTCTTGTGGTTGTACAGATTGACGTAGGGCTTTGCGGCAGACCACGGCGGCACGACCGAGCCGCGCACGAGATCCGAGCCGCCGATGACCGGCTCGGGCGCGTCGGCCAAGGCATTGCCGGCGGCGCCCTCTGCCGCGTCGCCGATCGTCCCCTGACCGGCGATGGCGTCGTCCTGAACGGGCAGCTCATCCCACGTGAGTTGCTCGTCAACGGAGTAGGCCTCGGCCGTGAGCACGTCGCGCCAGTTGTCGATGGCCCCCGTCGGGCAGGGCGAGATACACGCCATGCACCCATTGCACGTGTCTGCGCGCACAACGTAGTTGTTCTCGTCGTGCGTGATCGCATCGATCGGACACGTTTCCTCGCAGGTATTGCAGCGAATGCAGATCTCCGGATCGATCAGATGCTGCTTCAGAACTTCGACCGGAACGGGGCCGTTCATGATGCTGTCTCCTTGTGGGGAATGCGCTGCTGCTCTTTTAGTTGAAGCGCACGTACTCGAAGTCGATGGGCTGACGGTTGATGCCCAGCGGGGGCGGCGCAATCCAGTTGGCGAACTTGCCCGGCTCGACCACCCGGCCCATGAGAGACGCCACATACGCACGATCTTCCGACGACGGCAGCCACTCGCGCTCGTGGGCGGCCCATTCGGTCTCGTTCACCACGCGGCCGTCCGGCGACACACGTACCCCCGCGAACGTGCCGATCTGGCGGTTGAACGCCTTGTGCGGCACCGTCAGGCGGAAGTCGATACCGGCCTTCTCCAGCACTTTGTTCCAGCGATTCACGCCCGCGACCGAATCCTTGATGTAGTCGTCGCGCAGCACTTCGTTCATGGCGTTGAGCATCGGCACTTCGCGCTCCACGAGCTTGCCGTTGTCCACGTCGAGCAGGCGGTACATCTGGCCGTTCAGTCGATGGTCGTCGTCGCGCTTGCTTTCTTCATAGCGCCCCTTCAGGCCCGAACTGTAGAAGATCGCGGCGTTCGACGACTGGTCGGCGCCGAACAGATCGATCGTCACCGAATAGTGGAAGTTGACGTAACGCTGGATCGTCGGCAGATCGATCACTCCCGCCGCACGCAGTTGCGAGACGTCGTCCGTCTTGAGTTCGTTCATCACCTGAGCGGTGCGCGCGATCACGCGCGAAACACCCGACTCGCCCACGAACATGTGGTGCGCCTCTTCGGTCAGCATGAACTTCGTGGTGCGCGCAAGCGGATCGAAACCGGACTCGGCCAGTGCCGAGAGCTGGAACTTGCCGTCGCGATCGGTGAAGTACGTGAACATGTAAAACGCCAGCCAGTCCGGCGTCTTTTCGTTGAATGCACCGAGAATGCGCGGATTGTCGTCGTCGCCCGAGCGGCGGCCGAGCAGCGCTTCGGCTTCTTCGCGGCCATCGCGGCCGAAGTAGCGATGCAGCAGGTAGACCATCGCCCACAGGTGGCGGCCCTCTTCCACGTTGACCTGGAACAGGTTGCGCAGGTCGTACATCGACGGCGCGGTCAGCCCGAGGTGACGCTGTTGCTCCACCGAGGCCGGCTCCGTGTCGCCCTGCGTGACGATGATGCGGCGCAGGTTCGCACGGTGCTCGCCCGGCACGTCCTGCCACGCCGCTTCGCCCTTGTGCTCGCCGAAGTGGATCTTGCGGTCGGCTTCGCCCGGCGTGAGGAAGATGCCCCAGCGATAGTCCGGCATCTTCACGTGATCGAAGTGCGCCCAGCCGCTCGGGTCCACACTCACGGCCGTGCGCAGGTAGACGTCGAAACCGTGCGAGCCTTCCGGCCCCATGTCGCCCCACCAGGACAGGAAGTTCGGCTGCCACTGTTCGAGCGCGCGTTGCAAGGTGCGGTCGTCCGACAGATTGACGTTGTTGGGGATTTTCTCGCTGTAGTTGATCGAAGCCATCGTGGGAATCCTCGTGTCTCTTGCGTATTTTGTGAAAAACGTCTCGTCTGATGTTGCCGCCGCCCGGTGCGATTCCCCCGCGGCGGCACAGCGCATTCGTCAGACGCGGTTCAGATCGAACTGCGCCTTGTTGCCCTTGCCGTAGACCTTCAGTGCGCCCTTCTCGCCCACGGCGTTCGGACGGATGAAGATCCAGTTCTGCCACGCCGACAGACGGCCGAAGATACGCGTGTTCATCGTCTCTTTGCCGTTGAAGCGCAGGTTCGCTTCCATGCCGGTGAGCGCGTCGGGCGACATGGCCGCACGCTCTTCGATTGCGATACGAATTTCATCCGGCCAGTCCAGGTCGTCGACGGCGGCCGTTACCAGCCCCAGACGCTCGGCTTCATCCGGACGCACCGCGCGGCCAATGGTGGCGCGCACGGCGTCCAGCTCGGTCGCGTCTTCATAGAAGCGGCGCGCCAGACGCGACTGATCGGTGACCATCGGCAGCAGGCCGAAGTTGACCTCGGTCAGCGTGATCGCCGGCTCGTCTTCCTCGCTCGCAGGCAGCGCAGCCATATACGTGCGGTCGGCCGCGAAAGCGAATTCGGCGAGCGTGCCGGTGAAGCACGAGTCCGGCTCGATCAGTGCGAAGAGCGAGCGCGACGACACGTCGATGCGCGCGAACGTGCGGCGCAGCATGCCGATGGTCTCGCGCACGAACCAGTGATCCTGATGAGCCAGCAGCGAGGCGTCGGCGGCCAGCACGTGCTTGGCTTCGCCTTCGGTGCGCAACAGCCAGGTGCCGATGTCGAGTTCGTTCGTGCGCAGATTAAGGATGGCGTCGTCGAGTTCGCGCGCCATCTTCAGCGGCCACCAGTTCACGCCTGCGGCTTCAATGCCGGCGATGTCCGATGGCGGCACAGACGTCGGTGCCTTGACGGTCAGGCTGGCGGTGCGGTTGGTGCGATCGATTTCCACTTCGACGAATTCGTAGCGGATGGCATCCGGCGCATCGGTGCGCTCGATGCGCGTAAGCGTCACGCCCTTGCCCCCCGGACGATGGCTGTCCTGGGCCAGTTCCAAGGCGCGGGCCGAGATCGTCTGCGCGAATTGCGCGGGCTTGACCACTTCATCGACCAGACGCCATTGTTTGGCGCGCTCGCCGCGAATGCCCTCGACGATGGTGCAGAAGATGTCGGCGCGGTCGTTGCGCACATGACGCTTGTCGGTCAGACGCGTGAGGCCGCCGGTGCCCGGCAGCACGCCCAACAGCGGCACCTCCGGCAGCGCGACGGACGACGAGCGATCATCGACCAGATAGATCTCGTCGCAAGCAAGCGCCAGCTCGTAGCCGCCGCCTGCGCATGCGCCGTTCACGGCGGCGAGGAACTTCAGGCCGGAGTGGCGGCTGGAATCCTCGAGGCCGTTGCGCGTTTCGTTCGTAAATTTGCAGAAGTTGACCTTCCACGCATGCGAGGACAGACCCAGCATGAAGATGTTGGCGCCCGAGCAGAACACGCGGTCCTTGGCGCTCGTCACCACCACCGTCTTCACTTCCGGATGCTCGAAGCGGATGCGTTGAACAGCATCGTGCAGTTCGATATCCACGCCGAGATCGTACGAATTGAGCTTGAGCTTGTAGCCCTCGCGAATGCCGCCGTCTTCCGCGATGTCGATCGCGAGGGTGGCAACCGGGCCTTCGAAGCTCAGTTTCCAGTGCTTGTACTGCGTGGGGTCCGTACGGTAGTCGACGCGGGGTTTGCCGAACATGATTGCCTCCAACACGAATAATGATCTTGTTGAATTGCAATATAGTGCAGCACACCCCAACCGTCAATCGTTTATTTGATAAAAAATGAATTATTTTGCAGATTCAAGGATCTCAGTCTGACGACAGCTGCACTGCAAGGCGTCCGCGCAGTTGCAGATAGGCGTCGGCCAGTGCACGGCCGCCGGTGTCGAAGCTCATGTCGGCCTTGGCGTAGAAGTCCTGCCGGCCCGCCAGAATGCGCTTGAGGTCGTCCATAGCTTCCGCATTGCCCGACATCGGACGCAGATCGCCCTGCGCCACCACTCGTTTCATGTGTTCTTCGGGCGACGCCTGCAACCACACCGTATAGCAGTGCGTCAGCAGGAAATTGAAGGTGGCGGCATCGCTCACGATACCGCCGGGCGACGCGATCACGGCACGCGGATGCTCCGCCACCACGGCTTCCAGCGCGCGCAATTCGTAGCGCCGGTACGCAGAGGCACCATACAACGAATAGATTTCCGTCGGCGGGCAGCCCGCCAGTTGCTCGATCACGCGATTGAGTTCGACGAACGGCACATGCATGTCGTCGGCGAGCATGCGGCCCAGCGTCGACTTGCCCGCGCCACGCAGACCGATGAGCGCAATGCGCCCGCGCCGGTCCGGGTCGCGCTCGCTGCCGGCAAATAACTCACTCAATGCCTGACGCGCGCGCGTGAGCGCCTCGCCGTCGCGCCCGTGGAGGATCTCGCGGATGAGCAGCCACTCCGCCGACGACGTGGTCTCGTCGCCCACGATTTCCGCCAATGTGCAATTTAGTGCCTGCGCGAGCTGACGTAGAAACAGCACGGACGCATTGCCCACCCCCGACTCCAGATTGGCCACATGACGCTCGGAGACAGCCGCATCCAGCGCCAGCGCCTTGCGCGTCAGGCCCCGCCGAGCGCGCAGCGTGCGCACTCGCTCGCCCAGCGCGACCAGGAACGGGTCTTTCTCCCCGGCGCCCCGCCCCGTCGGCACCCCATCGGCTTGCGCACTCTTATTCATCAGGCGAGATCCTCGAAGCAGGTAACATGTAATATATTGCTTGACAGAGAAATTTGCATGCTCTAATTTTCACCATGCGTCGATAAAAAAGCAAACGCGGGCCAGACATTCTGCGCACCGCCATTGATCGGCGTCATATCAACAGACAGTGCGCAGACCGCGCTGCGCGAGCGACAGCGCATTGCACAGGCAATGCCGGCCCCGAACGATTCAGGCCCGCCACTGCCGCCGCGACCGGTACAGCGACTGCGACGTCCCCAGGAGACATGGATGGATGTGCCCCAATTTCAGGCGCTGATCGCCGAACTCACCCGGCAACTCGACGGCCGCGCCGTCGACGCCCCCCTCGCCGATTGGCTCAACGCGCACTACGGTGCCGGTTCTCCGGGTTATGAAGCGCTGGCCGACGCCTGCCGCACCGGTGTTGCCGAGGGCTGGCTGTGCAATCGCGAAGGCGGTGGCATTCGCTACGGGCGCGTCATCAAACCCACGCCCGACACGCACGGCTTTTCCGTCGACGTGGTGGACATGGCCGATCTGGCCGGCCCGCACCATGTGCATCCCCATGGCGAAATCGATCTGATCGTGCCGCTCACGCCGGGCGCGACCTTCGACGGGCATCCGGCGGGCTGGTGTGTCTACGGTCCCGGCTCGGCGCATCGGCCGACGGTCGCCAACGGACGCGCGCTCGTTCTGTATCTGCTGCCCGAAGGCGCTATCGAGTTCACGCGCAGCGCCTGATACGGCGTGCGCACGTTCCCCTGCTGGATTCACATCGGTTCATGGTCATGAGTACCCCTGCCTTGCTGGAAAACTACGTCGCCGGCCAATGGGTGGCCGGCGCCTCGCGCACGTCGAACACGAGTGAGCGCACCGCACTCATCGATCCCGTCACCGGCGAGACACTCGCCTACGTGTCGAGCGCGGGCCTCGATCTCGACGCGGCATTCACCTTCGCACGCGAGACAGCCGGCCCCGCACTCCGCGCCTTGTCGTATGGCGAACGCGCGCAACGGCTCTCGCAAATCGCCGCCACCTTGCAGACAAAGCGCGACGACTACTACGCCATCGCCACTGCCAATTCGGGAACGGTCGCCACCGACTCCGCCGTCGATATCGACGGGGCCATCTACACGCTGTCGACCTACGCAAAGCTCGGCGCCGCACTCGGCGACGCGCATACGCTGCTCGACGGCGCCGCCGTGCCGCTGGCCAAAGACGCATCGTTCGCGGTGCGTCACGTGTTCCGCCCAACGCCCGGCGTGGCGCTGTTCATCAACGCGTTCAACTTCCCCGCATGGGGACTTTGGGAGAAGGCGGCCGGCGCCCTGCTCGCGGGCGTGCCTGTCATCGTCAAGCCTGCGACGTCGACGGCCTGGCTGACGCAGCGCATGGTTGCCGACGTCGTCGCCGCAGGCATTCTTCCCCCGGGCAGCCTGTCGGTGATCTGCGGGAGCGCCGCCGGGCTGCTCGACCGGATCGGGCCGTTCGACGTGGTCTCCTTCACCGGCTCCGCCGACACCGCAGCCACGCTGCGCGCGCATCCGGCGTTCACGCAACGCTCGGCGCGCATCAACGTGGAAGCCGACAGTCTGAACAGCGCCATCCTGTTGCCCGACGCCGCACCGGGCACCACCGCCTTCGACCAGTTCGTGCGCGAAGTCGCGCGCGAGATGACCGTCAAGTCGGGCCAGAAATGCACGGCCATTCGCCGCGCGATGGTGAGCGTCGAACACTTCGATGCGGCCGCCGCCGCCATTGCCGAGCGTCTCGCCAAAACGGTCGTGGGCAACCCGCGCAACGAGACCGTGAAGATGGGGTCGCTCGTGAGCGCCGCGCAGAAGCGCGCCGTGCTCGACGGCATCGCCCATTTGCAGGCAGAAGCGGAAACGCTTTACGACGGCAATCGCGATGCCGTCTTCGTCGACGCCGGCCCGGACAGCGCCTGCGTCGCCCCGGTGCTGCTCGGCTTGCGCGATGGCGCGGCGGGCAAGCGCGTACACGACACGGAAGTCTTCGGTCCCGTGGCGACGCTCGTCGGTTATCGCGATCTCGATGAGGCCGTAGTCCTCGCCAAGCGCGGGCAAGGCTCGCTCGTCGTCTCGCTCTATAGCAACGACGCCATCGCCATGCGCGCGCCTGCCCTTGCACTGGCCGACGCCCATGGCCGCGTGCACGCAGTCGATCCGTCGGTCGGGAAAACGCAGACCGGACACGGCAACGTCATGCCGCAGTCGCTGCATGGCGGCCCCGGCCGTGCAGGAGGCGGCGAAGAACTGGGCGGCCTGCGCGCGTTGCGCTTCTATCACGTGCGCTCGGCCGTGCAAGGCCCTGCGGCACTGGTCGAAGCGCTGACGCAGGACGCTGTCGAATTTCCGAAGTCTTAACCTATAACGTCAGTAGCCATCGCAAGCCGTCGCAGTCAAGGTGATTCAAACAGGCGCCGTCAGAGCGCCATAAAGCACTCACGCCACGCGTGCGCCGTTCATTTGTGAGCGGTGCGTCGCGCGGTGATCCACCGGAGGCAACATGCAAGCCGTACTCACCCCACCGCCGGCGAACTTCAACTTCGCTGCGCATCTGGAGGCGCTCAATCGCGGGCGCGCTGCCAAGACTGCTTATCTCGACGACACGCGTACGCTCACCTACGGCGAACTGGCGGAGCAAAGCCGGCGGTTCGCGACCGGACTCGCCCGCGCGGGCATCCATCGCGAGGAGCGCATCCTGCTCGTCATGCTCGACACCGTCGACTTGCCGGTTGCGTTCCTCGGCGCGCTGTACGCCGGTGTCGTGCCCGTGGTCGTCAACACGTTGCTCACGGACGACGATTACGCATTCATGATCGCGCATAGCAAGGCGCAACTCGTGATCGCGTCCGGCGCGCTCATGCCGACGGTGCAGGCAGCGCTCGGGAAAGTGCCTTCGCCCCCGCCGTGTGTCGTCTCGCAACCGATTGCCGCCGAGGCAGACGCCGCGACCGTCTTGCCGACGTTCGACGCGCTTGTCGACGGCCCGCCAAGCGCACTGCCGGCCGAGACCGCGGGCGACGACATTGCGTTCTGGCTGTACTCGTCGGGCTCGACCGGCAAACCCAAAGGCACGGTGCATACGCATGCCAACCTTTACTGGACGGCCGAGACCTATGGCCGCCACGTACTCGGCATCCGAGAGGACGATATCGCCTTTTCCGCGGCGAAACTCTTCTTCGCGTACGGGCTGGGCAACGGGCTGACGTTTCCGCTGTCGGTCGGCGCCACGGTCGTGCTGATGGCAGAACGCCCGACCGCGCAAGCCGTAGCGCAACGGCTTTGCCAACATCGCCCAACGATCTTCTACGGCGTGCCGACGCTCTACGCCAACCTGCTCGCATCGCCGCACCTGCCCGCGCGCGAAGACGTCGCGTTGCGTTTGTGCACCTCGGCGGGCGAAGCGCTGCCGCGCGAAATCGGCGAGCGGTTCACGGCGCATTTCGGTGCGGAGATTCTCGACGGCATCGGCTCGACCGAAATGCTGCACATCTTCCTGTCGAACCGCGCGGGACAAGTCGCCTACGGCACGACCGGCGAGCCGGTGCCGGGCTACGCCGTGGCGTTGCGCGACGAGAACGGCCAGCCCGTGCCCGATGGCGAGATCGGCGACCTGTACATCAAAGGGCCGAGCGCGGCGCTCATGTACTGGTGTAATCGCGAGAAGTCGCGCTCGACATTCCTCGGCGACTGGCTCAAGAGCGGAGACAAATACCAGCGCCTGCCCAATGGGTATTACGTCTATGCCGGGCGCAGCGACGATATGCTCAAGGTGAGCGGCCAGTACGTCTCGCCCATCGAAGTGGAGATGGTGTTGATGCAGCACGACGCCGTGCTCGAAGCCGGGGTCGTGGGACGCGACGACAATGGCCTGACCAAGACGCAGGCATTCGTCGTCCTCAAGCCGGGCGTCACGGCGACCGAGGCGATGGCGACCGAGTTGAAAGCCTTCGTCAAGGCCCGGCTGGCACCGCACAAATATCCTCGCGAGCTGGTGTTCGTCGACGATCTTCCGAAGACGGCCACCGGCAAGGTGCAGCGCTTCAAGCTGCGCGAATTGCTTTAGGAGATGACAAGACGATGTCGGACGTACAGTTCGCCCGGATCGAGACGGCCTCGCACGGCCCGCTCTCGCTGGAGTATCGATGGATCAACCGCGAGCGCACGCACGCCCCGCTGCTGGTGTTTCTGCACGAGGGGCTCGGTTCCGTTGCGATGTGGAAGGACTGGCCGCAGCAGTTGTGCGACGCGGGCGGATATCGCGGCCTCGTGTATTCGCGCAACGGCTATGGCCGCTCCACGCCGCGCGCGCATGACGAGAAGTGGCCGGTGGATTTCATGCACCGTCAGGCGCGCGAGGTGCTGCCCGCGTTTCTCGATGCGGTCGGTGTCGGCCCCGAGCAGGCCGATCGCGTGTGGCTCGTCGGGCATAGCGACGGCGGTTCGATCTCGCTGCTGTTCTCGGCCGCGTTCCCGGACCGGCTCGCCGGTGCCGTGGTGCTCGCGCCGCACCTCTTCGTCGAGGATCTGTCGGTCGAGAGTATTGCGAAAACGAAGACCGTGTACGAGACGACCGATCTGCCCGCGAAGCTCGGCCGCTATCACGACGACGTCGAGTCGGCGTTCTGGGGCTGGAACGATATCTGGCTGAACCCGGCGTTTCGCGAATGGAATCTGGTAGGCGCAGTGGCAAGCATCTCGAAGCCGTTGCTCGCCATTCAGGGCGAAGACGACGAGTACGGCACGATGGCGCAGATGGACAGCATTGCTGCACATGTGCCGCATGCGAAGGTGGTGAAGCTGCCGGCGTGCGGACATTCGCCGCATCGCGATGCGCCGGCGCCGCTGGGTGAGGCCATCATCGCCTTCATTGCCGCTCACGCAGACCGTCAGGCAGCATGACGCGTGCGGGCGCCCCGCTTCGCAAGTTCGCGAGAAGCGCCCGCTGACAACGCGGCTCAGATCACGCGCACACCGGGGGTGCCCGGACGCATCGCACCGACGATGCCCGCTTCGTCGAAGCCGTCTGCACGGAACACCGCCAGCACATCATCGACCGCACCGGGCGCGCAGGACACCAGCAAGCCGCCTGCCGTCTGCGGATCGCACAGCAGATCGCGGTCACGCGCCGTCAGACGCTCGCCCATTTCCACGGACGCCCCATAGGACGCCCAGTTACGCCCGGACGCCCCCGTGATGCACCCGTTGTCGGCCAATTCCCGCACACCGTCGAACAGCGGCACATCGGACATGCGCAGATACGCCGCCAGATTCGCGCCGCGGCACATCTCCAGCGTGTGCCCGAGCAGACCGAAGCCGGTCACATCCGTGAGCGCATGCACGCCCGGCAACGCGGCGAGCGCCGGGCCGACGCGATTCAGGCGCGTCGTGGCATCGATCATGCGGCGATAGCCCGCCTCGTCCAGTTGATTCTTCTTGAGCGCCGCCGACATGACGCCCACGCCGAGTGGCTTGCCGAGGACCAGCACGTCACCTGCCTGTGCGTCCGAGTTGCGCTTCAGACGCTTCGGATGCACCACGCCAAGGGCGGCGAGGCCATAGATCGGCTCGACCGAATCGATGCTGTGCCCGCCTGCAATCGGAATGCCCGCCTCGGCACAGATCGACTCGCCACCGCGCAGAATCTCGCGAATCGTCTCGCGCGGCAGCACGTTGATCGGCATGCCGACGATGGCCAGCGCAAAGATCGGCTTGCCGCCCATCGCGTAAATATCGGACAGCGCGTTGGTCGCGGCGATACGGCCGAAATCGAATGGGTCGTCGACGATCGGCATGAAGAAGTCCGTCGTCGCGATGATGGCTTGCTCGTCGTTGAGCTGGTAGACCGCGGCATCGTCAGACGTCTCCGTGCCGACGAGTAGCGCTGCCGGCGCCGGCAGCGGCGCTTCGTTACGGGCGAGCAGTTCGGAAAGCACGCCCGGCGCGATCTTGCAGCCGCAGCCGCCACCGTGCGAGAGCGAAGTCAGACGCGGCGCGGCCGGTGCGGCGCCTGCTTGAGTTGCATCGATTGCGGTCATGGTCGTTGGTGTTCGTTGGGAATGGCCGGGAACCTGTCGCAAGGCGTACCGCAGTACCGCTCAAGGCGTCGTTGATACGCTCCGCTCCCGGAATGACAACAGTTTGCCAAAAGTCGACGTATTATGAAGCAGCTTTGGCGCATCGATAGGTTTCGGTCTGGTCGATAGACGTCTGTCGATGCCGCCATACTACCGATTCACATCGTCCCTGCATCGCGGGACGCCATTGCTGCCATATTGCCGCACGCTATCGCAACGCCCTAACCACCATGCGCCGTGAGCGCTGACGCCAAAAGGGGATCTCATCATGCAACGCCGCCGTTTCCTCTCGCTGGGTGCCTGCGCCCTGCCCGCCTCTGTCCTGTCGACTTCGCTGCTGTCCGCCCATGCGCAGGCAGCACCCTCACGCACACCGGCAGGCACGCCGTCGGCCGGCCCCGGCGAAGGCTGGCGTACCTTCGAACTGACGACGCAGGTCGACCTGCCGGCCGGTAACGGTAATGGCCCGGCAAACGTCTGGCTGCCGGTGGCAGCCTCGCCGTCCGGAGGCTACCAGCGCGCGCTCGGCGCACGCTGGGAGGCGCTGGGGGCCAATGCCGAGTTGCGCACGGTGCGCGGCGCGTCAGGCATCGATGTGCCGATGCTGGCCGTAGTCTGGCCCGATGGCGCAACACAAGCCCCGCGCACGGTCACGCTGGTGAACACCTTCGCCACGCGCGACCGGCATGTGGATCTGGCGCAGCCGCCCTCGGCCAATGCGCCACGCGAAGCGCCCGAAGTGCTGCGTCAATATCTCCGCCCGACGGCGCTTCAGCCGACCGACGGTCTCGTGCGCGAGACGGCCGAGAAGATCACACGCGGCGAAAAGGGTGACGTGGAGAAAGCGCGCGCCATCTATCAGTGGATCGTCGAGAACTGCCGCCGCGAAGGTTCGGTGCGCGGCTGCGGCACCGGCGACGTGCGCTACATGCTCACCACCGGCAACCTCGCGGGCAAGTGTGCCGATATCAATGCGCTCTTCACTGCGCTCGCACGCTCGGTCGGCATTCCCGCACGCGACGCCTACGGGGTGCGCGTTGCGGCGTCGAATGGCTTCAACAGCCTGGGCAAGGCAGGCGACGTCACGCGTGCGCAGCATTGCCGCGCCGAGTTCTACGCCGCCGGCTACGGCTGGGTGCCCGTCGACCCGGCAGACGTGCGCAAGGTCGTGCTCGAGGAAGTGCCGGGCGGCCTGCCGGTCGACGACCTGCGCGTGCGGGCGGCGCGTGCGATGCTCTTCGGGCAGTGGGAGATGAACTGGGTCGCGTTCAATCACGGCGCTGACGTGCCGCTGCCGGGCGCGCGAGCCGCGCAAGACAACACCGTCCCGTTCCTGATGTATCCGAACGGCGAAGTGGCGCGTGCCCAGCTCGACAGCCTCGATCCGGACACCTTCCGCTATCGCATGAACGCCCGCGAGATCACGGCCTGATACGAACCCTACGACCTCCGGAACATCACACGAAGGAGCGCATCGCCATGCAGCGCCGCCATTTTCTTCACACCCTCGGGGCTCTCGGGACAGCCGGCGCGCTAGGCGGCACCGGGGCACAGGCGTTGGCGGCCGGTCCGGCCAAGGGGGCGGCGGAAGTCGATGACAGCACGCTCGCCGGCACCTCCGGCGGCACGCTGTCGGCATGGCGCGGCACCACACCGGCGTTCTCGCTCGACGGACTCGATGGCAAGCCGTACGCGTTGTCGGAATGGCGCGGGCGCGTGGTCATCCTCAACTTCTGGGCGACGTGGTGCGGCCCCTGTCGCGAAGAAATTCCGGCGATGGGCGCGGTGGCGCGTCAATACCGTCAGCGAGGCCTCGCGCTGGTCGCGGTCAATTACAAAGAGCCGCTCGCCACAGTCAAGCCGTTCATCGACAAACTGCCTATCGACGGTACCGTTCTGCTCGATGCCGACGGCGCGGTCTACAAGCGCTTCGGATCGCTCGGCTTGCCCGCCACGTATCTCATCGATCGGGCGGGCAACGCGCGCTTCTGGCGCATGGGCGAACTGGAATGGAGCGACGTGGGCCTGCACGGCCACATCGAGGCGCTGCTCACGCAAAAGGGTGGCGCGACGGCCTGACGCTCCCCCACGCTGCGGCGCAGCCCGCATCGTTCGTCACTCGGCGGCGAGCGTCTGTGCCGTTTCATTGACGTGATCCAGCAGTCGCGCCGCCGGTCCGGCGAGCACGCCTTCGCGATGCGCGCAATACAGCGGTGCGCGCGGCGCTGGGGCGAGCGGCCGATAGACGATGCCCTCGACCTGCACGCGCATGAGCGAGGCGGGCACCACCGACACCCCCAGCCCGGCCGCCACGAGCGAGAGCGTCGTGAGCAGGCGCGGTGCTTCCTGCTCGATGTTCGGGCTGAAGCCCGCGCCATGGCACGCCGCGATGATGGCGTCGTATAACCCTTGCCCGGTGCGACGGCGATAGAGAATCAACTTCTCCGCCGCGATGGATGTCATCGGCACGGCCGCCTTGCCGGCGCGCCCCGTAAGCGCCAGCGGGTGCGCCGAGGGCACCGCAAGCACCATCGACTCTTCGAGCACCGGCACGAAGACGATCTGCCCGATATCGCCCTGCGGCTGCCGAATGAACGCGACGTCCAGATGACCGTCTCGCAGACCGTCGAGCAATTCGCTCGTGCTGCTCTCGTCGAGCATCAACGACACCGACGGGGCATCGCGCCGGAACGCGCGAATCACCGTCGGCACGAACGGATGCAGCGCCGCCGAACTGGTGAAACCCACAGACAACCGCCCTTTGACACCCGCCGCGACACGGCGCACGTCGTCCACCGCCTGGTCGAGCTTGCGCACGACGTCATACGCGTCGCCGAGAAACGCCTGACCGGCGTCCGTGAGCGCCATGCCGCGCGGCAAACGCTCGAAGAGCGTCACGCCCAACTGCGTTTCGAGCACCCGGATCTGCTGCGAGAGCGGCGGTTGTCCAATGCCCAGACGCTCCGCCGCACGCGTCATGTGCCCTGTTTCGGCCACGGCAATGAAATAGCGCAGCAGACGTATGTCGATATTTGCCATATTGTCTCGATATGAATCAAGTCACTTCCATATATTGGACAATATAGCGCAATCGTCCTACGCTCAAGGGGTTCCGCGCGGCGACTCGTGCATCACTGCCCCGATGACACGCCCTGCCCGGCGGCCCCCACCGCAGTTCAGTTTTTATATCGACCCCGCCATGAGCACTCCGGCCCCAACCGCCTCCGCCACATCCGGCACGGTACAAGTCTCCCCTGTCGCCGACGTCCCCGGCATTCGCGCCCTCTTCTTCGGTTTCCTCGGTCTCGGCATGACGGCGTTCGGCGGCGCGTTGCCGCTGGCGCGGCGCATGATCGTCGAGAAACATCGATGGCTCACGCCGGCCGAATTCACCGATCTGCTGGGCCTGTGTCAGTTTTTGCCCGGCGGCAACATCATCAATCTGTCGGTCGCGCTCGGCATGCGCTTTCGTGGCTGGCGCGGCGCGCTCGCGTCGATTCTCGGCCTGATAGCGGCGCCGTCTGCCGTGGTTATCGTGCTGGGCACGATCTATCGGCACTTTCAAAACGATCCGCATGTGAAGCATCTCTTCGCAGGACTCGCGGCGGCCGCAGCCGGCCTGTTGATTCAGATGGCGTGGAAAGTCGCGTGGCCACTGCGCAAGTCCCTCGCACTCGCCGGCGTGGCGGTCGCCTGCTTCATCGCGATTGCCGTACTGCGCGTGCCACTGGTGCTCACCATGCTTGTGATGACGCCAATCTCGATTTACGCCACGTGGCGGGTTTCGCAATGACCGGCACGCTCGTCTCGCTCGCGCTCATCTTCACGCAGTTGTCGGTGCTGGCGTTCGGCGGCGGCAACACGATCCTGCCGGAGATGGAGCGTCAGGTCGTCGATCTGCACCACTGGATGACGTCGGAGGAATTCAGTGCGCTGTTTGCGCTAGGGCAGGCAGCCCCCGGCCCGAACCTCATGATCGTCACGCTCGTTGGCTGGCACGTGGCCGGCTGGCAAGGCATGCTCGTCACGTCGCTCGCAAAGTTCGGGCCGTCCTCGCTCATCACCGTCGGCGTGCTGCACTTGTGGGAGCGCTTCAAAGACCGGCCGTGGCGTCGCATTGTGCAGGCCGGCCTCGTGCCGATGACGGCCGGTCTGGTCGCCGCGAGTGCCGCACTCATTGTCGAAGCGTCGGCAACGTCATGGCTGCTCGCGGGCATCACTGCCAGCGTGGCAGTATTCGCGATCCGCACCCGCGTGCATCCGTTGTGGTGGCTCGCGGCAGGCAGCGTTGCGGGGCTGCTGGGCGGGGCATATCTATAACCCCGCGTGGGCGATGCCGGTTACGCCCTGCCTTCCTCACACACCTGCGCAAAATCCGCACGCCAGTGGTCACGGCCTACCGCGCGAATACCGTCGACCAGATGAATCCAGTCGTTGGACCCGATCACCAGCGACGGCGGGGTATCGCCGCGCGCCAATGCGGCGAGACGGGGTGGGCAAGGTTCCCGTATCTCGGGCTTGCCGGCCACCAGCATCACGCGGGCAAGCCATTGCGAGACATCGACCGGGATCGTCGACGTGACGGCCTGCCCGGCCTGCGCCTGCGGCTCGTCGGACCAGCGCCATGCGAAGCGCGCACTGACGCTCGCGCGTATTGCGATACCCAGGGCGTCGAGCACGCGTTCGCAGGTCTGCCCTCGCTGGGCACCAGCCCTCAAGGCGAATTCGCCGATATCGCGCCAGTCGGCGGCACTCCCGCAATCCTCCCGCACGCTCGCCGCCATCAACGCGACGACACGAGACCGGACACGCCGCAGCGCGTCGGGATGGGTCAGTAGCCGCCGCTCCCTGCGCGTTTCTTTCGAAAGATCGTTCGTTGTCTCGGCCGGATCGAAAAGCTGAATGTCGACCGGATGAACGGTAAACGTCGGCGAGCCCGCGACGTCGTGGCGCCAGTCGGGTTCGAGACAGTCGCGCAGGAGCGCAAAGGCGCCGTCGAATCTGACCAGCGAGGGGTGAGCGTCGTTCACACGCAATGCCTCACGCATCGTCTGAGGCAGCCTGAAGCCCAGACCGTGCGCCAGAAGCTGACACAGCGAGGCCACTCTGTCGCTTTGCGCAACGCAGGTTTGCGGCGCATCGGCGATGTGAAGGATGAGGGCCTCCGCGATCTTCCGCTCGGCCAGCCTGCGCCCCGACGATGCGGCGCCTTGCGTGGAACCCTCCGGGAGTGACGCATTAGCGAACATCTGCGTCGCGTCGAATGCCGCGAGGCATTGCCGCATCGAAGTGAGATCCGCCGGGGTACGGCGACGAAGTTGCGTCTGCGTCTGAAGCGCCCACTGACGCTGCGCTTGGGCGCCCTCCCCCAAGGCGTTCTCCAGCGCACGCCACTCCGGCCATAGATAGCGAACCGCCGCGCCAATGGTCAGCGCACTCAGCGCACAGGCGAACGCCACGTCCGCCACACCTGCCACGCCTGCCGCGCCCGGCACGCTGAGCGCGCGTTCCTGATAATGGCGGCCGGTGCTTTGCCATGCGTCGCTCAGAAAATGATGCAGGCCGCTGTCTCTCAGACATGCGGCGGCGCCTTTGAAGTCGCCCCGGAACCCGTCGTAGACACAGTTCGCCACGTCGTAAGCCAGGTGCAGGAACGTACTGGCGGATGAGGAGGCCGCATGAGGCACAAATGGCATATCGCTTCCTTGTTTTGACGTCGGAAAAGCAAACATCCTCCGCTGAAGCCGCGCGAGAGGCTTCGGCATTCGCCCAGCCCCCTTTCGGGCACGTTGCCGCGGAATCTGGGATGATGTCGCCATTGCGTCGCCGCCGATTGCCCTGGAGAGAGCCCATGCCGACCTTCGCCACCCTCACCACGTTCGTTGTTGTCGTGCTCGGGCTGTTTCTGATTCCCGGCCCGGCGGTATTGCTGACCATCACCCGTACCGTGCAAGGCGGGCGGCGTGCAGGCATCATGACGGGGATGGGGATTGCGCTGGGTGACCTCGTGCACACGCTGTGTGCAGCCGTGGGGCTCTCGGCAGTGCTGATGACCTCGGCACTGGCGTTCGATGTAGTGAAGTATGTGGGGGCGGCGTATCTGATCTATCTGGGTATCAAGGCATTGCGCGAGCGCCCGTCCGATCCGCAACTGCCCGTGGCCCCGGAAGTCTCGCCCGGACGCGCCTTCGTGCAGGCCGTGGCCACCGAAGTGCTCAATCCGAAAACCGCCCTCTTCTTCCTCGCCTTCATGCCGCAGTTCGTGCATGCGAGCGAAGGCGATGTCTTCGCGCAGTTCTTGGGGCTGGGGCTGGTGTTCGTCGCGATGAGCGCGCTGTATACCGCAGCGATCGCGCTGTCGGTGCGCCCGCTCGGCAAGGTCGTTCGCCGCTTCAGAGGATTGCTGCGCTGGCAGGGCAAGATCATCGGCACGATCTTCATCGGCCTCGGTCTGCGGGTTGCCATGCAGCAGCGCTGATCCCCCTGCCGTTCAGTCGTCGATTGCCGTTGGTTTGGGGGGCGAGTCCCCCCGGAGGCACGGGTCAACCGGCCGGTGCCAGCGGTGTCCCTGCCTACACCGGAGTCGCTCACCATGCCTCGCATCGTCTCGCCGCTTCGCTTGCCGAGCCACGTAAGCTGCCCTGTGCGCGGACCATCACACCGGGCTTCCTCGCTCATGAGGCCCCTGGCGCTCGCGCTCAGCCTGATCGTCTGCGGGCTCGTGGCCAAGGCGGTCAACGCGGCCGATCCTGCCGCAGCCGCCGCCCCGGTAGCCATCTCCTTCTCCAAAGCGAATTCGGGTAACGCGCTGCCGCCCGGCTGGCAGAATTTGCCGGTCGTGAGCGGCAAGAAGCTCACCACCTACACGGTCGTCGCCGATGGCGGACGCAATGTCATCGAAGCCAACTCAGTCGATTCGGCTTCGGCACTGATGGCCAAGGGAGACAGTGTCGACATCGCTGCGACGCCGGGCGTGGCGTGGCGCTGGAAGGTCGACAAGGCCATCCCAGGCGCCGATAACCGCGTCAGCGACAAAGAGGATTCGCCCGCGCGGCTGGTGTTTTTCTTCGATGGCGATAAATCCACGCTGCCATTCGGCGACCGTGCGGCGATAACGCTGGCCAAGGTCGGCGGCGAAGATCTGCCCTACGCCACGCTGATGTACATCTGGTCTAACGACGCGGCACCGGGCAGCGTCATCCAGAACCCGCATAGCGACCGGGTGCAGATGCTTGTGGTAGCGGGCGGCGATGGGTCGCTCGGCAAATGGCAGACCTTCTCGCGTAACCTCGCGGCGGACTACGAACGCATCTATCAGGAGAAGCCGGGCAAGCTGCTCGGCTACGGCATCTTCACCGACAGTGACAACACCCATGCAAGTGCGCATGCATGGTACGGAGACATCCGGTTCGGCCCGGCAAAGTAGCGCGCGATGTCCTCCCCGGCAGACGAACCCTCTCGCCGGGAAAATCCGCTTCTGGTTTCACTAGCCGACACCCATGCGAGAAGTGTGCGCGAAAGCATCGAAAATAACGCTGAAAGCCCCGTCCGACGGGGCTTTTGCGCTATTGCAACAGTCGCTTGCATGCTACGCTATCTCGCCTAGAATCTGAGCCAGAGTTTGTCGATCGGCTCATTGCTGTTCACGCCTCTCACCGCCTTCGCGAGCGCCATGCAAAAGAATCGCCAGCCCAAGGACGTCACGTTCGCCTCCAGTCCGGTATTGCAGTCGCGCATGTCGTTGTGGCGCTCCAAACTCGTCGTCATCATGATCACCCTCGCGTTCATCGGGTTGGTCGTGCGAGCGTTCTGGATTGCCGGCCCCGGCAACGGTTTCTATATAGCGCAGGGCGAAAAACGTTACGAGCACACTATCGTCATGCCTGCGGTGCGCGGCAAGATCGAAGATCGGGATGGGCGCGTGCTCGCGACCAGTCTGCCGATGCGCACCGTCTGGGCGGTGCCCGCCGAAGTGCCCGACGACCTGTCCGACAGCGACATTCAGAAGGCCAGCAAGCTGCTCGACATCCCCGCGAAGGAACTGCGCACCAAGCTCATCGGCGAGAAGAAGTTCGTCTATGTGAAACGGCAAGTGTCGCCGGAAATCGGCAAGCAGGTCGAAGCGCTCGGTATTCCGGGCGTCTACGAAAGCAGCGAATACAAGCGGTTCTACCCCGAAGGCGACGTTGCGGCGCACGTCGTGGGCTTCACCAACGTTGAAGACAAGGGGCAGGAAGGCATGGAACTGGGCGAAGAGCCGCTGCTCGAGGGGACGGCGGGCGTGCGGCGCGTCATCAAGGACCGCATCGGCCGTACCATTCAGGACCTCGACGACTCCAGCCCGCCGCGCGACGGCAAGGACATTCACCTCACGCTCGACACCCGCGTGCAATACATCGCCTACGCGGCGCTGAAAAACGCGCTGGATCGCACAGGCGCGAAAGCTGCCATGGCGGTCGTGATCGATGCCAAGACGGGTCAGGTGCTCGCGTTGGCCAACTTTCCGACATACAACCCGAACGACCGCGAGCATCTGACGGGCGAACAACTGCGCAACCGTGTGTTCACCGACGTCTTCGAGCCGGGCTCGATTCTCAAGCCCTTCACCATGGCGCTGGCGCTGGACCTGCATCGTCTGACGCCGGCCACGCTCATCGACACCGGTCCGGGGCGATATGTCTTCGAAGGCGCGACCATCAGCGACGACAGCGCGAACGGCGTGCTTACGGCGGCCGGCGTGATCCAGAAGTCGAGCAACATCGGCATGACCAAGGTGTCGACCATGCTGCGCGCCGAGGAAATGTGGGACATGTTCACGGAGATCGGTCTGGGTCAGCAGCCGAAGCTGGGCTTCCCGGGAGCGGTATCGGGCCGTTTGCGCCCGTATAAGTCGTGGCGGCGCATCGAGCAGGCGACGATGGCCTACGGCTACGGGATTTCCGCGTCGCTGTTCCAGTTGGCACGCGCTTACACGATCTTCGCCAACGACGGCGTGCTCGTGCCCATCTCCATCATCAAGCCGGATACACCGGCGCAGCCCGAGGGCGTGCGCGTGATCGATGCGCGCACGGCTGTCGAGATGCGCAAGATGCTGGCCGCCGTGGTCGATACGGGTGGCACCGCCACCACGGCACAGGTAGCCGGTTACAGCATCGGCGGGAAGACCGGCACGGCCTACAAGGCGGGCGCGCACGGTTACGACCATTCGAAATATCGGGCGTCGTTCGTGGGGATTGCGCCGTTGTCGGCGCCGCGTCTGGTGATTGCCGTGTCGGTGGACGAGCCCAAGGCGTCGCAACACTTCGGCGGGCAGGCCGCCGGGCCTGCATTTGCGGAGATCGCGTCGCAGGCATTGCCGTTGCTGGGCATTCGACCGGATCTGCCGGTGCGTCCGGGGGTGATTCTGGCGGCACCGACCTCGGATACGCCGCCGGACGACAAAGCGCCTCGCGGATAAACCTCTCGCCGGTTCGGTGAGGCATCGGCGCTCAACGCCCTCTGTCCTCCCCGAATACCCGTCACGAATACCCATAAAAAAAGGCGGCTCGGAATTCCGAAGCCGCCTTTTTCACTTGCCCCGAACTGACGGGCAAGTCCGGGAACTTACATCCCCGGCATCATCAACGAGTTGGCGTTGTGCATGATCCACAGCGAGCCGACCAGCACGATGGCCACGATCAGCACAGTGAACAGAAACGCCATCACATTCCAGCGCTGTTCCGACGAGCGGTCCATGTGCAGGAAGTAGATCAGGTGGACGATGATCTGCACGAGGGCAGCGCCGAGAATCAGCGGCAGCACCGTCGACGGCGGCATCGTGCCATCCATCACCAGCTTGAACGGCACGACCGTCAGGATCACCGCGAGCACGAAGCCGATCAGGTACGACTTCACGCTGCCGTGGCTGCCACCGGCCGCATTGTGGCCAGCGTCGTGGCCGTGCGATTGCACCGATTTGCTATTGCTCATTTACATCGCTCCCATCAGGTACACGACCGTGAACACGCCGATCCAGACCACGTCCAAGAAGTGCCAGAACAGCGACAGGCATTGCAGACGCGTGGTGTTGGTGGCGCTCAGGCCCTTCTTGCCGATCTGGAACATCAGAACGGCCATCCACAGCAGGCCCGAGGCCACGTGCAGACCGTGGGTCGCCACGAGCGCGAAGAACGACGACAGGAAACCGCTGCGGTTCGGGCCGGCACCTTCGAGAATCAGGTGATGGAACTCATACAGTTCCATCGCGATAAACGCAGCGCCCAGCAACCACGTGATCGCCAGCCAACCCTGCACAGCGCCCTTCTTGCCGTTGTGCAGACCGATCATGGCAAAGCCATAGGTGATCGACGAGAACAGCAGGATGAACGTTTCGACCAGCACGAACTTCAGGTCGAAGAGTTCCTTGCCGGTCGGGCCGCCGGCCGTCGCGTCGCGCAATACGGCGAACGTCGCGAACAGGCTGGCGAACAGCACCAGGTCGGTCATCAGGTACACCCAGAAACCGAAGATCGTGTTGCCCCCGGTGTCGTGGTGCGCGTGGTCGTGCGCATGCGCATCGGCATGCGCGCCAGAGTGTTTGAGAACTTCGCTCGTCATGATTAAGCCTTTGCTGCTGCGGCCAGTGCCTGATGGTGAGCCGATTCAATGGCCACCACTTCCGGCGACTGCACGTAGTAGTCGATCGAATCGTCGTTGCTGCGGCAGATGAACGTCAAGATCATGCCGGCGAAGCCAACGATAGCCAGCCACCAGATGTGCCAGATGGCCGCGAAACCGAACACCAGCGAGAACGCACTGATGATGAAACCGGCACCGGTGTTCTTCGGCATGTGAATCGGGGCGTAGCTCGTCTTCAGATCGCTCTTGATGCCGTGCGCCTTGCGATAGGCCAGCTCGTCGACGTCATGCACGCGCGGCTCTTCGGCAAAGTTGTAGAACTGCGGCGGCGACGACGTCATCCACTCCAGCGTACGGCCGTTCCAGGGGTCGCCCGTGGTGTCGGCCAGCGCCTTGCGGTTCTTGATCGAGACAACCAGTTGCAGCACCTGGAAACCGATACCGGCGGCGATGAACAGCGCACCGATCAGCGCGGCGATCAGCCACGGCTGCCAATCCGGGTTGCTGTAGTGGTTCAGGCGACGGGTCATGCCCATCAGGCCCAGCACATACAGCGGCATGAACGCGAGGTAGAAGCCGATCAGCCAGCACCAGAAGCTTGCCTTGCCCAGACGTTCGTCGAGCTTGAAGCCGAAGGCCTTCGGGAACCAGTAGTTCATACCGGCGATGTAACCGAACAGCACGCCGCCGATGATCACGTTGTGGAAGTGAGCAATCAGGAACAGCGAGTTGTGCAGCACGAAGTCGGCGCCCGGCACGGCCAGCAGCACGCCGGTCATACCACCGATCACGAACGTGACGATGAAGCCCAGCGTCCACAGCACCGGCACGGTCATTTGCACGCGACCGCGGTACATCGTGAACAGCCAGTTGAAGATCTTCACGCCGGTCGGGATCGAGATGATCATCGTCGCGATACCGAAGAAGGCGTTCACGTTGGCACCGGAGCCCATCGTGAAGAAGTGGTGCGCCCACACGAGGAACGACAGCACCATGATCGCGGACGTGGCGTACACCATCGACTTGTAGCCGAACAGCTTCTTGCCCGAGAACGTCGAGATGATTTCCGAGAAGATACCGAACGCCGGCAAGATCAGGATGTACACCTCCGGGTGACCCCAGATCCAGATCAGGTTGAGGTACATCATCGGGTTACCGCCCAACTCATTCGTGAAGAAATGGAAGTCGAGGTAGCGGTCCAGCGAGAGCAGCGCCAGCGTCACCGTCAGCACCGGGAACGCAGCGCACACCAACACCATCGTGCACAGCGAGGTCCAGGTGAAGATCGGCATCTTCATCAGGTTCATGCCCGGCGCGCGCATCTTCAGAATCGTGACGACGAAGTTCACACCGGTGAGCAACGTCCCCAGACCCGATATCTGCAAGGCCCAGATGTAGTAATCCACCCCCACGCCCGGACTGTATTGAATGCCCGAGAGCGGCGGGTATGCCAGCCAGCCCGTGCGGGCGAATTCACCCACGCCCAGCGACAGGTTCACCAGCGCAGCGCCGGCCACGAACAGCCAGAACGACAGCGTGTTCAGGAACGGGAACGCCACGTCGCGTGCGCCAATCTGCAGCGGCACCACGAGGTTCACCAGCCCCGTCATGAACGGCATCGCCACGAAGAAGATCATGATCACGCCGTGGGCGGTGAAGATCTGGTCGTAGTGATCCGGCGGGAGAATGCCGCCCGAGTTGTGGGCGAGCGCCAGTTGCGTACGCATCATCATGGCGTCGGCAAAGCCGCGCAACAGCATGACGAGCGAGACGAGCACGTACATCACGCCGATCTTCTTGTGATCGACCGACGTGACCCACTCGTTCCACAGGTACTTCCATTTGCCGAAGTAGGTGAGCAACGCGACGATGCCCAGTACCCCGAGCACCATCATGCCGACCGCGCCGACGATGATCGGCTCGTGGTACGGAATGGCTTCGAGAGTCAGTTTGCCAAACAGCGTTGACATTGTTGTTTACTCCTTGTGCGCGTGCGCGGCCGTACCGGCGTGCATCGCGTGCGCGCCGGCGTTGTCCATGGCCATGGTCATCGACTGGCCGTTCTGCCCATTCGCAGCGGCGGCCGGAGCCGTCGCGGCGTCAGCGCCCGCGCCCTTCATTTCCATCTTCATGTCCATGCCCTTCATTTCCATGGCGCCGTGGTTTTCATGGCCTTCGTGCTGCTCGGCCATGCCAGTTGCCATCGGGGCGTGCAGGATCGATTCGAACATCTTCGCGTCGACCGAGCTGTAGTACGTGACCGGCGTGTTCTCGCTCATCGGCACGAGCGAAGTGTAGGTATCCTTGTCCAGGACCTTCTTCGACTCACGCACCTTGGCGACCCATTGCTGGAAGTCGCTGTCGGTCATCGCCAGCGTCTTGAAACGCATGCCCGAGAAGCCGCCGCCGCTGTAGTTCGCCGAAATGCCGTCGTACGAGCCGACATGATTGGCGATCAGGTGCAGCTTCGTTTCCATACCGGCCATCGAGTAGATCTGGCTACCCAATTGCGGAATGAAGAACGAGTTCATGATCGATTCCGAGGTGATCTTGAAATTCACCGGGGTATCGACCGGAACGGCCAACTCGTTGATCGACGCAATGCCCTGTTCCGGGTAGATGAACAACCACTTGTAGTTCATCGACACGACTTCGACCGTAATCGGCTTTACTTCGCTTTCCAGCGGCTTGTACGGATCGAGTTCGTGGGTGGAGACCCAGGTGATGCGCGCGAGAATCGCAATGATGATGATCGGCACGAGCCAGACCACGACCTCAATGGCCGTCGAGTGCGACCAGTTCGGCTCATAGCGCGCCGACTTGTTGCTCGCGCGATACTTCCACGCGAACCACAGCGTCATCAGGATGACCGGAATCACCACAATCAACATCAGCCAGGTGGCCGTGAGGATCAGGTTCTTGTTCTCTACTCCGATCTGCCCCTTAGGGTCGAGCAGCGTCATGCCGCAGCCAGCCAAAAGCAGCGGCGAGCACAAGGCGAGGAGCCTAAACAATCGCGGGTTTCTGTGTTTCTTCATGTCACACGACAGGGTTGAGTTGGCCAGCGAACGGCGCAACACGGGCTTACCGGCCTGATGCAGGGTCGCAGAAGGTTGGCAAGGGTTAAGGTGGGACGGGAGCAGTCGTCGCGCCGGTATTGCACCGGTCGAACTACGACGACTGTGTCATCGAAAAGACGGGAACCGGGGCAGATTGCCGACCGCAGACCTCAAGTCACTGTCCGACTTCTTGTCTTTTACTTCCATCACGGTGCGGCATTATGCCGAAGTTTAATTAGACCGGACATCGCGCACCCGCCGGCGCGACAATGTGTCGCGCAGGGCTCACGCGTACGCGCGCGACGATTTCCAAGCAGATCGGCACCTGTTTGGCGGTAAACGCTGTGCAATGCAGCAATTCGGGAAGGTTCTTGGATTTCAAGAGGTGCGACGTTGTGTCGCACCTCGTTTTGCGGTGTCGCAGCGAAATGCACCAATTTAGTGCGAAAGATCGCTGGAATGTAGGTGTGATGTATTGTGCCCGGCTTTTCAGTCGAGCGACAAGCGCACGGCAAATGCCATGAGCGCGGCGCCGAACGACCAGCGTTGTACTTTTTGTGCAAGCGGACGGGTGCGCAGCCAGTGCGCGATGCGCGCCGCACCGAACGCGAGCGTGGCATCGAAAATCGCCCCCACGACCAGCAACAGCGCGCCGAGTTCAAGCACCTGGGTCCAGACCGGGCCGGCTTCGGGGCGGATGAACTGGGGCAGCAGCACCGAACAGAACAGCAGCGCCTTCGGATTGAGCACGCTCGAGAGCACACCGCGTCGCACGGCGTGCGAAAGCGGCACGGCCGCCTGCGGCGGCGCCTCGGCCATCTCCATGCCGAAGGCCGGCGAGCGCCAGATCTGGATGGCCACCCAGGCAAGATAGAGCGCGCCGGCGATACGCACCGTCTCGAATAGCCACGGCGCCGCGCGCAAGAGCGCCGCCACACCGCACGCCGAGAGGGTCACATGTCCGGCGCGCGCCAGCGCCAGTCCGCCGGCAGTGGCCAGGCCGTGTCGCACACCGCGCGTCATGCTCGTCTGCATGACCAGCGCCATGTCCGGACCAGGCAATGCGTAGACGACGATCAGAGCGCCGATGAAAACGGTGAGCAACTGCAGCGAAACCATGATTTTTCCCCTAACGGCAAGAGTGGCCAAAACGATCTCAATGATCTCGCCAAATCACAGGAGATAAATAGCGTTTTCCACCCACTATGATTTACATATATGGTGTATTCCACCAACATATAGCGTCACACCGAAAAATCCCCCGACATCCCCATGTACCGCATTACCGCCAGGCTTAATCCGGACGGATGAGGGCAACACTTTCCCGCCATCGCAGATCGTGGTGGAATGCCATCTTTGCAGCAGCTTTTGTAGCGGGATACCGACAATGAACGAACTCGACGCCATCGATCAGGCGATTCTCGCCATCGTCCAACGCGATGGCCGCATCTCCAACGCCCGGCTAGCCGAGCGTGTGGCGCTCTCCGAAACGCCCTGCGCACGGCGTTTGAAACGGCTCGAAGCCGAGGGCTACATCACGGGCTATCGGGCCGAACTGTCGCATCGCGCGCTGGGTCTGGGCGTGACGGCCTTCGTCCATGTGCGCTTTGCCGTGCACGACCGCGCGCTGTCCGAGCAATTCGAGCGCGAAGTGCAAGCCATCGACCGTATCGTGTCGTGCCACAACATCTCCGGCAGCGCCGACTATCTGCTCGGGGTAGTCGCCACCGATCTCGACGACTACGGCATGTTCACGCGCGACGTACTGCGCGCCCTGCCCGGCGTGTCGTCGATCGAATCGATGCTGTCGCTGCGCGAGGTCAAACGCGATACCGGCGCGCCGTTGCTGTAATCCGACTCACAGTGGCGTGGCGCGAGTTTGCCCGTAAAATGTCGGGCTGACCCGACCTTAGGTGCCTCATGCCGGACGCCATGCCTGCCGTACCTTCCCAGCCGACCGCCTCGCCTTACGCTGCCAGTGGCGCGAGTGACGACGCGCTGATGTTCGACCTCGCGCCGGTCTCCCTCTGGCTCGAAGACTTCAGCGGCGTAAAGCAGTTGTTCGACGAATGGCGTGCGCAGGGTGTCACCAACCTGCGCGCCCACTTCAAGACCGACCCGGCGCACGTCTCGGCATGCTCGCGGCGCATTCGCGTCATCAAGGTCAATCGCCGGACATTGACGATGTTCAACGCATCGTCGCTCGATACGCTCGTGGCCAACCTGCCGCGCGTGTTCCGCGACGACATGCTCAAGACCCACGTCGAAGAGCTTTGCCAACTGTGGGACGGCCGCACGCACTTCACGAGCAAGACCGTCAACTACACGCTCGACGGCCGCCGTCTGGATGTGCTGCTCAACGGCTCGGTGCTGCCCGGCCACGAAGGCACCTTCGAGCGCGTGCTGATCTCGCTCGAAGACGTGACCGAACTCGAACACGCACGCCAGCGCGTGACAATGGGCGAGGAATACGCGCGAGGCCTCTTCGAGTACTCACCGGTCTCGTTATGGGTCGAGGATTTCAGCGCGATCAAACTGCTGCTTGACGATGCCCGCTCGCGCGGCATCACCGACTTCCGCACTTTCACCGACGTTCACCCCGAATTCGTCGAGCGCTGCATGAACGAGATTCACGTGCTCGACGTGAACCGCCACACGCTTGCGATGTTCGTCGCGCCCGACAAGGCCACCCTGCTCGCCCGCCTGCCCGACGTGTTTCGCGACGACATGCGGCACAACTTCCGCGAGCAGTTGATCGACCTGTGGGACAACAAGCTCTTTCAGCAACGCGAAGTCATCAACTACGCGCTCGACGGCAACGAGATCAACGTGCATCTTCAATTCGCGGTGCTGCCGGGTCACGAGTCGCGCTGGGATCTGGTGCTCGTTGCCCTCACGGACATCACCGCGCGCAAGAAGGCCGAGTCGTATCTCGAATTCCTCGGCAAGCACGACGTGCTTACCAAGCTGCGCAACCGCTCGTTCTATGTAGACGAACTCAACCGGCTCGAACGCAAGGGGCCGTACCCGGTGACGGTGATCGTGGCCGATCTGAATGGGCTGAAACTCGTGAACGATCAGTTAGGGCATGCCGCCGGCGACGGGCTGCTGCGACGCGCCGGTGAAGTGCTGAGCAAAGCCATTGCCGCACCGCAGATTGCTGCGCGCATCGGCGGCGACGAGTTCGCCTTGCTGCTGCCCTCCACCGACACCAGCGGCGGCGCGGCGATGATCGAGGGCATTCGCCAACTCGTGGAGTTGAACAATTCGTTCTATCCGGGCACGCCGCTCTCATTCTCGATGGGCATGGCGACCTGCGAAGCCGGCGAGCGGCTCGAAGCCACGATTCAACGTGCCGATCTGCTGATGTACGAAGAAAAACGCAGTCACTATGCCGGTAGCGTGAACGAGCGGCGTGCGACCGGCGGCACAGGCGGCAGCGGCGCGTAATCTCGTGCGTTGCCTAACGGCTCGCAGATTTGCGCGAGCCAGTCGACGAATGCGCGCACCCGTGGCGACACCCGCTTTTGCGCCGGATACGCCGCCGAGAGGCGCAGCGGTGGCGGCGGACACTCCGGCAGCACCGGCACCAGACGCCCCGACGTGAGATAGGGCGCGGCGGCCAGCAGCGTCGGTTGAATCAGCCCGAGGCCTTCGAGGCCGGCCGCCAGATACGCCACTTCATCCCCCACATGCAACTGACCGCGCGTGCGCACGCACGTCGCGCGTCCACCGACCATCAACCTCAGATCGCCGCAGCGCGTTGTGAGCGAGGTCGCCGGGGCGAGCGCTGACGGCGACGCCAGAGACTCCGCCGGCGCCGTCAGCCATTTCACCGACGTATGCATCGCGAGGGCATCGAGATCGGCGGGTGTGCCTTGCATGTCGAGATAGCGACGGCTCGCACATGTCACGCGCGGCAGATCGCCCAGATGGCGCGCCACCAGCCGCGAGTCGGGCAACTCCCCCAACACCACACCGCAATCCACGCCGTCACCGCGCCAGTCGCCGTGCGCCGGTGTAGCATCCAGCGCGATCTCGAGGCCCGGATAGCGCGCCTGGAATTCGACGAGCGACGGCATGACGACCTCGCGCGCGATGACCGGCGGCAGCACGACGGCGAGGCGTCCACGCAGTTGCGCCTGCGCGCCGAAAAGGCCCGACTCCACCTCCTCGACATCCGCCAGAATCGCCGCACACCGCTCGAAGTACGCGGCCCCCTCCATCGTGAGGGCGACACGCCGCGTCGAACGCGTGAAGAGCGCCACGCCGAACCATCGCTCCAGATGCTGCACCTGGGTGGTTGCGGTCGTACGCGGTATGTCGAGCGACGCCGCCGCCTTGGTGAAGCTGCCGACTTCGGCTACACGCACAAAGGTGCGCATCGCGGTGATGCGATCGATCATGCTGCCTCCTGCTTCGTGACGGGAACGGCTACCCTGCCGCGCAAGGTAATGACTGCCGCGCCCGCCGGTGCGAGGGCGAACAGCGCGAACAGCCAGACCGACGCACGCTGCGCTTCGTCCAATGCGCCTTGCGCCAGCCCCGCAGAGTTCGCCACAAGCCCCGCGAGGGCCGACCCCAGCGCCATCGAATACAACTGCACTGTCGTGATCGACGCCGACGCAAGTGCCGCCTCGCCGGGACGCGCCGCCGTCATCACGCGTGTGAGCAAATGGGGCCAGCCGATACCCACTCCCACGCCCACGCCGAACAGCGCCACGCAAATGCTCGCCACACCTGCGGCACTCGCGAAGAGCGACGGTTGCGGCAGCAGCCACGCGAGGGCCAGCATGCCGAGCGCGACAATCACCGGGCCGAGACGCACGCGCCGCTCGGCGGCATCGCCATGTCGCCCCGCACTCGTCATCGCCCCCACCGACCAGCCCGCCGCCATGAGCGCGGCGAGATATCCGGCGGTGAACGGTGTCTGAGCGTGAATCGTCTGCAGGAAATACGGGATATAGATTTCGCTCGTCATTGCCAGACCGAGCAGACTCATGACCGCGTACAGTCCGCCCAGCCGCGTGCGCAGCGAATACGCCCCCGTCGGCATGAGTCGCGGCAGCGCGTGCCGCGCGCTACGCTCGCGTTGCGCGAGCCACCAGGCGAACACGAGTCCCACGAGCATCCATATCGCCGCCAGCAAGTACGAGCCAACCACGGCGCCCAGCGATATCGCCACGGCCGACGCACACAGCAAGACCACTTTGAACCACGGGATGACATGCGCGTCGCCGTGAGACGGCGACGACTCACTCTCGCTCGCCACGGTGCGTCCGGCAGGCACCTGCGCGCGAATGATGAGGCCGAGTCCGACCACCACCGGCAGCAGCGACCAGAATGCCCAGCGCCAGTGACCGAACTGCGCAAAGACGCCGCCCACGGCAGGCCCGCAAAGCGTCGCGACACCCCACATGCCGGAGACGAGCCCCATCGCCCGCGACCACAGGGCCGGTGCGAAGACGATGCGGATCAACGCATAGCTGAGGGCCAGCAAAATGCCGCCGCCGAAGCCCTGCAAGGTGCGCCCCGCGAGCATCCACGGCATGCTCGGTGCGGCCGCACACAGGATCGTGCCCGCGCTGAAGCCCAGCAATGCCGCGACGTAGGCGGGGCGAGGACCCAGCGCCGTGAGCATCTTGGATGCCAGCACCGAGCCGAGAATCGATGCCACCACAAACAGCGTGGTGTTCCACGAATACAGATCCAGCCCGCCGATCTCCTTGACGATGGACGGCAGCACGGTCGTCGCCACATAGACGTTGGTAGCATGCAACGCCACCCCGCCCGCCAATGCCAGCGAACGCCAACCGTTACTGCCGCTCAACAGATCGCGCCAGCCCGGCGCTGTGAAATTCGTCGTGTTCGTTGTCATAGATGGACAGCCGCGTGTCGGGCGACTAATATGCAAGAAAGTTCTTGGATATTACATGCCTCACCATGAATTACCCAAATAACCACTTGGATAATAGGGCGGCGACACCCGGCCCCGGCTACGAGCGCGTGCTGCATTGGTTGAAGACGCAGGGCCCGGCCTCGACGGCGGAGGTCGCTTCTGCGTTGGGGATCACAGCGGAGGCGGCACGTCAGCAGGTACAGAAGCTGGTGGCGGATGGGCTGCTCGCCGGCGAGGCGATGCCGTCACGCGGCGCGGGCCGTCCGCGTCAGGCGTGGGCACTCACGGAGGCGGGGCACAGCCGCTTTCCCGACGCCCATTCCCATCTCACTATTCAGTTGATTGGCTCGATTCGTCAGCTCTTCGGCGAAGACGGGCTGGACCGTCTGATTACGCAGCGTGCCGAGGAAACACGTGCGCAATACCGGCAGGCCGTCGACCCGCTGCCGGGCCTGTCGGCACGGCTGGAAAGGCTCGCGGAGATTCGCTCGTCGGAGGGCTATATGGCGCGCGTGGAGCGCGACGGCGACGACTGGCTGCTCATCGAAGATCACTGCCCGATCTGCGCAGCCGCCAAGACGTGTCAGGGCTTTTGCCGCACGGAGCTTGAGCTGTTTCAGGAACTCGTCGGCGAGCGCGGCACCGTGACACGCGAGACGCATATCCTCGCGGGCGGGCAGCGTTGCACATACCGCGTGCGCACGCCGTGACTCACCGCCGCCTAGCGCGGCTGAAACGCAATCAGGCTCATGCCCGCAAGGGCGACGGCCACACCGGCAACGTCCCACGGTGTCGGACGCATGCCGTCCACCAGCCACAACCATACGATGGCCGCGCCAATGTACACGCCGCCGTATGCGGCATAAACACGTCCGGCCGCTGCCGGATGCAGCGTGAGCAGCCACGCGAACAGCGCCAGTGAAATGGCACCGGGTACAAGCAGCCATGCACTGCGATCCTGCTTTAGCCACAGCCAAGGCAGATAGCATCCGACGATTTCCGCCACGGCGGTCAGGATATAAAGCAGAAAGGTTTTCATCGCGCAATTATGCCCGGCGCCAATGCCACGCGTCATGTCGCACCCGGTGCGGGCTCGCGAAGCACGCAATGACCTACAATGCCGCGTTCACCGGAGAAGCCCATGGAATCGTTGGAAACACGCGTCGTCGAACTCGAAGTCAAGGCCGCGTTTCAGGAAGACCTGCTCGAGACGCTCAACGAGATCGTCACGCGTCAGGAGCAGCAAATCGATCTGCTGCAAAAGCAGCTCAAGGCGTTGTACCAGCAAATGCAGTCGCAGGGACAGAGTGGCCCCGACAGCAACCCGCGTCACGAAATCCCGCCGCATTATTGAAACGCGGAGAAAAATTGAGCCCGCGTGGCCGCAGCACCACGGCCGGCACGCTTGCGCGGTCCCTTTCGTTGCCAGCGCGGGTCGACGCGGTGTTCAGAACGAATCCGCGCCGTCCGGGTCACAATCTTCATTGACGACTCAGGCTCGACCGCGCCCTGCCCGTCCTTCGGACCTTCGCCCTATGATCTCTCGCCGCAAGCCTCTCACGACTAGCCTCGTCGATACCGTCGACGCCCTCGAGTCTGCCGTGGCCTCACGCCGCGACGCGCTGCGCCTCGCCGCCGCCGGGCTGGTCGGCCTGACGCTCGCCCCGCTCATGCGTTCCGCCGATGCCGCGTACAACATCTGGACCGGCGAGTACACGATGACGCGCAAGGAAATCGAGACGGCTATCGACAAGCGGTTTCCGACGACGCTCAATTACGGTCAATTGCTCTCCGTCGCACTGGCCCATCCGCAGATTGGCTTCAATCCGCAGACCAATCGCATCACCACACAGGTCGATGCGCAGGTGCAGAACGTGTTGCTGCAAGGCCAGCCACTGGCCGGAGTGCTCGCCATCTCCAGCGCGCTGAAATACGACCCGGTCAAACGCGCCGTGCTGCTCGACAACCCGAACGTCGAGCGCGTGGACCTGAACGGCATGCCCGCTGCGTACAGCCAGCAGTTGACGTCCGTTGGCGGCACCGTCGCTCAGCAGGTACTCAACCAATATCCGATCTACACGTTCAAACCCGAGCAATTGCGTTACGGCGGACGTGACGTCGAGCCGGGAGCCATCACCGTGCTGCCCGACGGCATCAAGGTCGAAGTGAAAACGAAGTGATCGGCGCCACGACGCGCGTCGCATAATACAAAAAGGGCAGCCCTGGAGCTGCCCTTCTTTCATCCGGCTACGTTCACCGGTGTACGACCAGGCCCTCGACGAACTCAGACCACCGTCAACGTCACATCGATGTTGCCACGCGTGGCGTTGGAGTACGGGCACACGATGTGAGCCTTCTGCACCAAGGCTTCGACCGTGGCGCGATCCACGCCCGGCACGCTGATCTTCAGTTCAGCCTGAATGCCGAAGCCGGTCGGGATCTGGCCAATACCGACGCTGCCATCGATCTTCGTGTCGGCGGGCAACGCGACCTTCTCTTTGCCGGCGACGAACTTCAGTGCACCCAGGAAACAAGCCGAGTAACCGGCGGCGAAGAGTTGCTCCGGATTGGTGCCGCCAACGCCGGGGCCGCCCATTTCCTTGGGAACGACCAGCTTGACGTCGAGCACGCCGTCGGAGGAAACGGCACGGCCGTCGCGGCCTCCAGTTGCGGTGGCGTGGGCGGTATACAGCACTTTTTCGATCGACATGACGAACTCCTGGTAAGTAGAAAATTTCACTTCCAAACTTCGACCGCCCCGGACCGGCACGCCATCGTGGCGTTGCCTTCTGGCCGGACGATCAACCTGACATACGCGCGTCGGATAACTGTCTTGACGCCTGCCCGTGCGCGTGTGTTCCTGTGTCAACGGTGCCGATGCGAGGTCCGTGCTTCGCGTGCCGCGCTTCGTTCAGCGGCTCGCATGCACGGCGCTCAACGCCGTCAACGATCTTAATCCACCTGCGGGACACCGTTCGTGAACGCCGGTCTGAACCCCGGCACCCGCCGTCCCGTTTCTTGACTATCCATGCAATCTATCTATTGACAGATAGATAACTTGACCCAAATAAACGGGAGGCCAACTCCCGTTGTTCTGCTTCCCCCACCTCGCCGGCCTTTCTCAGACCACGCCGCAAACGGAAGCCACCACATCCTCCACCCGCGAGGGTGCCCGAAACAATCGCGAGGCCATCACACTGCCCTGAAACCCTGCGAACAGCGCACGTGCCGTGGCGTCGGGCGACGAACTCAGTGTGAGCGATCCGTCTGTCACCCCCTGCGCCAGCACACGCGCCAACCAGGCTTCGTGGTGCGCAAAGAAGCGCTGCACAGCGTCACGAACCGTCTCGGGCAACGTCTCGATGTCAGCGGCCAACATGCCGCACAGACAGATCCGATGACCGTCGGCCACGATGCGCCCGAACCCTTGCGCATATAGCGCCAGCTTCTGTGTCGGCGGCAACGCATCGTCGATACCGGCCAGCCCTTCGTCGACGAACGCGTCATATGCCTTGATCGCCTCAAGCACCAGATCTTCCTTGGCCGGAAAGTAATAGTGGATGCTCGACGTCTTCACGCCCACCCGCTCGGCCAAATCCCGATAGCTGAAGCCGTTGTAGCCTCGCGTCATCAGCAACATCTGCGCATGTTCTAGCAGTTGCTCCCTGACGGTCGGTGCAGCCGGCGATGTGGTTGTGCGGTTCATGAAACGAACTTTATCTACTAGTAGGTAGACAGTCAAGCCCTTTCGTGAATCCGGTCGATTGATTTTGTCGATGGCGGCGATAGCTCACGAGACCGCGCTCGCGGCATTACCGGTCGTCACTCCACCGTCGAAGGTTGCTTCGGTGTACTCACCAATGCCGACATCACGTCACGCATCCAGACGTTGGCCGGATCGTTGTGAAATCGCGAATGCCAATGCAGATGGAGGTCGTAGGCAGGGACATTGAACGGCAACGGCATGAGCCTTACCCGCGCGAAGTCGGCAAAGCGGCGTCCGACCATGAGCGGCACCGTGGCAATCATGTTCGAGTCGGCGACGATGAACGGCACCCCCATGTAACGAGGCAGGGACAATCGCACATTGCGATGCACACCGAGCCGCTCCAGAGTCTTCTCGAACTGGTCGGCGCGACGCCCCTCCGGACGCACCGCTACATGGTCGGCCGCCTCGTATTCTTCCTTCGTCATCGTTTGCCCAATGTCCGGATGATCGATCCGCATCACGCAGACAAACGAGTGCTGATACAACAGCTTCTGACGGATCGATGCGCTCTCCAGATCGGGGAACACGCCCACCGCCAGCGCGATATCGCCTTCGGTCAGTCCCACCTCCAACTCCTGCGGTGTGGGAGCAACCGTCTTGATCTTCACATGCGGCGCCACGCCGTCGAGATGTCTGAGCAAGCGCGGCAAGAACACCATTTCTCCGATGTCCGACATGCACATCACGAACGTCTCACGCGAAGACGCCGGGTGGAACGTCGGACGCGGCAGGATTTCATCCTGAATCAGATACAGCATGCGCGTCACCGGCTCCGCCAGTTCCTGCGCACGCGCTGTAGGTTCCATGCCGCGCGCCGAACGTACAAACAGCGGATCGTCGAACATCTGACGCAATTTCGACAGCGCAAAACTCATGGCCGGCTGACTCAACCCGAGCACGATGCCCGCCTGCGTCACGCTGCGCGTGCGCATCATCGCGTCAAAGGCCTTCAGGAGATTCAGGTCGACCTGATGAATATCCATATTTTGGATTTGCCAAATAAATTGAATCGAATTGACGGATTATATTCGGCTACCTAGCATGAGTCACCGTCTTCGAGAGGCTCCGGAGAGTGCGTCCGAGACGGCGTTTTTCACCTAGAAAAAACGTTGGAGTGAGACACCATGCCTCGTCGTTTGCGAAGCAATTTCCCCCGTGGTTCCTATCTGTGGGCGGTGCGTGCCGCCCAATGGCGTGCCTTGGGCATCGCCGAAGAAGATCTCGAAAAACCGAAGATCGCCATTGTCAACTCATCTTCCGAGCTTGCCAGTTGCTTCAGTCACCTCGACGGTGTCGCGGCCGCGCTCAAGGAAGCCATTCGCGCCGCCGGCGCCCTGCCCTTCGAAATCCGTACGGCCGCGCCGAGCGACTTCATCACCGGTGCCGGTGCACGCGGCGCGTACATTCTGTCGGCGCGCGATCTCGTCACCAATGACATCGAAGTCGCCGTCGAAGGCGCACTGCTCGACGGCATGGTATGTCTGGCCTCGTGCGACAAGACCGTACCCGGTCAGTTGATGGCGGCAGCCCGGCTGGACATCCCGAGCCTTATCGTGGCTTGCGGCTATCAGGCCAGTGGCGAATATCGTGGCAAACACGTCGATATCGAAGACGTTTTCGTCGGCGCGATGCATGTGGTCACCGGCGGCCTGCCGGTGGACGAACTCGTCGGCATGGCGCGCAATGCGATTCGCGGGCCCGGCGTGTGCTCGGGGCTGGGTACGGCAAACTCGATGCACCTGGTGTGCGAAGCCCTCGGCATGGCGCTGCCGGGCAGCACACCGGTGGCCGCCAACAGTGCGCAAATGTTCGAGACGGTGCGTCAGGCAGGCAAACGCATCGTCGAAATGGTGGAGGCCGACCTCACCCCCCGCAAGATTCTCAGTCCCGGTGCATTCGCCAACGCCGCGATGGCGGTGCTCGCCGTCGGCGGCTCGATCAACAGCGTCAAGCATCTGCAAGCGATTGCCAGCGAAGCGCAATGCGATGTCGACGTCTATCACTTGTTCGAATCGCTGGCCGACCAGATTCCGGTACTCACGGGCATTCGCCCGGTCGGAGACGACACCATCGAAGCGTTCGATGCGGCGGGCGGGTCACGCGGCGTGCTGCGCCGTCTGTTGCCGTGGCTGCATGGCGACGCGATCACGGTCACCGGAACGACGATGGCGCAGAACGTGCAAGACGCGCCCATTCGCGACGACAACGTCATACGTCCGATCGAGCGCCCCTTCGCGTCGCGCCCGGCCATCGTGCTCGTGCGCGGCAATCTGGCGCCGGAGGCCGGCATTGTGAAGTTCGGCATCTCCCCCGGCAAGGCCCGCCGCTTTGAAGGCTCGGCGGTGTGCTTCGATACCTCCGACGCTGCGGTCGAGGCCCTGCGCCGTGGCGACATCCGTCCCGGTCACGTGGTGGTCATGCGCGGCGCGGGCGTCTGTGGCGGTCCTGCGATGGGCGGCGGCGCGTCGCGCGTGGTGTTCGCTATCGACGGCGCGGGGCTCAGCGAGTCGGTCGCGCTGCTCACCGACGGGCACCTCTCGGGACTCGTGTGCAAGGGCCTGGTCGTTGCGGAGATCTCGCCCGAAGCCGCGACCGGCGGACCGCTCTCCCTCGTGCGCGACGCAGACACCATCGTCATCGATCTCGACACCCGCCGTTGCGACGTGCAACTGAACGACGCGCAATGGGCCGAGCGCAGCGAACAGCCGCGCGCACCGTCTGCCTCATCGGCACGCGGGTGGCTCAAGCTGTATCGCGAGAACGTGTCATCGATGCCGCAAGGCGCCGTGCTGAGCGGTCGGCGTGACGACGGAGATCGCTCATGAGCGCCGCGGCCACTGTCGACGTCGATCAGGCGATCGAAACGCAGAAGGTTGGGAAGTTCTCGATTCGCATCATCGTCCTGATGGGCCTGATGATGCTCACCGAGGGCTACGATCTCGGCGCGCTCTCGTTTGCCGCGCCCGCCATCGGCCGTGCCTGGGGCATCGGTCGCGGCGCACTGGGTCCGGCATTCGGCGCGTTCGTCTTCGGCACGATGCTCGGTGCATTTGTCCTCGGTTATCTGGGCGACGTCATCGGACGCAAGCGCACGATTCTCATCGGCTCCGTCATCCTCGCCGTGCTCACGCTCGCCGTCGTCTTCGCCAGCGACCTGCGCACCCTGCTCGTGTTGCGCTTTATCGCGGGCATCGGCATCGGCGGTGTCGTGCCCAATGCCATCGCGTACATGACGGAATTCGCCCCTCGCCGGTTGCGGGCCACCTGGGTCACGTTGATGTACACGGGATACAGCATCGGTACCGGGCTGGGCGGTGTGGTCGCGGCGTGGATGATTCCGCACTTCGGCTGGCAGGCCATTTTCGTCATCGGCGGTGTCGGGCCGTTGCTGGCCGCTGTCATGCTCGCCCTATGGGTGCCGGAGTCGATCCGCTTTCTCGCGCTGAAGGGCCGCCGTGCCGACGAGATCGCACGCGTGATTTCACGGCTTCATCCTGGAAAGGTCTTCAACGCGCAGATGCGTTTCGTCGTCGGCAGCGAAGCCTCCGGGGCGCAACATGCCCGGCTGCGACAACTCTTCGCCGGGCGTCTGCGACGCATCACCCCCGTGCTGTGGGCCGTGTATGTCGCAAACTCCATGGCGCTGTTCTTCCTCGTGAGCTGGCTGCCGATGCTCATCGAAGCCATCGGTGTGCTTCCGGCGCGTGCGGCCCTCGTGTCCAGCGCATTCTCGGTGGGCGGCACCATCGGAGGACTCGCCCTGATGCGATTCGTCGACACACGCGGCGCACTGATCGTCGCGGTGTTGCCCGTCATCGGCTGCCCGCTTGTCGCCGCGCTCGGCGCCAGTATTCCCGAGGGCATGCTGATCGCGGCGGTCTTCATGATCGGGTTTTGCGTCATCGGCACGCAATTCGGCCTCAACGCGGTGGCAGCGATGGTCTATCCCACCGCCTTGCGCGCCAAGGGCGTGGGCGTGGCGGTGGGCATCCAGAAAATCGGCGCGATTGCAGGCCCGGTCATCGGCGGCGCCCTGCTCTCGCTTCACTGGCCTGTCAGCGCCTTGTTCTACTTCGGCGCGGTGCCAGTGGGCCTCGTGGCGATCTTCGCCTTCGCGCTTGGCATGCTCCAACGGCAAGACGATCCCGAACGCGCGGAGCACGCACCGCACGCCGCAGGTTCCGCGTGACATCGCCCCTCAACGAAATGCGCAAGAGGAACCAACATGCTTGACATCACACCGCTGCGCGCGCCGACGGCGAACGCGAGCCGAACAGGTGAAGCGAATGGGACGAGCGAGACCGCCTTCGCTTTCGATTTCGTCGGTCAGGTGCATGGCTTCGACACCGCCGCGCCGGTCGACGCGGACACCGCGCACGCCATCGACGACGCGATGACCCGCTACGGTGTCCTCGTCTTTCGCGGCCAGTCGCTCACACCGCAGCAGCAACTGGATTTCGCCAGCGCGCTGGGTCCGCTCGATATCGGCTTCAAACGCGTCGCCAAACCGCACAACCGCCTCGGGTACGACACGCTCGCCGACATCTCCAATCTCGACGAAAGCGGTGCCGTCGCCAGTCGCGAGCATCGCCGCATCGTGGGCAACATCGCCAACCAGTTGTGGCACAGCGATAGTTCGTTCCAGCGCCCGTCTGCCCGCTACTCGATGCTCTATGCCGTGGTAGTGCCACCGGAGGGCGGGGAAACGGAGTTCGCCGACATGCGCGCTGCGCTCGAGGCATTGCCGGCGTCTCAGCAAGCGTCGCTGCGCGAGTTGCAGGCCGAACACGACGCCTTGCACTCGCGCATTTTTCTCGGCGATACCGAGTACGACGCCGCCCAACGCGCCGCCATTCCCCCAACGGTCTGGCCGTTGGTGCGCCGGCACCCCGGTGGCCGATCGTCGTTGTTCATCGGGGCGCATGCCAGCCGCATTCTCGACATGACCCTCGCCGAGGGCCGCATGCTGCTGCTCGATCTGCTCGAACACGCCACGCAACCCGCCTTCGTCTATCGCCATACCTGGCAACCGGGCGATCTGGTGATCTGGGACAACCGATGCACGTTGCATCGCGGCCGGCGTTTCGACCTGACGCAGCGGCGCGAATTACGACGGGCCACCACACTCGACGCCTGAACGGCCCTCATCATATTCAAGGAGACACCCCCATGCGACTGACCCCCGACGAGCAAGCCATGCTCGACGGCACACAGGGCCCCGCCGTGCAGAAGGCGATGGATCTGCTGGTGCGTTACGGCGAAGCGCTCGGTGCCGAACGCTTCGTCGATACCAACAACGTGTGCGGCACGCTCGGCGCCACCACGCCGTTTCTGCGCGACTTCGGCACGCGCGGCGGCGCGCTCGATCTCGACGCCGTCTTTTCCGAGTTCAACCTCGACAGCGCCGAAGTCGTGCCCGTGCCACGGATGAAGGCCTACAGCAGCCATCTCCAGCAAGGCTTCGATCCCGAGCATGCCGAGCGCCAGGGCATTGCCCCGGAAGTCGTCAAGCTGTATCGCGCAGGCGAAGCGTATGCGGGCCGGCTTGGCGTTCAGCCCCTGCACACCTGTGCGCCATATCAGGTCGGCAACGTGCCGGTGCGCGGCGAGCATTGCGCGTGGATGGAGTCGTCGGCAGTGGTGTATATCAACGCCGTGCTCGGCGCACGCAGCAACGCCGAAGGGCGCGAGAGTGCAGGCGCCGCCATGGTCACCGGCAAGATTCCCTACTGGGGCCTGCATCTGACGGAGAACCGCTACGGCACCGACCTCGTGCAGGTCGACGTGCCGATCGACAACGTCTTCGAATGGGGACTGCTCGGCTATTACGTCGGCGAAGTCGTCTCTGAAGGCATTCCCGTTTTGCAGGGCATCCAAGGGCCGGCCAACCTGCCGCGCCTCAAGCACTTCGGCGCAGCGGCGGCATCGTCGGGCGGCGTGGAGATGTATCACATCGTTGGCACGACGCCGGAAGCGCGAACGCTCGACGAAGCGTTCGGTCCGCGCAAGGCCCGCCAGACGCTGCGTTACGGCGCGGCCGAACGGCGTCTCGCTTACGAACGCGTGAACACGACGGCGCGCGACAGCGACGTCGACTTCGTGATGCTCGGCTGCCCGCATTACTCCATCGAACAGATCTGGGAAGTCTGCCAACTGCTCGAAGGCCAAAAGGTGCATGAGAACACCGAACTCTGGATCTTCACCCCGCGCGCCACACGTCACCTGGCCGATCAGGCGGGCTACACACGCATCATCGAAGCCGCCGGCGCGCATCTCATGAGCGACACATGTTCCGCGCTCGGGCGGGTCATGCCCAAGGGGACGCGGGTGGCCGCTGTCGACTCGGCCAAGCAGGCGCATTACCTGCCGGCCATCATGAACATTCAGGCCTGGTGCGGCACCACGGCCGAGTGCATTTCGGCCGCCGTCAGCGGTCGCTGGACAGGAGCACTGGCATGAACGCCACGACTCACATCGAACGGCAGGACACCCCGCAAAGCGCCACGCAGACCTTCGTGCTGCACGGCCGGCGCGTTGTCGGCGGGCGCACCGAGGGCGAGGCGCTCGTCACCCATGACCGCATCTCCGGCTGGGGCGGCATCGACCCGCGCACCGGCACGGTCATCGAAACGCGTCACGAACTTCGCGGCGTGAGCTTCGCGGGCAAGGTGCTGGTGTTCCCCGGCGCGAAGGGTTCGTCGGGATGGTCGAGCCAGTTTCACATCGCACGACTGGCGGGCACCGCGCCGATCGCCATGTTGTTCAACGAGATGACGACCAAGATGGCGCTCGGTGCCGTGGTCACACACGCCCCCGCGTTGACGGACTTCGATCGCGACCCGCTTTCGCTCATCCAGACGGGCGACTGGGTGGTGGTCGATGCCGATCGCGGCGTGGTCGAAGTGACCCGGCGCGTCGCCGGCGCTTGAGCGTTTCCATGCGCATGGCGAGGGGCTTCCGCCCCCGCCATGCGCGAGTCGTTGCCCGCCTTTTTTCCCTGACCTAGCTTTACTGGAGATGCAATTGGACACCAATACTCGCGTGGTACGCCGCGCGACCCACACCCCCGCGTGGCACGTCGATGCCGATATCTGCATCGTGGGCGCCGGTATTTCAGGCACCTCCGCCGCGCTGGAAGCTGCTGCGCTCGGCCGCAAGGTCGTTCTCGTCGACAGCCTTCCCTCGCTTGGCGGTCAGGCCGTCAATTCCATCATCGGCACCTTCTGCGGGCTGTTCTCCAACGGCCCGAAGCGCTTTCAGGTCACGCACGGCATCGCCGACGGCATTCTGCGCGACCTGGGCGCCCAAGGCGCATTGCACTACAAGGAAGGCCCGCTCACGACGGTGGTGCTGTACGACGAAGTCGCGCTCTCGCGCTGGATCGAGCAGAAGATTCTCGACGCAGGGATCACCGTGATTCTCGGCGCCGTCATCGGGCATGTGGCCACCGAAGGCCGCCGTGTGCAGCGCGTGACGCTCGCCACGCGGTACGGCGACGTGCACGTCGATGCCAAGGGCTTTGTGGACGCCAGCGGCGACGCAGCGCTTGCCTGGAACGCCGGACTGTCGTGCCGCGAACCGATCACGCCCGTGCACGGCACGCAGATGGTCGTGATCGAAGGGCTCGACGAGACGCACGCGCCGACCCAGGCCGAGTTCAAGGAACGCGTGGCGAGCCGCGCGAACGCTTACGGACTGGAGCGCAAGGACGGTCTCGTCTTCTATTTCCGCGGCCGCAACATCGGTATCGCGAACATGACGCACATCGAAACGCCGCTGGAGCCGGTGGCCGCATCGCACACGGCGCTGGTGGGGCGCGACCAGGCAGACCGCGCCTTCGAATTCCTCAAGGCGGAATACTCCGAGGTGTATCGCAACGCACGCATTCGCAGCTACGGGCTGCCGGGTATCCGGCAAACGCGCTGGATCGTCGGTACCCACACGCTCACTTCCGAAGAAGTGATTGCCGCGAAATCGTTCCCCGACGCGGTGGCGCGCACCGCCTGGCCCATCGAGCTGCACGATCGTCCGGAAGGGTACGTGTGGCAGCCGTTCGGCGACGACCACCTGCACACCGTGCCGCTGGGCAGCCTGCTCGCTGCCGACGCCGATAACGTGGTGGCCGCGGGCCGCTGCATCGACGCAGACTCCAGTGCGCTGTCGAGCGTGCGCGTGATGGGGCCGTGCATTGCGATGGGCGCCGCCGCCGCGCACGCGCTCGATCTGGCCGATACGGGCAGCGTTCACGACATCGACCGTGCGGCGTTGCGCCAGCGAATTGCCGACAACGTCGACCGGATCGATCCACCGCATTTGTCATGAAACAGCGCGAGCATCGCGGCAGGACTACATAACGACATTTGCCGGGAACGCACGCGAATCTGCGCGGCGTCCCGGTTTCCTGAAGCCGGCGCTTACGGGCGATTCGGCATATGGAGGAGACATGGCAACGCTGCAAACGATGGACATTTCGCGTCTCATCGACGCGCAAAAGCCCGGGCGCTTCGCATTTCTGACGATCTTCTGCGCCTGGATTCTCATGCTCACTGATGGGTACGAGCTCACGGCCCTCGCCTATGCGGCCCCATCGTTGGTGCGAGACTGGCAGATTCCTCGCGCGGCGCTGGGCCCCGCCTTCGGCATCAACGTGTTCGGGATCATGGTCGGCTCGATCCTGTTCGGTTTCCTCGGCGATCGCTACGGACGCAAACGCGCGCTGCTCTGGGGCACGGTTTGGTATGGCGCTCTCACACTGGTGACGGTGAAGGCAACCACCATCGACCATCTGCTGGTTCTGCGGTTTCTCGCCGGCATCGGCATCGGCGGCGCCGTCCCCAACGCGTTCGTGCTCATTTCGGAGTTCGCCCCCAAGCGCCTGCGCGCAACCTGGGTGACGCTCATGTTTACCGGCTACACGATCGGCGCGAGTCTCGGCGGTGCCGTCGCGGCCACGCTCATCGGGTCGTACGGATGGCACGTCATCTTCCTGATCGGCGGCATCGCGCCGCTCGCGGTGGCGGCCGTGCTGGCGCTCGTGATGCCCGAGTCGCTGCGCTTTCTCGTGCTCAAGGGCTGGCGTCCCGCAGAGGTCGTGCGACTGGTGCGCAAAATCGATCCGGCGGCCAATGTGGATACGTCCACTCGCTTCTACGCCGGCGACGAACCCGCGCCGTCGCCGTTCCGTTGGGCAATGCTGTTCGAAGGACGCCTGCGCACGCTCACACCGGTGCTGTGGCTCGCCTACATCGCCAATTCGATGGCCCTGTTCGCGTTGCAGAACTGGCTGCCGATCCTGGTCGAAGCCGTGGGGGTGCCCGCACGACAAGCCGCGCTGGTGTCGGCCATGTTCTCCATCGGCGGCACGGCGGGCGGCCTTGCGCTGATGCGTTTCATCGACCGCTACGGCGCCCGCATGATCGTGTTTCTGCCGCTCTTCGGATGCCCGCTCGTTGCCCTGCTAGGCAGCGGCATGCCCGCCATGCTGCTGACCGCCGCGGTGTTTCTCGTGGGATTTTGCGTGGCCGGGACGCAGTCAGGTCTGAACGCCGTGGCACCGACCGTGTACCCCAGTACGATCCGGGGCAAAGGCACGGGTATCGCCATCGGCGTGGCCAAGGTCGGGTCCATCTCGGGGCCGATGATCGGCGGCCTGCTGCTCTCGCTCTCGCTACCGGTGTCGACGCTGTTCGTCGCGGCTGCCGTGCCGGTGGCTGTCGTCGTGTTGCTGGCGCTCGTGCTGGGGCGCACGACACGCCGTGCCAACCCGGACGACGGCGCGGGGCCGCACCCGGCCTCGGCGGCCGCAAAAAGTTGACCTGGTTGATCTGAGCCTGCCAGGGAACACAAGACACCGCCTAATCATTACAAGACATTCTGGAGACAACATGATCCAACGCCATTCGCGCGCGGGACGGCCCTTCTCGTCCCCGCGTTTGCACAAACGCCGATCCGCCCGTACTTCGACCCGGGCCTTGCTGAGCATTTCCCTCGCCATTACGTCACTGCCCGCCCTCGCACAAAGCTCGGTTCAGCTTTACGGCATCATCGACAACGGCATCAGCTATACCAACAACGTCGCGTCTGCGGTCGGCGGCAAGGGCGCGAGCCGTGTGGGCCTGGCCACCGGCTTCGGCAGCGGCGACCGCTTCGGTCTGACGGGCAGCGAAGATCTCGGCGATGGCAACAAGGCCATATTTACGCTCGAGAACGGTTTCAGCGGCATCACCGGATCACTCGGTCAAGGCGGGCGCATGTTCGGACGGCAAGCATTTGCCGGTCTGTCGAATCCGCGCTGGGGCACCCTCACCTTCGGACGCCAGTACGAGTTCGGCTTCGTCTATCTGTCGCCGTTCGAATCGTGGACACAGTTCGGCAGCATCTACGGCGCTCACATCGGCGACGTCGACAACACCTTCTCGACGTTCCGGCTGAACCAGTCTGTGAAGTACGAATACTCACCGATGGCGGGCCTCACGCTCGGCGCCCTGTACGCGTTCAGCAATCAGAGCGCGACCAGCGGCAGCACCGGCTTCTCGAATAACCGGGCGCTCGGTCTTGGTATTCAGTATCAGCGCGGGCCGATCGGTGCAGCGGCGACCTTCCTGCATCTGAGCAATCCGTCGGCATCGGCGGCCAACTCGACCAATCCGGGCGGCGCCATCGGCGACGAATACACGTTGTCGACGAGCCTGTTCTACAACTCGGCCTTCGTTTCGCGTCAGGACGTCATCGGTGTCGCCGGCAGTTACAGCTTCGGTAACGCGCGCGTGAGTGCGGTCTTCACCGACACACGGCTTCGTTATCAGAACGGGCAGGACTTGCGTGTCGACAACTACGAAATCAATACGCGTTATCAATTCTCGCCGGCCGTCGTTGCCGGGATCGGCTACATCTTTACCGACGCATCGGGTTACACCGGTACGGGGGCGACGTCGTTCGCCTCGGGCACGCGCCCGCGCTGGCATCAGATCGACGCGGGAGCGGCGTACTACTTCTCGAAGCGCACCGACCTGCATGCGTCAGTGATCTATCAGCGTGCCGCAGGCGACGCGACAGTGGCCGCCATCAACGCGTTCGGCCCCGCCGGGGCCGGCGTGAAGAATCAGGTGGCTGTGCTCGCGGGTCTGCGTCATCGGTTCTGATCGTTTGCGATACGTGCTCTCCCCCACCGATACCTTCGGCATCGCTTTCGGTATCGGTGGGCCCCGCGTTTTTTTAGCGACCGCAGCCAAGCACGTCGTTGGCGAGAAAGCATGCCTGTCGATTGGCGAACCGATAAATAAGCTAGTATTGCGGCACTGTCGCCTACCGAGCGGCTAATCGACTGGAACGCCGGCCCCCATCCGGGGCGCGTGCGCAATGTGGTATGGAACTCGACGCCATTGATTTGAAGATTCTGCGGGAGCTGCAAGCCGACGCCCGCCTCACCAATGTGGAACTCGCCTCGCGAGTCAGCCTTTCGCCGTCGCCCTGTCTGGCGCGCGTGAAGGCGCTCGAAGCGGCGGGCTATATTCGCCAGCGCGTCACGCTGCTGGACCCGTCCCGGCTCGGGCTGCATATCAACGTTTTCATCCACGTCACGCTCGAGAACCAGAATCGTGACCGCCTGGATGCCTTCGAAGCAGCCGTCACCGCGCTGCCGAACGTCATGGAGTGTTACCTGATGTCGGGAGACGCCGACTATCTGTTGCGCGTCATGGTGAGCGACATGAGCGCTTACGAAACGCTGATTACCGATCGTCTGTCCCGCATCCCCGGCATCCGCAACATCCGCTCGAGCTTCGCGCTCAAGCAGGTCATGTACACCACGGCAGTCCCGGTGCCGGACACCTCAGGCGATGCCTGAGGCGGCCGCTGCCGGCAAACCCGCGACACCCCAAGCCGGCCAGCCCCCGCATGGCGGGGCCCGCCAGCAGATCGCACTGCATGTCGCAGCGATGTTGTTCGGCGCGTCGGCACTGTTCGGCGAACACATCGCCGCGAGCAGCACCCTGATCGTCTTCGGTCGCGGCCTCTTCTCATGGCTTGCGCTGAGCGCCATCGCCCTTGCCGGGCTGGCGGGCATGCGCAGCGCGTCACGACTCTCGGGCGGGGCACCGTGGCGGGGACTTTCCTGCGCATCGGCGTTGCGACTCATCGTGGCTGGCGTGTTGCTCGCCGTGCACTGGCTCGCCTTCTTCCTCGCGATCAAAGCGGGCGGCGTCGCCGTCGGCACGCTCGGTTTCGCGTGCTTCCCCGCGTTCGTGATCCTGCTCGAATGGCCCCTGCGCCGCGAACGTCCAACGCTTGGCGACGCCGGGGTCATCGGACTCGTGTGCATCGGACTGGCGCTCGTCACACCGGCGTTCGACTGGCAGGCAGGCGCCACAGTGGGCCTCGCATGGGGCGTACTTTCCGGCGCCATCTACGCAGTAATCGCGCTGTCCAATCGTGTGCTGGGTGCGCAAGCGTCGCCGTTGCAGGCCAGTTGGTGGCAGTGCCTGGGCATCCTTCTCGTGCTCGGCCCGTTTGCATGGCGCGAGGCACTCACACTGCCCGCCCCCCAATGGGGATGGCTCGCGTGCCTTGGCGTTGTCTGTACCGCGCTGGCGTACACCCTTTTCATTCACGCACTGCGCACGGTCAAAGCCAGTCGGGCGGCAGTCGTCATCGCCCTCGAACCGGTGTATGCCATTGCCTTCGCCTGGGTGCTGTTCGGCACCTCGCCCACGCTCAAGATGGCGGTGGGTGGCGTGTGCATCGTCGGTGCCGTCGCCTGGTCCGGTTCGATGCGCTCGCGCCGCAGCCCTCACTGATGCCCTCGCCCCTCAGACGAACATACCGCCCGACGCTTCAATGCGCTGCGCATTGATCCAGCCCGTCTCCTCTGCCAGCAGTGCCGCCACCATGCCGCCGATATCGTCAGCCTCGCCCACGCGGCCGAGTGCCGTATTCGCCGCGACCATCTGATTGACGCCCGGATTGTCACGCACCGTACCGCCGTTGAAATCCGTGGCGATGGCCCCCGGCGCGACGGTGTTGGCCCGAATGCCGCGCGCCCCCAGTTCCTTCGCCAGATAGCGCGAGAACACCTCGATACCGCCCTTCATCATCGCGTAGGCCGAAGCGCCCGGCAGCGAGAAGCGTGCCAGACCGCTCGACACGTTCAGAATGCGCCCGCCGTCGGCGATCAGCGGCAGCAACGCCTGCGTCAGGAAGTACGGCCCCTTCAGATGAACACGCACCAGGTCATCGAACTGGGCTTGCGTCGTTTCGGCAAATGCGCTGTGCAAGCCCGTGCCGGCGTTGTTGAGCAGGAAGTCGAACGTGTCGCGCTTCCACACGTCGCTCAACACGCGTTTGATCTCTGCAGCAAACGAGGCGAACTGCGACGCGTCCGACACGTCGAGCGGCAACGCCACGGCATTCGCCCCAAGCTTGACGATCTCGGCCACGACCGCATCGGCTTCTGCGTGCTGGCTGCGATAGGTGAGGATGACGTCGATACCGCGACGGGCGGCAGCCAGTGCCGAAGCACGGCCCAGGCCGCGGCTGCCACCGGTGATGAGAACGATTTTGCGGGTCATGGTAATTCTCCTGAATGCTGAGGGCGGTGCACGCTGGCAGCGCCCCGTCGAACAATGTCGGCTGCCCGTTCTATCCGGGCCGTTTCATCCCCGCACCTGCCGGCTCTCGCCTGCGCGCTTGGTCATCGATTGCCGACAGAGCGCTTCAGGTGCTGCGATATGTTCAACATGCTATTGCAACGAATTTAACCAATAAACCCGTCTAATTTGATTAAACTGATCAAATTCAAATAACAATGGATCGGCCGATCAACGCGCCGATCCTCTCTCTCCATGCATCAGCTCGACGCCATGCGCATCTTCGTGCGCGTCACCGAAACGGGCAGCTTCACGCAGGCCGCCGACAGTCTCGGCCTGCCGCGCGCCAGCGTTTCCAACGCCATCAAGCAACTCGAAGCCAAGTTGGGCACGCGCCTGCTGCATCGGACCACCCGGCGTGTGCAGCTCACGCAGGACGGTCAGGCGTGTCTCGAGCGATGCATGGATTTGCTCGCCGACATGGAAGAGTGGGAGACGATGTTCGCCGCGCGCGACGAAGCACTCACGGGCCGCCTGCGCATCGATCTGCCCGCCACGCTCGCGCGTACGACCGTCATTCCGCAATTGCCCGGGTTTCTGGCACAGCACCCGGCGCTACGCGTGGAATTGTCGAGCACCGACCGGCGCGTCGACCTCGTGCGCGAAGGGTTCGACTGCGTGTTGCGCGTGGGTGCCATCGCAGACTCGACGCTGATTGCGCGTCCGCTCGGTCACATGCGTCAGATCAACGTCGCAAGCCCGGCCTACCTCGAACGTTACGGCGTGCCACACACGCTCGACGATCTGCGCAAGCATCAGTTGATTCACTACACGACGACACTGGGCACTCGCCCGGTCGGCTGGGAGTACTTCGATGGCGAGCGCTACACGCAATGGCCGATGGAAGGCGTGCTCACCGTGAACAATGCCGACGCCTATCAGGCGGCGTGCCTCGCCGGGCTCGGGCTGATTCAGGCGCCGGAGAGCGGCGCGCGCGAGCATTTGGCCATCGGCGCGCTCCAGGAAGTGCTGCCCGAGCATCAGGCAGAGCCGTTGGCCGTGACGCTGCTCTATGCGAACCGGCGTCACTTGCCGCGGCGCGTACACGCGTTCATGAACTGGCTCACCGACTTGCTGACACCCCGTCTGACCCATCTCTGAGGCGGCGGGGACGCGCCCCGCACTTGGGCGTCTACAGCCCGCGCTCGACCATGGCGACGAGCCGCTGCCCCAGCACGTCGACCTGATCGCCGGGCAGATCGCGCAGCGGGCCGTCGATCACCAGCACCGCCAGGCCATGCACGGCGGCCCACGCCAGATACTCTGCGCCGGGCCGCTGCGCCGCGCCGATAATGCCGGCGGCAACCATCCCGTCGAGTGCCGCCCCCAAAAGCTGGAAGGGATTGAGCCCGCTCGTCCCCGCTTTCTCCGGCGTCGCCGCCGAACGCACATTCTCCGACGGTGCAAACGCCGTACGGAACAGCCCCGGCTGCGCACGCGCAAAGTGCAGATAGCCAATGCCGACAGCCCGCAAGCCCGCACGGGCACGGCCGGCGGCGTCGAGCGCCGCCATCCCCGGTGCCGCCATCTCGTGCTCAATCGCCAGCGCCAGTTCGGCCAACGCCGCCGAGCGCACAGCATCGAGCAAATCCTGACGATTCGCAAAATGACGATACGCCGCGTTGGGCACCACCCCGGCGCGACGCGTGGCCTCGCGCAGAATCACAGCGTCCGGCCCCCCATCGCGTGCCAGCGCTATCCCCGCCTCCAGCAACGCCCGGCGAAGGTCGCCATGCCGGTATGTCGTGCGTGCCGGCCCGGTCGCTGCGTCTTGTTCTGTCATGACAACTCCTTGTGGACAGTGTCCATTATGTCTGCTATTGTTTGTGTACACTGTCCACAAAGGCAAGTTGCAGCGCGACATATCAGCGCAACACGGGAGGAGGCACTATGGTGGAGACATATCCGGCACATGGCGACGAAGCGGCCATTTGTGCGATCAATGCGGCATGGCTCGACGCCGTGCGCAACAAGAAGGTCGGCACATTGCTCGATCATTACGACCCCGATGTCGTGGTGTTCGACGTGATGCCGCCTGTCGAGCATCGCGGCCTTGAGGCGTATCGCCGTTTGCTCGAGGGTTGGTTCGGCCATGCGGCCGGGCCGATCCATTTCGAAGTCACGCAATGGCATCTCGAGCACGCCGGCGATCTGGCGTTCAGCCACAGCGTGAATATCGTGCGCAACACCGGTGCCGACGGACAGACATACGGCGCCACCGTGCGTGCGACGGTGTGCTATCGCAAGACACAAGGCCGTTGGCGTGTGGTGCATGAGCATGCCTCGGTACCCATGTCGTTCGCGCCTTAGCACTTTCCTGCCGGGGCGTCGTCATGCCCCTTTTTAAGACATCGAGAGGAGCGCTCCATGCAAGTCCATTCCTATTTGTTTTTTGAAGGTCGTTGCGAAGAAGCCATTACGTTTTACGAGAAAACGCTGGGGGCGAAGCGCGGCATGCTCATGCGCTACAGCGAGAGCCCCGAGCGTTGCCCGGAGGGGATGCTCCCGCCGGGAAGCGAGAACAAGATCATGCACGGCGAATTCACCATCGGCGAATCGATGGTGATGGCCTCGGACGGCAGGGTGAGCGGCAAGCCCAAGTTCGACGGCTTCTCGCTGTCGGTCGACTTTACGGAAGTGGGCGCGGCCGAAAAGGCCTTCAACGCCCTCGCGGACGGCGGTGAAGTCAACATGCCGCTCGCCGAGACCTTCTTCGCGAAGACGTTCGGCATGGTCAAGGATCGCTTCGGCATGAACTGGATGGTGATCGTGCCGAAGGAAATGCAGAAGGGCTAAAGATTCAGGATGCACCGGGGGCCAACGCGGTTGCTTGGCTGCCTGCGGGCGGGCATGCGGGGACAGACGACACCCCCCGATGCCCGCCGTTCTTTTGCCTGCGCAGCCTACCCAACAAGTTCCGCACGCCTGTGCTATCGTCGCCGCCATGCCATCCGTGATCTCAATCCAGAATCTGTCGAAGACGTACGCGACCGGCTTCCAGGCACTCAAGAACATCAACCTGGAAATCCAGCGCGGCGAAATCTTCGCCCTGCTCGGCCCGAACGGTGCCGGCAAAACGACCCTCATCAGTACCATCTGCGGCATCGTGCGCCCAACCTCGGGCACGGTCACCGTCGACGGTCACGACATCGTCACGGACTACCGCGCCGCGCGTGAAGCCATCGGCCTCGTACCGCAGGAACTGACCACCGACTCGTTCGAATCGGTGTGGGCCACCGTCTCTTTCTCGCGTGGCCTGTTCGGCAAGCCCGCGAATCCCGCATACATCGAAAAGGTGCTGCGCTCGCTCTCGCTGTGGGAGAAGAAGGACAGTCGCATCATGCAGCTCTCGGGCGGCATGAAGCGACGCGTGCTGATCGCCAAGGCGCTCTCGCACGAACCGCGCGTGCTGTTCCTGGACGAGCCCACGGCGGGTGTCGATGTCGAGCTGCGCCGCGACATGTGGCGTCTCGTGCAATCGCTGCGCGAGACCGGCGTCACCGTGATCCTCACCACGCACTACATCGAAGAAGCCGAGGAAATGGCCGACCGCGTGGGCATCATCACCGGCGGTCAGATCACGCTCGTGCAGGAGAAGACCGAGCTGATGCGGCACATGGGCAGCAAGCAGCTCACGATGCAACTCGCCGAGCCATTGTCTGCCGTGCCCGAATCGCTGGCCCGCTACGGCCTTGCGCTCGGCAACAACGGCACCGAACTTGCCTTCAACTACGACGCCAATATCGAGCAAACCTCCATCGCGACCCTGCTGCGCGACATGGAGCATGCCGGTCTCTCGGTGAAGGATCTGCACACGACGCAAAGCTCGCTCGAAGACATCTTCGTCTCGCTCGTACACAAAAAAGAAGGATGAGCCGCGCCATGAATTTCTACGCCGTCAGGGCGATCTACAACTTCGAGATGGCTCGCACGCGTCGCACGCTGATGCAGAGCATCATCTCGCCCGTCATCTCGACGTCGCTTTACTTTGTGGTGTTCGGCGCAGCCATCGGCTCGCGCATTCCCGAGATCGAGGGCGTGCCGTACGGCGCGTTCATCGTGCCGGGCCTCATCATGCTTTCGCTGCTTACGCAGAGCGTGACGAACGCCTCGTTCGGCATCTATTTCCCACGATTTACCGGCACGATCTACGAGGTACTCTCCGCGCCCGTGTCGTATATGGAGATCGTGGTGGCGTATGTGGGGGCCGCGGCGACCAAGTCGATCATTCTCGGTGTCATCATGCTCGGCACCGCCGCGCTGTTCGTGCCGCTGCGCATCGAGCATCCGCTCTGGATGGTGCTGTTTCTGGTGCTCACCGCCGTGACGTTCAGCCTGCTCGGCTTCATCATCGGTATCTGGGCCGACGGATTCGAGAAGCTGCAACTGGTGCCGCTGCTCATCATCACGCCGCTCACGTTCCTCGGCGGCAGCTTCTATTCGACAAGCATCCTGCCGCCGTTCTGGCGCACGGTCACGCTGTTCAATCCGGTCGTGTATCTCATCAGCGGTTTTCGCTGGAGCTTCTACGGGCTGGCAGACGTGAGTGTGGGTGTCAGTCTCGGCATGACGATCGTCTTCCTTGCCGTCTTCCTCGCCATCGTTGCCTGGATGTTCAAGACAGGCTACCGGCTCAAGAACTGATGCTGCGTGCCGGACGGTGAATCGTCCGGCACCGCCCATCCCTCCCACCCCTCCCCTCCCTGCACCGGCCCTGCGCTCCGGCCATCCGCATCAGAGCGGCGGCGTTTCCCGGAATGCAGGCAGCGCCTCGGCCTGCGCGGAGAACTTGGCGACTTCCGGAAAGTCGTTGCCGAAGTCGATTTCCGGCAACATCAATTGATGGAAGCGCCACGCCACGGCAATCGCCACACCATGCTCGCCGATACCGTCCGGCGTCGCCAGCACGGGCTTGCGCGCCAGTTCGGTCTCCAGTTCGCGGAACGCCGCGTGCACCTGTTTGCGAACGCGATCCGTCCAGGGCGTGTGGCGCTTCTCGCTCGGGCGCAGCTCGCGCTCGTACACCAGTTGCACCGACTTCTCGCATGCCGCCAGTGCCAGCCCCGTGAGGCGCAACGCGCGCAGGTGTTCGGCGGGGTCGACGGGCACGAGCCGCCGCGCCGGTTCGACCAGCGTCTCGGCGTATTGCAGGATGAGCGTCGAGTCCATGAGCACCGTGCCGTCGTCGGTCACAAGTGTCGGGGCTTTCACGACCGGGTTGATCGTCGAGAATTCGTCGAACGTTCGAAAGACGGACAGCGAGCGATGTTCGTACGGCAACCCCAGCAGCTTCAGACAGATCGCCGTGCGGCGCACGTACGGGGAATCCAGCATTCCAATCAATTGCATGTCTTGCTCCTGTGGTCGGCAGTCTCTGCCGGTGCTCGTGTGATCGGTTCGGTTGTCATGCGACGGGCAGCGCCCGCATCCGCACAAGCATAGCGGACGTCCAACGCCGCGCAAATCGAATTCGATTGCGGTTTTCTGTGAATCCGGCTCACAAGCGGCCTGTGGCGCGACACCGGGCCGGAAACCTGTCGCACCGCTTGCCGACACCTGCGAGCGCGTCGCATGACAGGTAGAATGTGCCGCATGGCCGACTCGACAGGGAGACATCTCATGAACATCCTGATGGTTCTGACCTCGCACGACCGCCTTGGCGACACGGGCAAGAAGACCGGCTTCTGGCTCGAAGAATTCGCCGCGCCTTACTACGTATTCATCGACGAAGGGCTGGATGTCACGTTGGCATCCCCCGCAGGCGGTCAGCCGCCGCTCGATCCGAAGAGCGACGAGCCCGATGCGCAGACCGACGCAACGCGGCGCTTTCGCGAAGATCCCGAGGCCCAGAAGGCGCTTGCCAACACCCTCCGGCTGGCCGACGTCAAAGCCACCGACTACGACGCCCTCTTCTACCCCGGCGGCCACGGCCCGCTGTGGGATCTGGCGCAAGACCCGAACTCCATCCATCTGATCGAATCCTTCGAGCGCGCGGGCAAGGCGACCGGCTTCGTCTGTCACGCACCGGGAGTGCTGCGACAGGTGCGCAGCGAGAACGGCGAGCCGCTCGTACGTGGCCGTCATGTGACCGGTTTCACCAACGCCGAAGAGGCGGCGGTCGGCCTCACCGATGTGGTGCCGTTCCTCGTCGAAGACGAACTCAAACGTCTGGGGGGTCTGTACGAGAAAGCCGGCAACTGGCAATCACATGTGGTCGGTGACGGACGGCTCGTGACGGGCCAGAATCCCGCCTCGTCGGAAGAAGCGGCGCGTACCGTGCTTGCAATGATAGAGCCTCGTCTGCCATGAATTCGCGGGCGCCATCCGTCGACGTGCGGCGTCTCGTGCCGGGCGATGCGCTCGCATTTCAGGCATTGCGGCTCGCAGGTCTGCAAGCCCACCCCGAGGCGTTCGGATCGACTTATGAGGAAGAGAAGGACTTGCCGGTCGAACGGGTGCGTGAACGGCTGGTGGCGCGCACCGATGGCGGTGTCTTCGGCGCGTTCGAGAACGAACGGCTAATTGGCGTGCTGGGTCTGGGACGCGGGGAGCGCACGAACTTCGCGCACGTCGGCTTTTTGTGGGGAATGTATGTGCACTCGGACGCAGCGGGGCGCGGCGTCGGGCGTGCGCTGGTCGAAGCGGCACTCGCGCTCGCGCGCTCGCAGCCGGGGCTACGTCACGTCACCTTGCAAGTGAGCGCCGACAATCGCCCTGCGATCGCGCTTTATCAATCGTTCGGCTTCGTCGAAATCGGGCGCGAGCCCGACGCCATGCGCGCCGGCAACGGTTTCCAGGACGAACTGCGCATGTACCTCCCCATCGCCACGCGCTAACGTGCGGGAGCCTCCGGGCCCCCGCGCCGCCGCGCATCGTACATCGCGCAAATCAGATCTTTTCCATCTCGTACGGGCCGAGATAATCCTTCTTGCCCACGTCCACCCCTTGTGCACGCAGGATGTCGTGCGTGGTCGTCACGTGGAAATAGAAGTTCGGCAGCGCGAACTTGAGCAGATAATCGACCGCATCCATCGTGGTCTGATATTCCTTGAACTTCAGCGTGATCTGGCGCGACTCAGCGCCGTCGAAGCGGTCTTCGAGCACACCGGCAATGAACGCCTCGGTATTTGCGATGCGATCACGCAATTGATCGAAGGTCGTCTCGTTATCGTCGAACTTCGGCGACTCCACGCCGGTGAACCGAGCCACGGCAAACTTCGCCGTGTCGCTCACGCGCTGCACCTGCGCGACGAAGTCGAGCATGTCGGGGGCGAGCTTCGCTTTCAGAATCGTTTGCGGGTCGAGTGACTTCGCCTCGCAATGGGCACGGGCCGTCTTGATGTAGTCGGCCATCACGGTCAGACCACGGAGATAGACGGGGATGGTGGCGCGATAGAGTGAAATCGACATCATGAAACTCCTCGGGGGATGGCGTTGCGGGTAACGCGCACAAGTCGCGCAGACGCCCATGCTATCAGCGCCCGGGAATTCTCGCCGTGCACCGGACGGCTTACGGAAACTCGACAGGAGCGCTCGTCGGGCGCAAATGCGCGAAGCATTCGCCGTAAGCCTCGCACCCCGGACATCCCGGCGCGGGTGCGGGCGCACGGCCATACGCTCTGGCGCACGCCTCGGCGAGGAAGCGCTTCCAGCGCAGGTTGGCGGTGTTCTCAATCACCAGCGACGGGAAGCAATGCGTGAGCAGGGCCGTCACATCTTCACGACCGGTCAGGCCGAGGTCTCGCCACAGATGATCGGGACGCAGACACGCCGTGGCGAGAATCGTCGCCATATCGGCCGCATCCGCCGGGTGCAGGATCGGATCGGCCCGGCGGCGCAGCATCTCGCGCATCTCCGCGACGAAAGTGGCGTGCGATGCCCAGGCGGGCGTCGGCAAATCGGCCGCGAGTGCGTGCCACGCCTGGGGCACCGGTGCGAAATGGCGACGCAGCAACGCTGCCATTGCCGCGCCCGAGAGCCCCAGACGCGCCACGCGCTCGGGCGTCGCATTCGCGCGCAATAGCGACGCGAACAGCGCCGCCTCGGTGCGCGAATGCGATGGGGTCAGCGAAACGCTCATGGCCATTCAGTCCCTCGACACGTCGAATGGGTAGGGGATGAGGCAAGACGGGGCGTCGTCAGGCAGCAATGGCGCCCAGTAGCATGCCGAAGTATAGCGGGTCGGTGCAACGCCGCCCGTCACGGGGCGATGATATGCTCCATCAGCGCCCGGAGCCGCTCCCGCACGCCGCTCCACAGGGACAAGATCCACACAACAGCAGTCGTCAGAGGAGCCATCATGGGTACCCCGCGCCACATCCCCACACCGACCGAGGCCTCCAGTTTCGCCCGCGCATGGGTCAGTCATTTTTCCAAACCGGCCGCCATCGGCATGGCGCTCGCGTTCGTGGCGGGTTACATCGACGTCGTGGGCTTCATTGCACTCTTCGGGCTTTTCACCGCGCATGTGACCGGCAACTTCGTGATGATCGGCGTACAACTGGTCGCCAGCACGCATGTGGGCGTGCTGGCCAAACTGCTGGCGCTGCCCGTGTTCGTTGTCTTCGTCGCGCTCGTGAAGCTGGTCGTGCAAGGCTTTTCGCGCACCGAGCGCCGACCGCTGCGCCTGCTGCTCGCGGTGCAGACGCTACTGCTGCTCGGCTTCATGATCGTGGGCATGGCGGCACAGCCCATCGTCTCGGCAGACGCACCGCTCGCAATTCTGTCGGGCATGTTCGGCGTGGCCGCCCTCGCCATCCAGAACGCCGTCGGACGCCTCGTGCTCGCCGACCTCGCACCAACGACGATCATGACCGGTAACACCACGCAGATCGTGATCGACATGGTCGAGTTGGCAAGCGGCAGTTGCGGCGACGACAAGGCCGCACGCGCCCGTTTGCGCAAGATGATTCCGGCGCTTGCCGCGTTTGCGGTCGGCGCCGTTTTCGGCGGCTTCGCGTATCACGGCGCGGGCTTCTGGTGCGTGATGCTGCCGGTGGTATTGCTCATCGCACTGGCGGTGGCGAACGAGTGACTTGCCGGTGCCCGCCGTCTTCGCGCGAAGCGAGGCACGCCCGACGCGTTCGCCGGCGGCAGGCGGGTCAAGCGTTGACGCCCGGGTCTCCCTACGCAATACGGCGAACGCGTCCGCGCCTCGGCCGGACGCGGTAAAATCACCGCTTTCGCAAGCCCACGTCCCGACGCGCCTTGCGCATACCGCACTCATCTCCCCAAGCCCAGATTTCCGACAGTGACTGCCACCTCCACCGACCTTCATCCGACCGACGACACCCTCGACAACACCGATGCCATCCACGAAGATCGCCTGTGGCGCGACGACGGATGGACGGCGAAGGTCGTCAAGAACGAGGAAGACGACGGATGGGCCGTCGCCATGTACCAGGATGGGGAGTCGGAACCGGCGCTCGTCGGGCCGTGGACGATGGGGCGCGACAAGAAGAATCCGAAACCGCTCGACGTCAACGCGTTTCACACGCTCGTGAAGACGGCTGACGAAGTGCTGCGGCGTCACGAACAGCAATTGCGCGCGCAGTTGCACAAACGTGTGAGCGTCGACGGTCCCGACGGCGACATCGACGTCACGCTCGACATCGTGCCCGACGACTACGATCCGTACGCCATGCTGAGCGCCATCGACCGCTTCGGTGAAACGCTCGCCTCGGTCAAGGTGCCACCCACGTTCAAGCTCTCACGCAACAGCGCCCGCGCGTGGGTCGAGAACGACTTCCAGCGCCCCCAGTAAGCGCCCGCTCACTCACGCCTCCCCCTGTCACGACGCCGGCTCGATGCCAGCACGACGCCGGCGAAATCGGCTGGCCATCCGCGCCATCCAGTTACGCCGGATACCGGGATAACCTGCCGTCTGGCAGAGCGTCCTGACGACATCTAGGATAGGCCTCGTCGATCCTATCGATCTGATCGACCTCGATAGCTCGCATCGCGAGCGGGCACTCACATCGCCCTGCGTCGATGCATTGCCATACCCATGTCAGGAGCCCCCATGAAACGCTTTCACATCGCGCTCGCCGTGCGCGATCTCGACGAATCCATTCAAGACTATTCGACGCGTCTCGGTCAGCCGCCTGCGGCGGTCGTGCCCGGCGCCTACGCCATGTGGCGCACCGACCTGCTGAACTTCTCGATCAACCAGTCGCCCGCGCAAGCCGGTACGCTGCGGCACATCGGCTTCGAAGACGACAGCGTCCCCGAATATTCCAGCAGCACCGACTGCAACGGCCTGCTCTGGGAAGCGTTCTGCGCAGCAGAGCAGGACCGTCGCATAGTGAGCACTTACGGGGTCGCGGTACGTGGTTCGTAACGCGTAGCCCCCTTCCCTTGCTGCCGCAGCATCGCCGCGCGGCAGCGGGCTTACGCCGCCTCAGGGGCTGTACCGAAACCAGGCAACGGCCGCTGCCAGCGCTGCGCAATGAACACCCCGGCAAGCGCCACACCGCCGCCGATCAGGTGGAACGTGTGCAAGCGCTCACCCAGCAACACCACCGCAATCGCCGCCGTCATGACGGGCAGTACGTTGATGAACATGCTGCACCGATTCGGCCCCAGATGGCGAATGCCCTGAATCCAGAGGATCGGCAACAGAATCGACGCCCCCAGCCCCGCGTACAACACCAGCGGCACCGTGGCGGTGTTGAGTTGTGCCTGACCGGCGGGCACGAGCGCAAGCATCGGGATCATCGTCACGAGTGCTGCCCAGGCCTGCACGTAAGTCGACTGCGCAGGCGGCACGGCCACGTGCCAGCGTCGCAGCAACACGCTGTACAGCCCGTAGGATGCCGACGCGATCAACATGAGCACGTCGCCCAGATGTACGCCGCCGTCGAGCAGTTGTGACGGATGCCCCTGCCCGATCAGATACACCAGTCCCGCCAGTGACAGCAGGCCACCGACGAGCATGCCGAGCGTTGGCGGCTCACGCAGCAGCACGACGCTCCACAGCAACGTGAGCAGCGGCGCGAGGGCCGTCACGATGGCCATGTTCGTCGCCGTCGTGCTGTGCGCCGCCAGATACGACAGGCTCTGATAGAACGACATGCTCAGGAAACCGAGGAAGCCGAGTTTGGCCAGTTGAGGGCGAATGTGCCCCCAGTTGCGCGCCAGCGGGCGAATGACGAATGGCGTCATGACGGCAAGCGCCAGCACCAGCCGGTAGAACGTGATGGCCGACGGCGCGATGGTCGTGGCCGAGAGCTTCGAGACGATGACATTGCCGGCCCACAACAGCATGGCGCCCAGCGGATACAGGAGGTACCCCATGACGATTTTCCGCAAGTATGAAAAGGAAGCGTCATCGTCGGGCATGCCGCAATGGGGTGTCTCACGCTAAAATTCCAGAACCTGTCTTGAAAAGGACACTCATGAATACCGTCCACCGGCCCCGGGATACCCGCTTGACCGACCACCTTCGCTTCGAAAATACGCCCATGCCAATGGCGGCGATGGCGGTCGACTATGCGCACAACGAGTTCATCGCGTCGCATTCTCATCGCCGCGCGCAACTGCTCTACGCCATCGAGGGCGTGATGATCATCGCGTCGGCGTCGGGTCGCTGGGTGGTGCCGCCCACGCGCGGCGTCTGGCTGGCAGCCGGGCTGGAACATACGGTCCAGATGAGCGGCAACGTCAAGATGCGCACGGTGTTCGTCGAGCCCGGCACGGAACCCTTACCCAATGAGAGTTGCGTGGTGGAAATCACGCCACTCATGCGCGAACTGATTCTCGCGGCCATTCATGTGCCGATCGATTACGCGGACGACTCGCGCGACGCACGCCTCATGCGTCTGCTGCTCGACGAACTGATCGCCCTGCCAGTGCTCCCGCTGTATCTTCCGTGGCCGCGCGACACGCGTTTGGCGCGCACATGCGACCGCCTGATGCAGGCCCCATGCGACGACGCAACCATCGACGACTGGGCTCGCGACACCGGCCTGTCGGCGAAGACCTTCCAGCGACGCTTTGCCCGGGAGACGGGTATGACGTTCGGCCGCTGGCGTCAACAAGCCCGCCTGCTTCAGGCCCTGGAAGCGCTCGCGCGGGGTGAGAAAATCGTGAATGTCGCGCTCGATCACGGCTATGCAAGCCAGAGCGCGTTTGCCGCCATGTTCAAGCGTCATTTCGGCGTACCACCGTCGGCGTTTTACCGATAATGCAGGGGTACGTCGTCGATACCGTAGCGAATTCAAAGGAGACAACCCCATGCATTACCTGCTCACTTACGACCTCGTCGACGATTATCTCGAGCGTCGTGCCCAATACCGCAACGCCCATTTGGCGCTCGCCTGGCAAGCTGCCGATCGCGGTGAACTGCTGCTCGCCGGTGCGCTCGAATCCCCCGTAGACGCGGCGGCATTGCTCTTTGAAGGCGAATCTCCCGCAGCGGCCGAAGCGTTCGCAAAAGCCGATCCGTATGTCGTGAATGGTCTGGTGAAGGCGTGGCGCGTGCGGCCGTGGAAAACCGTCGTGGGCAAAACAGCGAGTTCGCCGGTGCGCTAAGCGAGACGCATGAGGATATGCGGCACAGGACGCCGCCTGCCATGCGGCGCCGAGAAGAGAATTCCGTCGCGGAAAAAACAAAACGCGCTTGGCAGTGAAGCCAAGCGCGTTTGTCGACAACCGATTGTACGTCGTGTTTTCGGACATTTCCGAGAATCACGCCGATGAATCTGGCGTCCCCTAGGGGATTCGAACCCCTGTACTCACCGTGAAAGGGTGATGTCCTAGGCCTCTAGACGAAGGGGACATAAAGTCTTCCGTTTTGGTGGAGGTAAGCGGGATCGAACCGCTGACCTCTTGCATGCCATGCAAGCGCTCTCCCAGCTGAGCTATACCCCCGTACGGCGAAGAAACGAGACTATAACGTGGTTTTCGAAAGTTGTGAAGCCCCCTGCGCGAAAATTTTTCGACGCCGTTAGCCTTCACTGACTCAGGCCGCGCGCTTCGATGGGCCACAGCCCTTCGACACGGCCATGCCTTACGGCCACATACCGATCGTAGAGATTGACTGTCGGATCGCAATGCCCAGGCACGAGCAGAATTGGCTCGCCGAGCCACGGTGCGCTGTCCTCGCCGGAAGCCCCCAGCTCAAGCACGCCATGCTCATCCGACGCTGTGCGATAGTACGGCTTGCCCGCCTGTTGCGACGACCAGAAACGCGGCAGCCCCGAATCCGTCGCCACGCTCTTGAGCCCCGCATCGCACACGATGATGCCCGCGCGCGCCGTGCTCATGACCGTCGACGCGAGAAACAGGCCATGGCGGAAGCGCCACTCGTCGCGCCACTCGAGCGAGCCGTAGTGACCGTCGAGAAACACATACGAGCCGGGCTGAATCTCGGTATAGACGCCACTCTCGATATCGAACTCGGCCGTGCCCGTGCCGCCGCCCGTCACCACCGGGCAGGCAATCCCGCGTGCCTCGAGAAAGCGCACGTAGGTCGACGCGCGGTCGGCGGCAAGCCGCGCCGCGTCACGACGCCGGTCCCAGCTATCGATGTGTTGCGCACTGCCGTGATACGCCTGCAACCCGCCAAAGCGCAGCCCTTCGTAATGATCGATGGCATCGACCAATTGCGCTACGGCGTCCGTCGAATCCACCCCGCAACGCCCCTGCCCCACGTCGACCTCAGGTAGCACCGCGATACGCACACCGGCGCGCTGTGCCGCCTTACCGAGCGGCGCGACCTGACGTACGTCGTCCACACAGACGGACAGCGTGACGCGCGACGCCATCTCCACGACGAGCGCCACGCGCGCTTCACCCACGAACTCATTGCTGATGTGGATGTTGCCGATCCCCGCATTGACGAAAGGAATCGCTTCCGTGACCTTCTGACAGCAGATGCCGACGGCGCCCGCCGCGATCTGCGCTCGCGCAATCGTGACGGACTTGTGCGCCTTGGCGTGCGGACGCACCGCGACACCCCGCACGGCGGCGGCACTCGCCATACGGGCGACGTTCGCGTCGAAGGCGTCGAGGTCGAGCAGCAAGGAAGGCGTTGCCACCTGCGCGAGCGAATCGCCCACGCGGGCAACCGGGGGTACCGCTACATTGGCAGACGTCAAAACCGTATTGAGTGAATCGGGCATCACAATCCCCTGGAGGGCATTTGCAAGAAAATTGCAGCATTCAGACAGGCAGCGCCCGGGCCAGCACACACGCGACGTGAAGCGCATCCGTGTGCGCACCATCGTGAATCTGATGCCGGCAACTGGTGCCGTCGGCCACAACGATAGCGTTCTCCTTGCGCTTCCGGATCGCCGGCAACAGCGTCAATTCGGACATGGCGCGAGAGGTATCGTAGTGCTCGGCCTCATAACCGAAGCTGCCCGCCATGCCGCAGCATGACGACTCGATCGATGATACCTTCAGCCCCGGCACCCAACCAAGCACGGCCCTCACGGCCGAGTAGGCATCGAACGCCTTCTGGTGGCAGTGCCCGTGCACGAGCGCCTCGCCCACGCCGTCTGGCAAGGCCCGCCACGCCACATCGAAACGCCCTGCCGCCTTCTCACGAACCAGAAATTCCTCAAACAGGAACGCATTGTCCGCCACCTTGCGGGCCGCATCGCCGAAACCGTAGCCGAGCACTTCGTCGCGCAACGACAGCAGGCACGACGGCTCCAGCCCCACAATCGGCACGCCGCGTTCGACGAACGGCATCACGGCGTCGAGCAACCGCCGGGCTTCCGCTTTCGCTTCGTCCACCAGCCCCGCCGCGAGGAACGTGCGCCCACAGCACAGCGCACGCTCGCCCGCGCGCTGGTTCACGTGAACGGTATATCCGGCGGCTTCGAGCACACGCTTGGCGGCACGCGCGTTCTCCGGCTCCATGTAGTTGTTGAACGTATCGACGAAGAGCAGTACCTGACGCTGCCCGGCCGCTTCCGGCACCGGCGTTGCAGCGAGCGGCGCCTGACACGCCAGGAACGACGGCTTTAACGCCGGCACCGAGCGCTCCAGCGCCAGACCGAGCCAGCGCTTCGCGGCGTTGCTGCCCGGCAGACGCTGCGCGGCATCGAGCAGGCCGCCTACGCGGCTGGCCCACGGCGCATAGCGCGGCAGGTAGGCGATCAGCTTGTCGCGCAACGATACGCCGTGACGCTTGGCCCGCGCATGACGCGCCTCGATCTTGAAGCGCGCCATGTCGATGCCCGTCGGGCAATCGCGCTTGCAGCCCTTGCACGACACGCACAGATCGAGTGCTGCCTTGACGTCGTCGCTCGCGAGCCCTTCGTCGCCCAATTGTCCGGACACGGCGAGACGCAGCGTGTTGGCGCGTCCGCGCGTCACATGCTGTTCATCGCGGGTGACGCGATAGCTCGGGCACATCGTGCCTGCGTCGAACTTGCGGCAATGTCCATTGTTGTTGCACATCTCGACGGCCGACGCGAGGCCGTGCGTGACATCGGTGCCGGTATCGGGCGCGCTCTGCTCGCCGGTCAGCGCGTCACGCGTCACGTTCCACGCCGTCCAGTCGAGCGCGGGGGTAATCGGCCTGGCTGCGTAGCCCGGCGCGAAGCGGAACAACTCGCGCGTATCCATCTTCGGCGGACGCACCATCTTGTCCGGATTGAAACGGTTCTGCGGATCGAACAGTTGCTTGATCTCGCCGAACGCCGCATTGATGCGCGGCCCGTATTGCCAGGCCACCCACTCGCCGCGGCACAGCCCGTCGCCGTGCTCGCCCGAGTACGCGCCCTTGTATTCGCGCACGAGCGCCGCCGCCTCTTCGGCGATGGCACGCATCTTCACCGCCCCGTCACGACGCATATCCAGAATCGGGCGCACATGCAGCGTGCCCACACTCGCGTGCGCGTACCAGGTACCCTCCGTGCCGTTGCGATGGAACACTTCGGTCAGCCGCCGCGTGTACTCCGCAAGATGTTCCAGCGGCACCGCGCAGTCTTCGATGAACGACACCGGCTTGCCGTCGCCCTTCATGCTCATTATGATGTTCAGGCCTGCCTTGCGCACTTCCCACAGCGCCTTCTGCGGCCCCGCTTCGGGCATCTTCACCACGCTGCCGGGCAGTCCGAGATCCCCCATCAGCGAGGCGAGATCGTCGAGCTTCGCGCGCAGCGCGTTAGCGTCGTCGCCCGCGAACTCCACGAGCAGAATCGCTTGCGGATCGCCAGCGAGCGCCGTCTCGATCACCGGGCGGAACGCCGGGTTGTCCATCGCCAGATCGATCATCGTGCGATCGACCAGTTCCACCGCGACCGGCCCCAGCCTGACGATGTGCTGCGCGAGAGCCATCGCCTGATAGAACGTGGGGAAGTTCACCACACCGAGCGTCTTGTGCACGGGTAGCGGCGCCAGCTTGAGCGTGATCTGACGGCTATACGCGAGCGTGCCTTCCGAGCCGACCAGCAAATGCGACAGATTGGCCACACCGTCGTGTGTGTACGCCCGCGGATTGAGGCAGTCGAACAAATCGAGGTTGTAGCCCGCCACGCGTCGCAGCACGCGCGGCACGCGCTCACGCAGTTCGTCACGCTCACGCACGGCAATCTCGTGAACGCGCTCGAGAATCGCCCGCATGCGAGCGTCGGTGGGCGGCGTGCGCAGCGAACCGAAGTGCAATGGCGCGCCATCGGCCAGCACCGCATCGATGGAGAGTACGTTGTGCACCATGTTGCCGTACTCGAGCGAGCGCGAACCGCACGAGTTGTTGCCCGTCATGCCGCCGATGGTGCATTGCGCCGCTGTCGATACGTCCACCGGGAACCACAGGCCGTGCGGCTTGAGCCACGCGTTCAGGTGATCGAGCACGATGCCCGGTTCGACGGTGACGGTGCGCGCCTCGGCGTCGAACGCCACCACGCGGTTGAGCCACTTGCTGTTGTCGATGACCAGCGCCTCGCCAATAGTCTGGCCGCATTGGCTCGTGCCCGCGCCGCGTGCGAGCACCGGCACCTGTTGGTCACGTGCGATGTCGAGGGCGCGAATCAGGTCCTCCTGATCGCGCGGCACTACCACGCCGATCGGGAATATCTGGTAGATCGAGGCATCAGTCGCATATCGGCCACGACTCGCGCGATCAAAGCACACATCGCCACGCATCTCTCGACGCAGACGATCCTGCAAGGGCGTGAGGGCCACGCCGGCACGCTGCATCGGCATCAGATGCACGGGCTGGGCGACGGGATCGGCGTGGGAAGTCTCGCGGGCGTTCGATTGGGCATTCATGACGTTGCTGGCGTTGAGCTGACAGGGCCGTTGCGCGGGCCCGCCCGGGCGGGCAGAAGATATGGCGAACGTAAAGGTAGAGCGTGTCCGGCTGACGTTTTGCAGGAGATGTCGCCGATGCCGCCCGATGCCGCGCGCGCCGAGCCTCCGGCACGCGCGGCGATCAGGCGCACATCACATGGACATCGCACGCCCATCAGGCCGGCTGGCGCGCGTTGCTCGCTTTGGCGGCATCGCCGGCCATCGAAAACTTGCTCTCGGGCTGCATGCGGAAAGCCAGCACCACACCGAGGGCCATCAAGATCATGCTGCCCACGAACGGCAGTTCCCAGTTACCCGTGCGGTCGATGAGATAGCCCGAAATCACCGGCGAGAGGATCGCGGCCAGCGCCGAACCGGTGTTCATCATGCCGCTGGCCGTGCCCGAGTATTCCGGGGCGACATCCATCGGGATCGCCCACATCGGGCCAATCGTCATTTCGGCGAAGAAGAAGCCGAACGCGAGACATGCCATTGACACGTACAGATGGTGCGTGAACATCATCGGCACGAGCGAGATCAGCGTGAGCAGCATGCACACGGACACCATCCAGCTACGTGCGCGCTTCAGGTTTCCGGTGCGCTCGTACAGCTTGTCCGTGACGATCCCGCCGAGCGTATCGCCGATCACACCGGCGAAGAACACGCTCGATGCGAACAGCGCCGACTTCTTCAGGTCGAGGTCGTAGCTGTGCAGGAAGTATTGCGGAATCCACGACAGGAAGAGCCACAACGTCCAGCCGTAGCAGAAGTACACGATGGTGACCGGCATCATGCGCTTGAACAGCGGCCCCCACGGCACCGACGCACTCTTTGCCTTCAGGGCAGGCAGCACGGCGAGTTCTTCGGTCGTGATGCGCGGATGATCTTGCGGACGCTCCGTGAACGTGAGCCCCCAAAGCACCACCCAGACCAGACTCACGATCCCGCACAGATAGAACGATTCGCGCCAGCCGTGCGTCGTCATGATGAACACCACCACGGCCGGGGCAACGGCATTGCCGATGCGCGACGCCGCGTGCGTGATGCCCTGAGCGAAACCGCGCTTTTCTTTTGGGATCCAACGGGACATGGCCGACGTTGCCGCCGGAAACGTTGCGCCCTCACCAAGACCCAGCAGCAGACGTGCCAGCAACAGTGTGACGAGACCGCCCGCCATGCCGGTGAGAATCGTCGCAACGGCCCACAACGCACCGCAAAAGAGCAGCGTACGCTTCGCACCGAAGCGGTCGCTCACCCAGCCGCCGATGATCTGAAAAACCAGATAGGGATAAGCGAAAGCGGAGAAGACGAGACCGATTTCGGTCTTGTTGAGATTGAATTCCTTGCCGAAGCCGGCGGCAGCCGTACTGACGTTGACACGATCGAGATAAGTGATGAAGTACATGACGCATAGCATCACCAGCACGACCCGCGTCGCTCTGAAAAGCTTCATTGCATGTCTCCTGAAACATCCTGTGAAGCGCCCCTGCCTGCAGATGGCGCAAAAGGTGTTGCTGCGGTACGAGCCCTTCTGTGGTGGGGCCCATTACCGCCTGAATGACAAGTAAAGCGTTCACTGCAAGGGCACCGGCAACGGCGGCGGCGCCCTTCGTCTCCTGTTAAGGATAACTAACGGCTCGTCAGGCAGCGGCCTTGAGCGACGGCGTGTCTTTTGCCTGTGCCAGATAGTCCATCGCGGCAACGACACCCGAACCGGCGAGTTTGACGCCGGAAATCTGCAGACCCATTTCGCAACCCGCGAGCGTTGCCATGAGCGTGAGGTCGTTACAGTCGCCCAGATGGCCGATGCGGAACATCGTGCTGCGAATCTTTCCGAGCGCCTGCCCCAGCGACATGTCGAAGCGTTCGTAGATACGCTTGCGCACTTCGTCGGCATCCACGCCTTGCGGCATGACCACACCGGTGAGCACCGGGCTGTACACCGCCGGGTCCTGACACTGGATCTCGAGACCCCAAGCGCGCACGGCGCGGCGCGTGGCTTCGGCCAGACGCTGGTGGCGCGCGAACACGTTGTCCAGCCCCTCTTCGAGAATCATGTCGAGCGCCTCGGACAGGCCGTACAACAGGTTCGTGTTCGGCGTGTACGGCCAGTAGCCGTTCTTGTTCGCTTCGATGATTTCCTGCCAGCCCCAGAAAGCGCGCGGCAGTTTGGCGCTGCGGCCGGCGTCGAGCGCCTTGGGCGAGACCGCGTTGAAGCTGATTCCCGGCGGCAGCATCAGGCCCTTCTGCGACCCCGAAACGGTAACGTCCACGCCCCATTCGTCGTGACGGTAATCGGCCGAGCCGAGGCCCGAGATCGTGTCGACGAGCAGCAGCGCGGGATGCCCGGCAGCGTCGATGGCGCGACGCACCGCCGCGATATCCGAAGTCACGCCGGTCGAGGTTTCGTTGTGAACCACGCACACGGCCTTGATGTCATGCGCGGTGTCGGCGCGCAGGCGCGCTTCGATCATGTCCGGCTGAACGCCGCGACGCCAACCGTCGGTGCCCGGCAAGCCGATGAACTCCGGCTTCAGGCCAAGGTTCTCGGCCATCTTCTTCCAAAGCGTGGAGAAGTGTCCCGTCTCGAACATGAGCACGTGATCGCCGGGCGAGAGTGTGTTCGTCAGCGCAGCTTCCCATGCCCCCGTGCCCGAGGCCGGATAGATCACCACCGGCTGCTCCGTCTTGAAGATCTTCTTGATGTCGGCCAGTACCTTGCGACCGAGCGCGCCAAATTCCGGGCCACGGTGATCGATCGTCGGGTAACTCATGGCGCGCAGAATGCGATCGGGCACCGGGCTGGGACCAGGGATTTGCAGGAAGTGGCGACCCGAGGGGTGGAAATCGAGCTTCAGCATGAACGTCTCTCTCCTGTTCAAAAATTCTCTTTTGAATTTTGCATTCAAAATACTTTAACAGAGCCGAGGACTTTCGCAATAGGTGAGAAGCGCTTTCAATACAGGCGTTTACCCTAGAGATACGGGTGCCTGACACCGTACGTTACAATCGCGGACATGAAGGCTTGATGATTTTGAATGCAAAAAATGGAAAACACGTCGACGATTGCCGCCCCAGACATTCCGCGCGTGGAGCGCTTGCGTTTGCACGACACGGTGGTCGAGCATCTGCGCAAGCTCATCATCGAGGGGGTTCTCTCACCCGGTGTCAAACTCAACGAACGCGAGTTGTGCGAAACCCTCGGCATCTCGCGCACCCCGCTGCGCGAAGCCTTCAAAGTGCTTGCCGCCGAGGGTCTTATCGAGATTGCGCCAAATCGCGGGGCGAGCGTCGCCCGCATGACGGAAAAGGAAATCCGGGAGATGTTCGAGTTGATGAGTGGGCTCGAGGCATTTTCAGGCGAGTTGGCTGCCGAGCGCATGACGCCCATCGAGCTGGCGGAAATCAAAGCGTTGCATTACGCAATGCTCGCGTGCCGCGCGCAACAGGACCTGCCGGGCTATTACGCGCGCAATCAGGCCATTCACGATCGCATCAATGAAGCGGCGCGCAACGGGGCGTTGCGCCAAACTTATGTGTCGATCAATCGTCGTCTCATGGCGCTGCGCTTTCGCTCGAACTTCCATGCGGACAAGTGGGACCGCGCTATTGCAGAGCACGAGCAGATGATCGATGCGCTGGAAAAGCACGATGGCAAACGCCTCGGCGAGATCCTGCGCAAGCACCTGCTGGCCAAGCGCGACGCCGTCCTGCAAATCCACGCCGAACCGGCGAGCGACGCGCCGAGCAACTGAGCCGGCACTTCCAAAACAAAAAGGCGTGGGCACCCTATCCGGCGCCACGCCTTTTTCATTGGTACTGCGATTCGTCTCTAGCGAGCTTTCGCGGGCCCGCCTGCCGCTCACGCGTCTTGCCGAATCAACCCTGGCTCAGAGACGGCGCTCGGCCGCTTCGCGCGCGCGACGCGCAAGCACGGCGGGCGATTCGAGGACCTCACCCGCGAGACGGGCGACGAGCGCCGCGACGTTGCGGCCGTACTGCTTGCCGGCGATCACATCCGCCGGATCGAGTGCATAGGCGGCGTCGACTTCCATGCCCGACGCCGTGACGGCCGGAAAATCGCTGGCGTGACGCTTGCCGGCGGATGCGCCCGGTGCAATGCCGGATGCGTCGACATCGGCCCACACCATGCCCTGCTGCACGGCAAGCGCCGCGAAGTAGTCGAGGGTATTGCGCTTGTCATCGGACGAACGGCAACTGAACGAGAATCCGCCAGCGACCTTGTCGCGCCAACTGGGTGCCCGCCACAGGCCGGTCGTTGCGTCGGCAAATGCCTTGAACGGGGCGGCGATACCGCCCTGATAGGCCGGAGCACCGAAAATGATGGCGTCGGCGGCCGCCAGACGCGCGAGCATGGCTTCGTCGTGCCATTGCCCGTCGACGAGTTGGTGCGGCTCGATACTGAGCAATTGTGCGTGTGCGCCGGCGTCGTTCACGCCTTGCGCGACGGAATGGGCAATCATGGCGGTTGCGCCGCCTTGCGAGTAGTACACGATTGCGATATTGGACATGGCGTAGTGCTTCCCGAATGGATGTCCGCCCCATGGCACCGCCGGGATCGCGCTTCCCTACGCTTCCTCTGGCTTGTCTGGACATCAGTCAAGTCCAAATAATGCCAGTGATAACCCCTAGGGAATAGCCCGCATAACTGGACATGACTGTTCCGCCAAAGATAACAATCCAATGGCTGCACCACGCTGTCGGTCAATCAGCACCCAGCTGACGGGAAGATGGCGCCACGCTGACCGCGCGCGGATACGCGCTAACGGCGGGCCGGTGCGCCAAGCCGCACGGAGAGTTGATCGGCCAGTTCGCGCATCTGGCATCCGATGCGCCGACCGGTCTCCGAATCGATCTCATTTGTGAGAAAACTGACGGCAAGCCCGGCCACGGCGCGCTCGCCGCTGGCATCGAACACCGGTGCACCGAAGCAGATCATGCCTTCGCGCATCTGCCCGTTGTCGATCGAATAGCCATCGCGACGCACCTGCGCCATTTCCTCGGCCAACGCCGCATAAGTGCTCACGCTCGCCCGCGTAAGCGGCGCAGGCCATACACCGGCCAGCAGATCAGCAGCCTCGCCGGGCGGCAGTGTCGAGAGCATGGCCTTGCCGGTCGCGGTGTAGGGCGCGGGCAGCCGCATGCCAATGCGGAAGGTCACGCCGAGCGGCCGGTTGCCGTTATGGCAGGCCAGATAGATCACCTCCGCGCCGTCGAGCACGGACAGTGTCACGGTTTCCTGCGCAAACGCGCGCGACGCCTCCCAGACCGCCCGGAATTCCTCGGTAATGTTGGTCTGCGTCAGAAACGCGTTCGCCCATCCCATCACGTAAGAGCCCATCGTCATGCCGCCATTGGCATGGCGCTTGACCAGCCGCAGCTTGACCAGCGTATCGCACAGGCCATGCAACGTGCTCTTGGGCACCCCCGTCTCGCGCGCCAGATCGGCCAGCGCCACCGGCTCGGACGAGGCCGCAATCACATCCAGGACGTGCACCGCGCGCACCACGGCAGGCGCCGTGGTCTTGATCGGCTCGGTGGCAAGGGCGTCGGAAGAAGCGTTGGCGGGTACGTCGAGTGTGCGCTTGGGCATGAACGGGGTGTCGGCTTCGAAATCGTGAGGATGGATCGGGTGGCGGGCCACGCGCGAGCATGGTACGGGCAAGTCATTCTCATTCCGCCCTAGGAAAACCCCTTAGTTGCCCCCGAAACGTTCAATACGTAGAATCATGTTCAATACATAGAATATCGTTCAATAGATAGAACGGCAAGCAGCAACCGAGAGACTGCCGCGCGCCGTTTCGCCAACAGGAAAAGCCGGCGAGCCCGGTCAACAGCCATGCAACTCAAAGACACTACCCTCTTCAAGACACTCGCCTGGGTCGACGGTCAATGGATCGCGGCCGACAGCGGCAAGACGTTCGACGTGCTGGACCCGGCCACGGGCGAGGTGCTGGCCAAGGTGCCGGAACTTGGCGCCGAGGAAACCACGCGTGCCGTGGTGGCGGCCGAAGCCGCACAAAAGCCGTGGGCTGCCCGTACCGGCAAGGAACGTGCCGCTGTGCTGCGCCGCTGGTTCGATCTGATGATCGCCCACACGGAGGATCTGGCGTATCTGATGACGCGTGAGCAAGGCAAGCCGCTCGCCGAGTCGCGCGGCGAGATCGCCTATGCCGCCAGCTTCGTCGAGTGGTTCGCAGAGCAAGCCAAACGCGTGGATGGCGATGTGCTCGCCACGCCCGCCTCGGACAAGCGCCTCGTCACGCTCAGGCAGCCCGTTGGCGTGTGCGCGGCCATCACGCCGTGGAATTTCCCCGCGGCGATGATCACACGCAAGGTCGCCCCGGCACTGGCCGCCGGCTGCGCCATCGTGGTCAAGCCTTCCGAACTCACGCCGCTCTCCGCCTTTGCGCTAGCCGAACTGGCACACCGCGCCGGCATTCCGGGCGGCGTGTTTCAGGTCGTGACGGGTGACGCGCGTGCCGTGGGTGGCGTGCTCACTTCGCACCCGAGCGTGCGTAAGTTGTCGTTCACGGGGTCGACCGGCGTGGGCCGCCTGCTCATGGCGCAGTGCGCACCGACCGTCAAGCGCATGTCGCTGGAGCTGGGTGGCAACGCACCGTTCATCGTGTTCGACGATGCGGACCTCGACGCCGCCGTCGAAGGGGCGATCGCGGCGAAGTACCGCAATGGCGGCCAGACGTGCGTGTGCGCGAACCGTTTCTATATTCAGGACGGCGTCTATGATGCGTTCGCCGCGAAGTTCGCGCAGCGCGTGGCCGACATGAAGGTCGGCAACGGTCTGGAAGACGGTGTGCTGATCGGCCCGCTGATCGAAGGCAAGGCGGTGGAAAAGGTGGTCACGCTTGTGGAAGACGCCAAGTCGCGCGGCGGCCGTGTGCTGGTGGGCGGCGAAGCGCATGCGCTGGGCGGCACCTACTACGCACCGACGGTGATTGCCGACGCAACGTCGCAAATGCGCGTGGCACGCGAAGAAATCTTCGGCCCGGTAGCGCCCTTGTTCCGCTTCACGGCCGACGCCGAAGCCGTCGCACTCGCGAACGACACGGAATTCGGTCTCGCGGCGTATCTGTACACACGTGACATCTCGCGCGCATGGCGCACGGCCGAAGCGCTGGAGTACGGCATGGTCGGCCTGAACACCGGCTTGATCTCAAATGAAGTCGCCCCGTTCGGCGGCATCAAGCAATCGGGCGTGGGCCGCGAAGGCTCGCACTACGGCATCGAGGAATACCTCGAACTGAAGTACCTGTGTCTGCAAGTGTGATGGACGGGCCTGGAAACAGGCCCCGCCATCGCACCGAAGCGCCGGAGCATCAGAACTCCGCAAGTTCATAAATCGACAGACAAGTCGCAACACCACCAAAGGAAACCAGTATGAAGCGCGTTATCCAGCGCGGCATGAAGCCGCTCGCTCTCGCACTCGCGGCCGGCGCCGCCATCGCCTCGGTTGCCACGACGGCGCAAGCGCAGACGTCAACGGCCGCGAAGCCGATCAAGATCGGCATCGTGACGTTCATGTCGGGCGCCGCCGCAGGTCCGTTCGGCGTGCCCGCCAAGAACGCCGCCGAAATCACGGCAGCCGAACTCAACGCCGGCAAGGTGCCGGCCCCGTACGCCACGAAGGGCTTCGGCGGCGCACCGATCGAACTCGTCTACATCGACGAAGCGGGCAGCACGAGCAAGCAAGTGAGCGAATACCGCAACCTGCTGAATCAGGGCGTGGACTATGTGGTGGGCTACACGTCGTCGGGCAACTGCCTGGCCATCGCACCGGTCGCAGAAGAACTGAAGAAGGTCACGCTGCTCTTCGATTGCGGCACGCCGCGCGTGTTCGAAGACGCCAGCTTCAAGTACGTCTTCCGCCCAGTCGCCACGGCCACGATGGACAACGTAGGCGCAGCCCGCTACGTTGCCGAGCGCAAGCCGGATCTGCAAACGTACGCCGGCATCAATCAGAACTACGCCTGGGGTCAGGACGCCTGGGCCGACTTCGAAGGCACGCTGAAGGCGCTTAAGCCGAACGCGAAGGCTGTCAGCTCGCAAATGCCGCAGTTGGGCGCCGGCCAGTACAACGCTGGTATTTCGAGCCTGTTGTCCGCGCACCCGGACGTGCTGCATTCGAGCTTCTGGGGCGGCGATCTGGAAGGCCTCGTGGTACAGGCCGGTCCGCGCGATCTGTTCAAGAAGTCGCTGACAGTGCTCACCGCAGGCGAGACGGCCACGCACGGCAAGACGCGTCTGCCGGACGGCGTGATCATCGGTGCACGCGGCATGTACGGCATGTTCGCGCCCGACAACGCACTGAACCGTTGGCTGCGCACCGCTTACAGCGCGAAGTTCAACGATACGCCGAGCTACCCGTCGTACAAGATGAACCAGAGCATCCTCGCGCTCAAGGCGGCTTATGAGAAGGCGCAGGCGGCCAATGGCGGCAAGCAGCCCACGCCCGAGCAGGTTATCGCTTCGTTCGAGCACCTCGCGTTCGACGCACCGGCCGGCAAGATCGGCCTGACGCTGGGCAAGGGGCATCAGGCAGCGCAGGGCACGGCGTTCGGCATTGTGAAAAACGTGAACGGTAAGGTCACCGTGACCGACGTGAAGCAGTATTCGATCGCGGAAGTCACGCCGCCCGAGGGCGTGAAGTCGGCCGATTGGATCAAGGGCGGCCTGAAGCACTGAGGCGTCTCGTTCAGGAGGACTCACGAGTCTTCCGCGCAATAAAGCTGCAACGACCTTGAGTCGTACCCGCAAAGCGGGCGTGGCGGACTGTGTGCCGCCCGCCGCTTTGCGTTCCAAGGAGAATGCGAGATGTCGCAGATCTACGCCGTCCTGGTGGACGGGGTGATGTACGCCGCGTGGCTGTTCCTGGTTGCCCTGGGACTGACCCTCGTCTACGGCGTGCTCAAAATCTTGAACATGGCGCACGGCAGCCTGTACGCGTTGGGTGCGTACGCTGGCGTGACGTTGATCGGCCCGTGGGTTGCCCAGGGCGGCAACCTTTACGTGAGCTATCTGTTGCTCGTGCTGGCGGCCATTGTCGCGGGCGGAGCCATCGGTTTCATCATGGAGCGCGGGGTGCTGAAGCGTTTCTATGGGCAAGACCCCGTGGTGCTGCTGCTGGTGACCTATGCGCTCTTCCTGATCATGGAAGACGCGATCAAGCTGGTATGGGGCGTGGACCCATACACGGTGTCGGAGCCGTACAGCTTCCTCGGCAATTTCGATCTGGGCGATCTTTCGTACCCGAATTACAACTTCCTGATCGTGGGCGTGGCGCTCGTGGCCGGTATCGGCCTCACGTCGTTCCTGAAGTTCACGCGCAGCGGCCGTTTGCTGCGCGCGGTGATTCACGATCGTGAGGTCAGTCAGGCGATGGGCATTCGCGTGAGCCGCTATTTCGTGGTGACGTTCATGGCCGGCGCCGTGCTGGCCGCCATTGGCGGTGCGCTGACAGCGCCGACGGTGTCGGTGGCGCCGGGCATGGGGGTCGAGATCGTGGTGCTCACTTTTGCGGTGGTGGTGATCGGCGGGCTCGGCTCGCTGCCCGGCGCGGCGTTTGGCGCGCTGCTCGTGGGTCTGGTGCGCGCGAGTGCGGTGCATTACTGGCCGCAAGGTGAGCTGTTCTCGATTTACATCGTCATGGCGCTGGTGCTGGCTGTGCGTCCGAAAGGCATCTTCGCTCCGATGGAGGCTCGCAAGATATGAGTTCCGCAATCTGTTCTCACCTGCGCGCGCCCGGCACGTGGCTCGCAGTGATCGGTTTCGCCACCATCGGTGCGGCAGGTCTGGCGCTGCCGCAGTGGCAGTTTCTAGTGTCGGTGGCACTGTCGAAGGGTATCGTCGCGTTGGGACTGGCGCTGTTGCTGCGCACGGGACTGGCCTCGTTCGGGCAGGCGTTGTTCTTCGCAGTCGGCGCGTACTGCGTGGGCCTCGGCATGAACTATTACGGGCTGACGGCGCTGTTCTCGCTGCTGGCGATCTCGATGATCGTCTCGGCCGTTCTCGCACTGGTGCTGGGTTTCCTGCTGGCACGCTACCGCGACATTTTCTTCGCGATGCTCACGCTGGCGCTGTCGATGATCTGCTACGGCCTGTTGCTCAATAACGTGGAACTCGGCGGCAGCGACGGCTTCAACGTGAACGCTCCGACACTGGGCAGCAGCGCTGAGCCGTGGCAGCTCACGGGCACGAATCTGTTCGCGGTGGGTTTCATCGCGGCGATTGTCTGTGTGATGGCGGTTGCGCTGTATATGCGCTCGACGCCGGGCCGTCTCGGCCCCGCGATCAAGGACAACGAGATCCGCGTGGAGTATCTGGGTACGTCGGCGCGCGCGAACATTCATCTGACGTATGTGATTGCCGGCGCCCTTGCGGGTCTGGGCGGCGCGTTGCAGGCGTTCAACATCGGTCACATCGATCCGGACATGGCGTTCTGGACGACCTCGGGTGAGTTCGTTTTCATCGCGGTGCTCTCGGGCACGCGCTTCGCCTTCTCGCCGTTCATCGGTGCGTTGTTGCTGGAAGTGGCGCGCGCGATGGCGTATCGCTACGCACCGAACACGTGGCAGATCGTAATGGGCGCGATCATGCTGGCGATCATTGCGTTCCTGCCGGGCGGGCTGACGAGTCTGGGGCTGGCGCGTCGCAAGCGGGGGGCTGTGCATCCGGTCACGCAGACGGCAACGACGACGGCGACCGCTTCGGGCGACGCCGCATGAAGGGGCACGAGATGGCATCGAAACACATCATTGAGGCCACGGGCCTGTACAAGACGTTCGGCAGTGTCTCGCCGGCGAAGGACATTACGGTCAATATCGACGCGCAAAGCGTGGTAGGGCTGATCGGCACGAACGGTGCGGGCAAGACGACGTTCGTGAACATGCTCACGGGCTATATCAAGCCGGATCGCGGGGAGATCGTGTTCCGCGGCAAGCGCATCACGGGGCTCGCACCGCGCAAGATTACGCGTCTTGGCATTGCACGTTCGTTCCAGATTCCGCAGCTCTTCGGCTCGCAGACGGCGCGCGAGAACATCGAGATCGCGCTGGCGATTTCGGGGCTATCGGCCGAGCTGGCGAACGAGAGTCTGGCGCGTCTTGGCGTGCTGGAGTTCGCGGACATGATGTCGGGCACGTTGCCCGAGGGCGTGCGCAAGCTGCTGGATATTGCGCTGGCGATGGTCTGCAAGCCGGAAGTGTTGTTGCTCGACGAGCCGACTTCGGGCGTGGCGGCGGAAGAGAAGTTCGACGTGATGAATCGTGTGCTGGATGCAGCACGCGCGCTGGGCATTACGGTGCTTTTCGTGGAGCACGATATGGAAATCGTGCGCCGCTACAGCGATCGGGTGCTGGCGTTTTGCGACGGCCGTATTCTGGCGGACGGCACGGCCGATGTGGTACTGGCCAACGCCCAGGTGCGCGAGTTGATCATTGGCGAGACGGTGGCTGCGGTGCCGGGCGCCGGGAATGTGGCAAGCGAGGTGGCCCATGCTTGAGGTCGGAAATCTGAATGTGCGCTTCGGCGCGACGGACATTCTGCGCGGGGTGCAGTTCTCGGTGCCGAAGGGCGCGATTGTCGGTCTGATCGGCCGCAACGGTGCGGGCAAGACGACGACGTTGCGCGCGATCATGGGACTGGTGAAGCCGAACGGCGGCACGCTGACGTTCGACGGCGTGGATCTGGTGAAGGCGCCGCCGCACGAGCGCACGTCGCTGGGTATCGGCTACGCCCCGGAAGATCGCCGTCTGATTCCGGACATGACGGTGGAGGAAAACCTGTGTGTGCCCGCCTGGGCACTGAAGGCGAAGGACGTGCAGGAACGTCTGGACAAGGTTTACCGCATCATTCCGGAAGCCCGGGAGTGGGCGCCGCGCCGTGCCTTGCAATTGTCGGGAGGCCAGCAGAAACTGGTGGCTGTCGGACGCGCGCTCATGACCAGTTCGCGTCTGCTGATGCTCGACGAACCGTTCGAGGGCGTGGCCCCGGCGCTCTCGAAGCGCATTGCCGAGGTGATCGGCCAGATGCGCGGCGCCGGTCTCGCGGTGATTCTGTCGGGCGCAGATCTGCAACACGCAGGCGCGGTGCTCGATAGCGTCTACCGAATCGATCGCGGCCAGATGGTCGCGTCAATCTGAGAAGGTCTCAAGAGGAAAACGATGATGAACGCTTTTCGTTTCCAGACGGTTCCAACGGTCGTCGTGGAATTTGGTGCAGCACGCCGTCTGGGCGCGCTGTTGCGCGAGCAGTATCCGGCGGGCAAACGCCTGTGCGTGGTGACGGACGGCTTTTTGCACAAGAGCGGTCTGCTGGCCCCGGCGCTGGCAGATCTCGCCAAGCACGACTGGCAGGTCTCGGTGATCGACGACGTAATCGCCGACCCGCCTGAGCATGTGGTGCTGGAAGCCGCCGAACGCGCCCGCGCCGCCGACGCAGAGATCGTGCTGGGGCTGGGCGGCGGCTCGTCGATGGACGTAGCCAAGCTACTCGCCGTACTGCTGCCCGGCACGCAGTCGATCAAAGAAATGTACGGCGTCAAGAATGTCACGGGCACACGCCTGCCGCTGGTGCAAATGCCGACGACCGCCGGTACGGGCTCGGAAGTGACCGCCGTGTCGATCGTGACAACCGGCGAAACGACGAAGATGGGTGTCGTAGCGCCGCAACTTTACGCAGACCTCGCAATTCTCGATGCGGAACTCACGCTCGGTCTGCCACGCGTCGCCACCGCCGCAACGGGTATCGACGCGATGGTGCACGCCATCGAAGCCTATACGTCCGCGCATCTGAAGAACCCGATTTCAGACACGCTCGCCGTGAAAGCCCTCGAATTGCTCTCGCGCAATCTGCTGCCCGCCTGCAACGACGGCAACCACCGCGAGGCCCGCGAAGCTATGCTGCTCGGCGCCATGTTCGCCGGACAAGCTTTCGCAAACTCGCCCGTCGCCGCCGTTCACGCCCTCGCCTACCCGATCGGTGGCATCTTCCACGTCGCCCACGGCCTCTCTAACGCCCTCGTGCTCTCGCATGTCATGCGCTTCAATGCCCCTGCCGCGAGCAAGCACTACGCCGAACTGGCCGATGTCATCCTTCCCGCCAAGATCTCCGGCAGCGATGAGGCAAAAACCAACGCGCTCATTCAACACATCGAGCAACTCATCGTCGATACCGCGATTCCCCGTACCCTGCGGGAAGTTGGCGTCAAGCAAGACGACATCGCCCGCATGGCCAGCGACGCCATGCGCCAGACGCGCCTTCTCGTGAATAACCCGCGTGAAGTCACCGAGGCAGACGCTTTCGCTATCTATAGCGCCGCGTTCTAAATCGACAGGCCCCTTGCCCTGCACCCCGGGTCGGCTTGATCGGCCGACCCGTTGCTGCACCCGCCCAGAGTACCTCTCCGACGGACCGAGGCCCCTTTCCGCCTCTCAGACATAAACCCAACTCGATTCAGAAAGGGGCCCCGATCCGTCTCTTTCCCCGTTCTCCCCCCCTAACGCTAGCGCAGCGGCACCGATGCCAAGGTGGCAACGACCGTCTCCGCCAACTCCTCCGGATCCACCGCACTCACGTCTGAATCTGTCTGCAACGGCACCGATTGACACTGCGGCGTCAGTCGCAAATAGGGGGGCTCAGCCTTCGCAAAGAGCGTCACGCTCGGCGTGGATGTCGTGTGCGCCACATGCATCAAACCACCATCGGCACCCACGAAAAGTGCAGCGTTTGCAATCACTCGCTTCGCTTCACGCAACGTCAACTGACCCACGTACGACGCCAATTGCAGATTGACAAATTTCGCCGTCATCAACGCCTTCGCCGCATCAGCTCCATTGCCCGATCCCAACAACACAATGCCCGCCGGCATCCCCGGTTGGTACGCTATGTCGTATGCCTGCAAGAACTCACGCCATTGCGCATATGTGCGGCGCGGCTCCACACCCCCCATCGCAAGCACCAGAAACGGCCCCGCCGGCAGTTGCTGCGCCACAGCCTCCGGTAACTCCGACTCCCTGCGTAGATACGGCTTTGCACGCGCAAACAAGTCGTCGGACGCCAGCCCCAACGAGAAGACATCGTTGACGGCCGCAAAGCTGAACTGTGTCTGATTACGATCCGGGCCGTGGAAGAAGCGGAACAAGCAGGCAAAGGGCAGCGACGGGAAGAATTTTCGCTTCAGCCGCAGAGTCGGATAGTTGAATTCCTGCAATACGATGACGTCGTATTCGCCCGGATTCACGCTCGCGGGATCGTCGTAGACGTGACGGAAGATATCGTCACCCTCGAACAACGCCTTCAGCCCCGGCGTAATCAGCAGATCGACAGGCCCCTCACGTCCACGCAACAGCGCCCGGCCTGACATGTCCATCACGGCATCGCCCACCGACGCCTTGCCGCCATAGATCCACAACACCCGCGCATTCGGCGCCACATGACGCACTTCTCGATTCGACTGCCCGCTTATCGCGAGACGCAAGCGCCGGTGCAGATATTTTTTGGCAACGCTCAACGACGACGTGCGTTGCATGAAGACGTCGGGCTCGTGATACACCCACGCATAAGGAATGCGGGTGCTCGGCTCGGTAAGGGCGCCTAGACGGCGGGCAATGAAGCGCTGCAATGGCATGGTCGAATCGAAAGCAGGTGGGCCGCCGCCTCGCCCCCGCATGCCCGTGAAATAAGCTCACGCCGCGAGTCAGGCGACAGCGCCGGAAGTTCGGGAGTATGCCACGTCTGTCCGCGAAAACGGCACCGCAACCCCTTCCCTTGCCGCCCGCCCGTCGCCGCCTGCATCTCCCGTTTTCCCTCGACAAGGCCCGTCACACCACCTGAAAGTGGTGCGTGCCGTCTCGATGCAGTTGATCGACGAGCCCAAACTCCCAGTCGAGATATGCCTGCATCGCCTCAGCAGCGTTATCGGTGCCTTCATACGGACGGCGATATCGATCATCACGCACACTGGCCAATCGCGTCTCGCCCGACTCCAACGGCAGTCCGGCATTGATCCACGCCTGCGTACCACCATCGAGCACCACGATCTCGGCATCGCTCAGACGTCGCAGATCCGCAGCCGCAAAGCGCGCGAGCAAGCTCGAGCCGCAGGTGAGCACGTAACGCTGTGCAGGTCCGATCTTGCGCAACGCCTCAGCCAGCCGCGCACGAATGACGAACCACGCGCCCGGTATGTGACGTTTGACGTAATTGACACCGGACGTGAAGTCGAGCACCGCGACCTGCCCCGGCACCGCCTCGTCGAGCCACCGCGCCAGCAACGCGGGTGAGACGGTCGCCACGTCAGGCGCGCTCGGCGTATGCAATGGCCAGCCACCCCGCGCACTGCGCGCCTCGGCGCTGTGCGGTTCGACCACGTACACGGTCCAGCCCATCTGCGCCAGCCACGAACCGGTCATATCGGCACGCACGCCATCGTCGTCCGCCAACACGATCCACGCGCCACGCACCGGCACCTGATGGTCGGTCTCCTGCACGAGTTGCCCGCCCGGCGCACTCGCAAAGTCAGGCAAGTGCCCCGCTTCATATTCTTCCGGCGTGCGCACGTCAAAGCGATACACGGTGCGCCCCGGCGCATTCAGCGACGCCACGTCGGCTAGCGCGATGCGGCGTACCCCGGCACGATCGGCAACGGCTCTCGCCCCCTCCCGCGCAACCGCCAGTGTCGCTTCACGCACGGTGGACGGATGACGGCGATCCGCCCCTCGCTCGAGGGTCTGACCGGCCAGCGTCCAGCCAATGGTGCCGTTGCGCAATGCCGCCACCGGATTCGGCAATCCGGCATTGACGAGCGATTGCGTGCCGATGATGCTTCGCGTGCGCCCCGCGCAGTTGACGATCACGCGCGTGGCCGGATCCGGTGCGAGTTCACGAACACGCAGCACCAATTCGGCACCGGGCACGCTCGTCGAACCGGGAATGTTCATGGTCTGGTATTCGTCGAAGCGGCGCGCGTCGACAACGACCATGTCGGCCTCGGCATCGAGCAGTGCCTGCACTTCCTGCGCCGACAGCGACGGCGTATGACGCAATCCCTCGACCCACTCGCCAAAAGCCTTGCTCGGCACGTTGACGTCGCGGAACACTTCACCGCCCGCAGCAATCCAGCCGTCGAGGCCGCCCGCGAGCAAATTGACGTTCGTGTAGCCCAGTTTGCGAAGCACACTCGCTGCGAACGGCGCGAGATCCTGAGCGTTGTGCTCGCCGTACACGACGACCCGTGTGTCGCGTCGCGGAATGCGCGCCCATGCGTCGATTTCTACACGCGAGAGCGGAAGATTCGCAGCCCACAACGGATGTGTCTGCGCATACGGATCTTCTTCACGGACGTCGAGCAGAGCAATTTCCTCGCGCGCGAGCAACGCGGCGCGCACGTCGGCAAAGGTCAGTTCGGGGAAGGTGAAATCGGCGGCGGCGAGCGCCTGGTCAGCCGTCTGCGACGGCGCGTCAGTCGAGTGAGCGGACACGGTGGTTCCTTGAATTCGTCGAACGTTGCTTCGGTATCGTGTGTCGGCACGGCGAGGTGCCCCGTCTGCGTATGCCAGCGGCCATTGTCGCAGAAGGGCCCCGCACAAGTGGCACACCATGTGGTGCACTGCGGCATGTGCAGTGCGGCTGATGGGCGCGCGGCTCTCAGACGCGTGGCGCCGCTCTGCCCCAAGGGTTCGGTAACTGCGCGTTCGCATAGCCGGAGACGAAGCCTTTGCGCTCGCCCGACTCGGTGAACACGCTGCGATGCACCGCACCAATGTTGGCGCCATACACGTGAATGCTCACCGACACCCGGTCGGCGTAGGCGTTGGTCACACGGTGAATGTCCCCCAGACGCGGCGACAGCACCTCCACGTCGCCCGGCGACAAACGCACCGGCTCGCCCGCAATGACAGGCACGCCCTTTGCGTCGAGCACGTAAGGCAGGGAGTCCTCCGCGCCGCGCAGCATGCCGATCAGGCCCCACACGGTGTGGTCGTGAATCGGTGTGCGCTGCCCCGGCCCCCATACGAAACTCACGATGGAAAAACGCTGTGCGGAATCGCAATGCAGCAGGTATTGCTGATAGTGATCGGGATGCGGGGTCGCGAACGCCTCGGGCAGCCAGTCGTCGCGAGCGACCAATTGGGCGAGCAGCCCGGCGCCCTCTTCAAGGAGCGTCGTCTCGTGCGGACGGCGTTCTAGCAGTCGCGAGAATGCGGCAACAAAGTTGCGCAGCGGATCGAGCGCTTCGTAATCATGGTCGGGCACATCACCGCTCAGTGCGATGCCATCCAAAATGGCGGTCATACGGATTCCCGGAAAGCAGCGAGCGCCCGCCGGCCGGCAGCGCCCAGAATGGTGTCGTTTTGCGGCGTGTGAATGCGGCTGCACAGCACGTCGCGGTGGTAACGCTCAAGCGGATTGTTACGCGAAAGTCCATGATTGCCAGAGAGCTGCAAAGCGAGTTCGAGAACCCGAATGGCATTGCCCGTTACCGTGAACTTTAACGCACCGCTGGCGATGTCGTCATCCGGCACGCCGGCGTCAGCCGACTCGGCCGCCCCATCGAGCAATCGCTGGTTCACATGCAGCAATGTCGCAATCTCGCCCACCGTCTCCTGAATGCGTGGCACGCTGGCGAGCGGCGCGCCAAGATTACCCGGCACGCGCGTGTTCAGGAACGTCACGAGCCAATCGACACCCGCGCGCGCCACCGCGTCATAGAGGGTGCCCAGCAACACGCTCATCCACGCCTGTTGTTCCATGTGCGCGTCGTTATCCGGCTGACCGATGCCCGCCGGCGCCCACTCATGGGGCAAGCGAATATCGACAGCATTGCCGAAAGGCAGGTCGACATCTTCAAGAACGACTTCGTGACTGCCCGACGCGCGCAGCCCAAGGTGATCCCAGTTCTGAATGACGCGAATACCCGGCCGGTCGGGCAGCGCCTGCGGACCATCAGGACGTGGCACGAGAAATACCCCGACACGCGGCTCCGGTTCGTCGGTTCGTGCCCAGACCGACAACCAGCGTAACGCCGGAATGCCGGTGCAGTAGAGCTTGCGGCCAGACAGCCGCCAGCCGGACTCGGTACGTCGTGCCATGGTGGACGGCAAGCCGCCCCGGGCTGGCGTGCCCAGATCGGGCTCGACGCGCAGCGCATTGATCAACGCGCCGTCGCGCACCGCACTATCGAAAACCGCACGTCGTTGCGCCTCGGGCCAGTGCGTGCTCGTCCGGACGAGCGAGCGGTGCTGAAGGTAGGTCATCGTCAGCACGAGCGCGGTGGCCGATTCGCCCGCCGCAACGGCGCCGACGATGCGCCGCGCCGCGACCAGCCCGCCACCACCGCCGCCCTGCGCACGCGGCACGATTTCGGCAATCAGCCCGTGACGATGCAACAGGGCGAAGTTCTCGAACGGGAAGCGTGCCTCGCGGTCGAGCGCCGCCGCACGCTCGGCGAGCGTGCGTGTAATGGGAGGCAGCAAGGCAGCCAGTTGCGCAAGACGTGCCGGACCATCGGCCCGCGGCAGAGGTAGCACCGCGCCGGACGGCGCCTGGTTCGCTGGCGACGGCAACGCGTCGGACAGCAACGGCGATTGACCAAGAGAAGACATGGCTTTTGGAATAAGCAAATACGCGTTTGGCACAGCGCGTGCCTTCTTACGCAGTGCTCATAGCGTAAGGCCCGGCTCAGCCTCGCCCAACCATCCATATCGAATAATCTTTGCGGAAATGATTATTTAACGGCCGCGAATTGTTTGCGTAGGCTCACTCACGTTCACCGTCTGTTTCCGATCGATGGGCGTGTAGCGCAAACCGACCCACGTCGCCGTGCACGCGTCCTGCCCCAAATAAGGAGAGCGTTCATGAGCGTCGAGATCATCGGCATGATTCAAAGCAGTAAGCAATCCGAAATTCATCCGCAAAACGGCCCGGCGGTCGACCGCGACTACGTGCGTAATTTCGCCCGCGCCCACGAGCAGTCCGGCTTCGACCGCATTCTCGTACCGCACCATTCCACCAGCCCGTCCGCCACGCTCACGATCGCCTACGCGACGACGGTGACCGAGAACATCCACTTCATGCTCGCGCACCGCCCGGGCTTCGTCGCGCCGACGCTGGCCGCGCGCCAGATCGCCACGCTCGATCAGTTCAGCGGCGGCCGTCTCGGCGTTCACTTCATCTCGGGCGGCTCCGATGACGAACAGCAACGCGACGGCGACTTTCTCTCGCATGACGAGCGCTACGCGCGTACCGACGAGTATCTGAGCATCCTGCGTCGCATCTGGACTGAAGACCGCCCGTTCGACCATGACGGCACGTATTACCGCTTCAAGCAGGGCTTCTCGGAGGTCAAGCCGGTGCAACAACCACACGTGCCGATCTTCTTCGGCGGTGCGTCGGAAGCCGCGCTGGAAGTCGCCGCCAAGCACGCAGATATCTATGCCCTGTGGGGCGAATCGCTCGATCAGGTGCGCGACATCACCACGCGCGTACGCGCGGCCGCCGCAGTGCACGGCCGCGTGCCGCGCTTCTCGGTGTCGTTCCGCCCGATTCTCGGCGAGACCGAAGCGAAGGCCTGGGCGCGCGCCGATCAAATTCTCGCGCAGGCGAAAGCTATTCGGGAAGCCGCTGGCCTGACGCAAGGTTCGGCGCTGCAAAGCGAAGGCGCACGACGCCTGCTCGCCGCCGCCGATAAGGGGGCGCGCCTCGACAAGGTGCTGTGGACGGAGATCGCCAAACTCATCGGCGGACGCTCGAATTCGACCGCGCTCGTCGGCACGCCCGAGCAAGTCGCCGACGCGCTGCTCGATTATTACGACCTCGGTGTGACGACGTTCCTCATTCGCGGCTTCGATCCGCTGGGCGACGCCATCGACTATGGCCGCGAACTCATTCCGCGTCTGCGCACCCTGGTGGCCGAACGCGATCGTCAAAACGACGCCACGCGCCGCGCGGCCTGATGAAGGAGAGACTGCCCATGGCTGCCGTTCTGCCCGTCGACACGCATACGTTCGCACGCTCGACGTCCACCCCCGCCCCGACACGCACCACGCCCACCGGGCTCGTGCTCAACGCCGCGCCGCAGCAGCGCTTCTGGTTCGACGCGCCGCCGGTGCGCAACGATGTGCTTGCCGAGCGCCGCCACCGCCAGACACGTCTGGCCGCCGCGTTTCGCATCTTCGCGCGCCACGGCTTCGACCTCGGACTGGCCGGACACATCACGGCGCGAGATCCCGAGCTGACCGACCACTTCTGGGTCAATCCGCTGGGCGTGCACTTCTCGCGCATCAAGGTCTCCGATCTGCTGCTTGTCAATGCCAGGGGCGAGACGGTCGTGGGCGACAAGCCGCTCAACAAGGCGGCGTTCGCGATCCATGCCGCCATTCACGAGGCCCATCCGCATCTCGTTGCCGCCGCACACACGCACTCGACCTACGGCAAGGCATGGTCGACGCTCGGACGCGCGCTCGATCCGCTCACGCAGGATTCGTGCGGTTTCTTCGAAGACCACGCACTGTTCGACGACTTCACCGGCATGGTGGTCGACGACAGCGAAGGCAACCGTATCGCCCGCGCGCTGAACAAGCCCGACGGCAGCGGCACGGTCAAGGGCGTCATTCTCAAGAACCACGGCATTCTCACAGCGGGCCCGACCGTCGAGGCCGCCGCATGGTGGTACATCGCCCTCGAGAACGCCGCGCACACGCAGTTGCTCGCGCAAGCCGCCGGCACGCCGCAGCCGATCGACGATGCGACGGCGCGCCACACGCACAGTCAGGTCGGCGGCCCGGAAGGCGCGCTGTACTCGTTCGAAAGCCTCTACGAAGGACTGGTTGCCGCCGAGCCGGATCTGCTCGACTGACGTCGCGGGGCGTGCCTCACGCGCCCCATTTCGCCACCCGCACACAAACATCAGAAATCATCAGGGGAGTCGTCTCCATGAAGTTTCGTCACACCGCCAACGGCTCGGAAGTCACGACGCAACACGAAGTTCACCCCGGCCGCCGCAAGGTGCTGCGCGCGGGCACGGCCGCCGCACTGGCCGCCCCGGCCCTCTTGCTCGGACGCCGTGCGTGGTCGCAACCGCGCAAGCTCACGTTCGCATGGAATCAGAACTCGTTCTGCCTCACGCCGATCGTCGCCGCGCAGGAACGCGGCTTCTTCGAGAAGAACGGCCTGCAAGTCGACCTGATCAACTACAGCGGCTCGACCGACCAGTTGCTCGAATCGATTGCCACCGGCAAGGCAGACGCCGCCGTCGGCATGATCCACCGCTGGCTCAAGCCGCTCGAAGCCGGTTTCGACGTGAAGATCATCGGCAGTTCGCACGGCGGCTGCGTGCGCTTGCTGGGCGCGAAGGCCGCGGGCGTGACGTCGCTCGCCGCGCTCAAGGGCAAGACCATCGGCGTCTCCGACCTTGCCGCACCGGGCAAACACTTCTTCCAGATCCTGCTCGCCAAGAACGGCATCGACGCCGAGCGCGACATCACCTGGCGTCAGTACCCGGCCGACCTGCTTGGCGTGGCCGTCGACAAGGGCGAGATTCAGGCGATTGCCGACGGCGACCCGAATCTGTATCTGCTGGAGAAACGCACCAAGGGCGCGTACGTCGAACTGGCCACCAACCTGAGCGGCGAATACGCCCGCAAGGTGTGCTGCGTAATCGGCGCGCGCGGGGAACTGGTGCGCAACGACCGCGCAGCAGCTAGCGCGCTCGCACGCTCCATCGTGCAAGCCACCGAGTTCGTGAACGAGAACCCGAACGAGGCCGCGAAGATCTTCGCCAAGTATTCGCCGAAGATCAGCCCCGAAGACCTGCGCAAGCTGTACGCAACGCTCACCTACTCGCACCATCCGACCGGCGCAGACCTGCGCGATGAAATCGCCTTCTTCGCCGACGACTTCCGCCGCATCGGTGTGCTCAAGAAGAGCACCGACCCGCAGAAACTGGCGCAGCACGTCTACGCCAATGTCCTGGGATAAACGACCATGAGTGCCATTCTCGACAACGCTGCGCTACGCGGGGCCTCTCCTGCCGGCGCACTGGAACTCGCCGAACAGACGGCGGGCACAACGCTGCGTGTGCCCGTGCCCCGCTTCGACGACACCGACATCGATCAACGCTTCGCCGCCCCCCGCACGCCCGCCTTGTGGGGCACCGGATTCGCCGCCGCGCTCGCATGGGCCGCCTTCGGCGCGCTCACGCTGCGCTGGCCCAACAAGATCGTGGGCTTCTCCGACTGGGCCTTTACCGACGAACTGGGCGCGTTCGCACTCGTCGCCGCCGCCATACTCGCTGTGCTGTCGGTCGCAGGCCGCGCCACCCCGCCGTTGCTGCGTTTGCGCGAAGCACTTACCGGTGCGGGCCCGTGGCTCGTCGCCATCGCGCTCGTGCTGGCCGCGTGGGAAATCCTCACCGCAAAGACCGGATCGCTGCCCACGCCGTTCTTCGCCCCGCCGCAAGCCCTCATCGAGGTCTATACGGACGATTGGCGACGCCTCGGCGACAGCGCCGTGAACACGCTCAAGCTGCTCGGCATCGGCTTCGGACTCGGTGCCATCGCAGGCTTTCTGATCGGTGTGTCGATCGGCTGGTCTCGCGCGATCGGTTACTGGGTCCATCCGGTACTGCGCGTACTGGGCCCGGTGCCTGCCACCGCCCTGCTGCCGCTCACGTTCTACTTCTTTCCGTCGAGCTATTCGGCCGCAACGTTCCTGATCGCGCTGTCGACGGCATTTCCTGTCGCGGTGCTCACGTGGTCAGGCGTCGCAGGGGTGAACAAGAGCTACTACGACGTTGCCCGCACGCTCGGCGCGTCGGATGCATTTCTGGTGCTGCGCGTCGCGATTCCCGCTGCACTGCCCAACGTTTTCGTCGGTCTTTTCATGGGGCTTGGGGCATCGTTCTCGGTGCTCGTCACCGCCGAGATGATGGGCGTGAAGTCCGGCCTCGGCTGGTACCTCACGTGGGCGCAGGGCTGGGCCTCCTACGTGAACATGTACGCCGCCCTGATCGTCATGGCATTGCTCTTCTCCGGTGTCATTACGCTGCTCTTCACCGTGCGTGACCGCGCGCTTGCGTGGCAGAAAGGAACCGTCAAATGGTAAGCGCCGCAACGTCTTCTCCTACACTCGACCCGCGGGACGCTGGCGCTCCGGCGTCTCATCCCGCGAGCGACAGCGCCGCCTCCGCGAACGACACCGGCGCGCGGATCGATATTCGCGGCGTCGATCATTGGTTCGGCACGCGGCAGGCACCGTTGCAAGTGCTCGACGGGGTGAACTTGAGCGTCGCGCCCGGCGAGTTCGTGGCGTTGCTCGGCCCAAGCGGCTGCGGCAAGTCCACGTTGCTGCGCCTCGTTGCCGGACTCGAGACCGCGACACGCGGCACGATCACGCAGGATGGCACGGCGATTACGCGTCCCGATCCGTCGCGCATCGTGGTGTTTCAGGACCCGACGCTTTACCCGTGGCGGCGCGTGCGCGATAACGTCGCACTCGGTCTGCAAGCCCGCGGCGTGCTCGGCAAGGAACGCCAGCGAGTCGACGCAGCGCTCGCACGCGTGGGCCTTTCGGAGTTTGCCGATGCGTTTCCGCATCAACTCTCCGGCGGTATGGCGCAGCGCGTGGCACTCGCCCGGGCGCTCGTCAACGACCCGCGTCTGCTGGTGCTCGACGAGCCGCTCGGCAAACTCGACTCGCTCACGCGCCTGGCGATGCAAAGCGAACTGGTCGATCTGTGGCAACGCGCCGGTTTCTCGGCGCTGCTCGTCACGCACGATGTCGAGGAAGCCCTCTTCCTGGCGCAACGCGTAATCGTGTTCAGCCCGCGCCCGGCGAAGATCGTGGCGGAGCTACGTGTCGATCTGCCCTATCCGCGCCATCGCGGCGACGCGCGCATTACCGAACTGCGCCACGAAGCGCTCCGACACCTGGGGCTCGATGCAAGCTGGTAATCGCGCAGGTCGTGGTGTCACGAAGCGAATGAAGTCGACGTACCGGCCGTCATCGGCGTTATCGGCGTCATCGGAGCGCCTCCCGGCGGAGCGCGCCCGATGACGTCGCCCCCCTCGCATCTCTGGCTTAACGCCCTGCTGCAAGCCCTTCAGTTCGTGCAGTCCGCCGGGCTGGACACGCTCTATGCGCTCGGCATCACCGGCGACTCGCATGGCGCGCCGGCGTGGCCGTGGGACGTGCGCATCGCCGGTGAAAATCTCGTCATCGACGTTGCCCTCGCCCGTCAGTTCGGCGGGATGCTCGCGGCCATCGCGTTTGCGCTCGCCTGCGTGCTGCTGGCGCTGTTCTGGCGACGCGCGTGGCGCTGGCTGCTCGCCGCCGCCCTTGGCGCACTTGTGCTGGCCCCATGGCCGTCCCCATCGCTTTGGCTGACGGCCGCCGTGCCGACCAGTTTCCATACGAGCCCGACGGGCTTCTCCGTGCAGAGCATCTCGCGAGGCTCACGTGTGTATGCGGCCCAGTGCGTTGCATGTCACGGCGCCGACGGACGCGGCGAAGGCCGGCTGGCCTCCACGTTGCACCGGTGGCCGCCGACCATGGCGAGCGCCTTACTAAGCCGCCGCGCAGACGGTGAACTGTTCTGGCATGTGTTGTATGGCATGCGCGACGATCGGGGCATGACGATGCCCGGCTTCGCCGGACGGCTGAGCGATCGCGAAATCTGGGCCGCACTCGATTACATGCGCGTGCTCTCGGCGTCGGCCGGCATGGCCGCTGGCGGCAGTTGGCCCGTGCCGATTGCATTGCCCTCCCTCGCAGTGACGTGCACCAACGGCCCCACCCGGAATATCGCCGTGTGGCGCGGCAATCAGCGGGTGCGCGTCGTCGCGGTCGATGCCAATCATCCGCCCCCGTTTGAAGACCCGCGTTTCCTCACCCTGCTGGTCGAGCGCAATGGCCCGTCACCACATCAAGGGGCCGGCATTCGCAAGGTGGCAGCGCAACGTCCGGAGCGCACGCCGGCGGCCAATGTCACAACCCTGTTCGGTGCGCGAGCCGACTGCGTGGCCGATGACCCCGAGGCATGGCAGGTCTTCGCACAGATTGCCGGGGCTTCCCCGTCAAGCGTCGCAGGCACCGAATGGCTGGCAGACCGTGACGGCTGGTTGCGCGCCCTCGCCCCCGCCGGCCGCCGGGGCTGGGCCGACGGCGGCCTGATGTGCACAACGTCGACCGCCCTGCCGGACGGCGCTCTGGCGGCCCTTCGCGCAGACCCGCTCACCACCGCGCTGCGCCAAATGGACGACGACCCCGTGCGCTTCGTCAAAGGCGGCTTCGTGCACTAGCCATCGCTCAGCGTCCGCTCCGGACTTCCCCTTTTCCAATCCACCACAGGCATTCATCATGACGATTTCCCGACGCCGCTTTCTCCAATACGTCACGACCACCAGTGCGGCGGGTGCGCTGACCACACTCGCGCTGCCCGGTGTGTCTTACGCGCAGTCCGGCCGCCCGATCCTCAAGGCTGGCGATCAGAAAGGCGGTCTGCGTGCGCTGCTCGAAGCCGCAGACGAACTCAAGGCATTGCCCTACGACATTCAGTGGACCGAGTTCCCCGCCGCCGCACCGCTGGCCGAAGCGCTCAATGCGGGTGCCGTCGATTGCGGTCCGATCGGCGACGCGCCGGTGATCTTTGCGCTGTCGGCGGGTGCCGCCATCAAGATCATCGGGGCCAATCGCTCCGATGCGTACGGCACCGCCGTGATCGTGCGGCCAGACGCCACGCTGCGCACCGCCACCGACCTCAAGGGCAAAAACATCGGCACGACGAGAGGCTCCATCGGTCACTTCGTCACGCTCAAGGCGCTCGCCGCCGCCGGTCTGGCACCGAACGACGTCAACTTCCGCTTCCTGCCGCCAGCCGACACCATCACCGCGCTGGCCAGCGGCTCGGTCGACGCATGGGCGACATGGGAGCCCTACACCGCCGTGGCGGAGACCACCGGGCGCGGACGCGTGCTTGTGAACGGACGCGGACTCTGGTCGGGGTTGAGCTATCTCGCGGCGACCGACACCGCCATCGCGAGCAAACAGGACGTGCTGCGCGATTTCCTCGCGCGTGCCGTGCGTGCCCAGGTCTGGTCCTATCAGCATGTCGATGCATTCTCTGCGGCCATGGCGCGTATCGTCGGCATCCCGCCCGAGGCCGCGAAACTACAGTTCTCGCGACGCGCCACGAAATGGCGCAACATCGACGACGCGCTCGTCGCAGAGCAACAGCGTACGGCCGACTTTTACTCGCAAGTCGGCTTGCTCCGGCAACCGCTCGACGTGAAGACTACGTTTGACCGGCGCTTTCCCATCAAGGCCTGATGGCGGCAGCGGAGGGCGGGGAAAGCTCCGCCATGCACGCCAGCGCATGAGCCGTCGCGGGAATTGTTGGGATACGCAGTCTAAGATCGACTTTGAACGCGCTTCGGCGTGAGGCTGGAAAGTGTCTTAATTCCGGCAGCAGTCAATAGGCCAGAAGTGCTGACGATCCCGGCAGCAGTCCACGAACACCACGCAGGTGATGTTGCAATAACAATAAGGAACGGACGCCGATCGCAAGATCGTACAAGCTACTCAAGTTCAGCTCGATTACCCTATGAACCTTTTTGGGAAAGAACAGGATCGGTCAGATCATGATGCGAAAAATTTTCTGGGACGAACCTTACAAAACAACGCTGGATACCATCGTCAGTCAAGTTGACGGTGAGCAAGTCCAGGTCGAGTCGACGATATTTTTTGCGTTCTCCGGCGGCCAGGAGAGCGATTATGGTTCGCTTGGCGGATACCCGGTTATCAAGGCCGAAAAGCTTGGTCTGGAAATCGTTTATACCTTGCCGCACGACCATTCGCTACGTGTGGGGGACTGCGCCACATGGCGAATTGACTGGGAGCGGCGCTATCGTCTGATGCGCCTGCACTTTGCCGCAGAAATGGTCTTGCAGTTGGTATATCGGCTACGCCCGGGCATCGAGCGCATCGGCGCCCACATCGCACAAGATAAGGCGCGCATCGATTTCGCGAGCGATGTCAGCCTGGCACCGTTGTTTCCCGAGATTGAATTAGAGGCAGCGAATTTGACGTCGCGCAACCTCCCTATCCTCACAGGTTTCAGCGACGTCCAAACACAGCGAAGGTACTGGAAAGTCGATGGCTTTGCGATGATGGCATGTGGAGGCACGCATCCAAAATCGACTCGCGAGATTGGTGCGGTGAAACTCAAACGCAAAAATACGGGGCGAGGAAAGGAGCGAATTGAGATCTTGCTGGTGCAAGCCTAGTGTGTTGCATTGACCGGGGGAATCCACAGCCAGAATCCGACACTCAAATGGATTTTCGTAGCAGCCAATCACGAGCGAATAGTGCGCGGCGTCGTCCGGTGGCCTTCAACAACGATCGACCTTCCTGGCCTACGGATGAATGGTTTCGCCGCGATTCAGCGTGCTGTTGAACGCCTCGATTTTACGCACCCGTGTTTCGGGCTTTTTAGCGTTCTGCATCCGAAACAGGATCGCGTAGCGGTTATGGCCGCCAGCGCGACGAGTGCCGCCTGTGGTAGCGTGACGCTTTCCGTCTCACTTGCGTGCGCGTCACGCCGCGCCCTTTCGCCATGCTCGACTTCGACGCCGACGCGCTGATGCGCCTCGTCACGACGCCCATGCCATTCGGCAAACACAAAGGCACCTACATCGCCGATCTGCCGGGCAACTACCTGAGCTGGTTCGCCCGCGAAGGTTTCCCGCCGGGCGAGATCGGCCGCCTGCTCGCCCTCATGCACGAGATCGATCACAACGCCTTGGGTGAATTGCTGCGGCCGCTGCGCGCGAAAGCGCAGGCCGTGCGCGCCCGATAAGCCGGAATCGGCCGGCGCGCCGCCCGCACGTCCAGGCACATCCTCGCAGGGCCGTCAGGCCCGCACGGCGCCAGTGAGCATCGGCGGCAGATGGCGGCGTACCCACTGCGTTTGCTGCTCGTAGGCGTGTGCCAGTTGCAGCACGGCAAGATCCGCTTGCGCAGGTCCGATGATTTGCAGTCCCATCGGCAAACCGCGTGCATCGAACCCGACCGGCACGCTGATCGCCGGCAACCCGGCCAGCGTCGGCCCGATCACGACTTCCATCCACCGGTGGTAGGTGTCCATCGGCTTGCCCGCCAAGGATGTCGGCCAGTGCATTTGCGCATCGAACGGGAACATTTGCGCCGACGGCAGCAACAGGAAGTCGTAACGCTCGAACAATCGTGCGAGCGAGCGGTACCACTCACTGCGATCGACGCTCGCGCGAAACACGTCGGCAGCGCGCAACGCGTCGCCCCCTGCGACTTCCCATTGCGCCTCCGGCTTGAGCTTGTCGCGACGTGCCGGATCGGCATACATCGCGCCCAGCGAACCGTTCACGAGCCAGTGACGCAGCGTAAGCCACGTCTGCCACAGCCGGTCCGGTGCAAAGTCGGGCATGCACGGCGCCACTTCGCATCCCATCGCCGTGAAGTCGCGCAACGATGCTTCGCACAACGCCATCACGCCGTCTTCCATCGGCAGATAACCGCCGTAGTCGCCGAGCCAGCCCAGCTTCACGCCCTTCACGTCACGCGATAGCGCACTCGCGAACGGCGGCGTCTCGCCAGCGAGCGAAAGCGGGCTTCGCGCGTCGTAGCCGGCCTGCGTTGCGAGCAATTGGGCGACGTCGGCCACCGTTCGGCCCATCGGCCCTTCGGTGCTCAGTTGCTGGACGAAGACTTCGGGTGTCGGGCCATACGGCACACGGCCCTGCGACGGCCGCATGCCGTACACGTTGCCGAACGCCGCCGGGTTGCGCAGCGATCCCATCATGTCGCTGCCGTCCGCCACCGGCAGCAGGCGCAGCGCCAGCGCACTGCCTGCCCCGCCGCTGCTGCCACCGGCGATGCGCGTTGTGTCGTAGGCGTTACGCGTGGTGCCGAAGACCGGGTTGTAGCTGTGCGAACCCAGTCCGAACTCGGAAACATTGGTCTTGCCGATGAAAATCGCGCCCGCAGCGCGGATGCGCGCGACGCTGATGCTGTCCTGCGTGTCGGGGGCTGCCGACGTCAGAGGCGAGCCCTTGCGTGTGGGAAATCCGGCACAGGCGGCCATATCCTTCACCGCGTGCGGCATGCCGTGCATCCAGCCAAGATACTGACCGTTCGCCAGTTGCCGGTCGCGCTCGTCGGCCTGCGCCAGCAACGCGTCGGCATCTCGCAGCGACACGATGGCGTTGACCGCCGGGTTGTACTGCGCAATATGAGTGAGATAGGCCTGCATCACCTCACGGCACGAAACCTGACGCGTGCGAATGGCGCCGGACAGTGCGAGCGCGTCGAGCGCGACGATATCGTTCAGGGGAGTGTCGGGGGTAGCCGTGGTGTTGGCTGCGGCTGCACTCGTTTGGGCAGCCATGGGGGGCAGGTCTGGCACGATGGCCATGCGTCTATCTCCTTGGCGGTGGCGTCGATCGGTGCGACGCCGTTGTCTGTCACGCCATTGTCGGTCAAACCCGCCAAGGATGCCGAGGGGAAAATTAAGTCCGCCACGGCGGTGGAAATACGTCAGTTCTCATCTTCAGCGATGCCCGGCGCATCAGTGCGTCAGCGGATCGAGACCGGTCGATTCGACATCCTTTGCAACGGCAGGCGCGGCCATGTACGTCAGCAGCTTCTTCGCCTCGTCAGGATGCGGCGCATTCACCGGTACGCCGCCCGCGAAGCGCGTGACCGATTGCAGCGACTCGGGAATCTTGCCCGCGAACACGGCGCCCTTGACCGGCAGCAGTTCGCTCACCTGTTGCAATCCCAGTGCGTAGTCGCCGGCGGCCACCTTCTCGGCGACGGGCGTCTTCTGCACCATCACCGATTTGCCTTGCATCTGCTCGGCGATGCCCAGTTTCTTGAAGAGCTCACGCTCGATATACACGCCGCTGGCGCTGTCGGAGTACGCGACCGACTTCGCGGCCAGCAGCGCCGCCTTCAGCTTCTCGGGGGTGCTGACATCCGGCACGGTGTCGCCCGCTTTGACGACGACACCGATACGCGAATCTGCCAGATCGACGCGCGAATCGGGGCGCACCTTGCCCGCCTTGATGAGATCGTCGAGCGCGTAACCGACCATGATGACGACGTCGGCCGACTCACCCCGCGCCAGACGATTCGGGATCGCCTCCGGCGCTTTGCCCATCGACGGCCCCCAGGCTGTGTCGACGTGGTCGCCGCTCGATGCCTCGAACTTGGGCAGCAGCAGCTTGTACGCGGCCGTGAAGCCGCCGGAGTTCATCACGCGCAGGTCTTCTGCGTGAGCGGATGTGGCAGCGAACAGCGCCGTCATCGCGACGCCCGCACCGAGCGTGGCAAACAGGCGTCGGGCTGCGCTCGTGCGCACAGAGATGGAAGTGTTTTTCATGGCGCGCGCTCTCAGCCTGCGGCAAGTTCGGTACGGGTGCGGCCTTGCCCGCCGGGGCGGCCACGATAAAGCGCCAGCGTCGCACAGATTGCGCATAGCGCGGCGAAGCTCATCCAGTAACCCGGCGCAGCCTTGTCGCCCGTGGCATGGATCAGATACGTCGACAATGCGGGCGTGAAGCCGCCGAAAACCGCCGTCGCCAGGCTATAGGCCAGCGAGAATCCGGCCACGCGCACGTCTGGCGGCATCACTTCGGTGAGCGCTGGGATCATCGCGCCGTTGTACATGCCGTACAGGAACGAGAGCCACAGCAACGCGATCAGCATGCGCGTAAAGCTCGGCGCCTGCACGAGGAACGACAGAACCGGATAGGCGCTCACCAGCGTAAGGCCCGCGAAGAGCAGCAGCACCGGACGACGGCCAATGCGGTCGGAGAGCGTGCCGCCGATCGGCAGCCAGATGAAGTTCGACACGCCCACGCACAGCGTGACGAGCAGCGCATCGGCGCTCGAGAGGTGCAGCACGCTCTTGCCGAACGTCGGTGCGTAGACAGTAATCAGGTAGAACGCCGTCGTGGTCAGCGCCACGAGCATCGTGCCGCCGAGCACCACGCCGGCATTGGCGGCCATCGAACGGAATACTTCGCCGACCGACGGGTGATGCTTGCGTTGCTTGAACTCCTCGCTCTCTTGAAGCGAGCGGCGCAGCGCGAAGATCACCGGCACGATCATGCAGCCCACGAGGAACGGCAGGCGCCAGCCCCACGAGGCAATCTCTTGCGCCGTCAACGTGAGCGAGAGCACAAAGCCAAGGCCCGCCGAGACCACGATGGCGACCTGCTGGCTCGCGGACTGCCAGCTCGTGTAAAAGCCCTTACGGCCCGGCGTGGCGATTTCCGCCAGATACACGGACACACCGCCCAGTTCGGCACCGGCCGAGAAGCCTTGCAGCAGACGGCCGATCAGCACCAGCACCGGCGCGGCCAGACCGATGGTTTCGTAACCCGGCACGAAGGCGATGAGAATGGTGCCGCTCGCCATGATGGCCAGCGTGGTGACCAGCCCTTTGCGACGGCCGACGTTATCGATGTACGCGCCCAGCACGATGGCGCCGAGCGGGCGCATCAGGAAACCCGCGCCGAAAACGGCAAAGGTCAGCATGAGCGATGCGAATTCGCTGTCCGTCGGGAAGAAGACGCGAGAGATCTGGGTGGCGTAGAAACCGAACAGGAAGAAATCGAACTGCTCGAGGAAGTTGCCGGCCGTCACACGCAGAACCGCGCCGGCTTTCGATGGGCGACGCGAAACCGCGTCTTGGGGGCGCTGTGACATGCGCTGTCTCCGTTTTGCATGCAGCCCGGGGGGCGGGCCGCCAATGAATCGTCGCATTGCGTCTCTGCCAGGGACGTGTCGAACCGTCGTGGACGCTTTTTTGAAACCGCCAATGGTGCGCCGGAAGTTCCCCGGTTGTGAATTGCAAGTTTTGGAAAGATTGATGCGCATACGCTATCAATCATAGGATGCTAATGCGCCTACCGATCGGTAACACGTTACACTCTGCGCCACGCCCGAACCCGCGGCTATCCCCCGGTGTCCGTGCCGCGTGCGGCGCTTGCCCGACTCTCATCCCCCCAATGTCATGGCGATCAATTTCGATCTGAACGATTTGCAGGCCTTTCGCGCGGTGGCGCAACTCGCGAGCTTTCGCCGCGCGGCCGAAGCCATTCACCTCTCGCAGCCCGCACTCTCGCGCCGCATCGACAAGCTCGAGGAGGCGCTGGGCGTCAAGCTCTTCGAGCGCAGCACGCGGCGCGTGGCACTCACCAACGTCGGGCGCGCGTTTGCACGCGATGCCGAACGGATTCTCGACGATCTGGATAACGCGCTACTGGGTATTCGAGACGTGGCGTCGTCGAGCCTCGGGCATGTGACCATCGCCTGTGTGCCGTCTGCCGCGTATTACTTCATGCCGCAGGTGATCTCGCGCTACCACCAGGCGTATCCGCGCATCCGCATCTCCGTGCTCGACGCCAGCGCCAACGAGGTGCTTGCCGCCGTGGTGAACGGCGATGCCGATTTCGGGTTGAATTTCATCGGTAGTCAGGAGCCGAACATCGAGTTCAAGCTCCTGCTGCAGGAGCGTTACGTGGCGGCGTGCCGGCGCGATCATCCGCTCGCGGGCAAGAAGCGGGTGACGTGGCGAGAGCTTTACGAGTACGACTACATCACTGTCGGGAAGGCCTCGGGTAACCGCCTGCTGCTCGATCAGGCGCTGACGGCGCTGCCGCAACGCCCGCCGAGTATCTGCGAGACACAACATGTGACGACGATGCTCGGACTGGTCGAAGCGGGCCTGGGTGTGGCGGCCGTGCCGACGATGGCGATGCCGGGCGGCGACCACCCGTTGCTCACGAGCGTGCCGCTGGTCGATCCCGTGGTGACGCGCCGCGTCGGCATGATCCGGAGCAAGGCGCGGCCGCTCTCGCCAGCGGCCGCCCAGTTGTATCGCTACGTGGCCGAGATGAAGGTGCCGTCGCGGCGCCGCACGGGCGGCGAGGCCGTATAGCCGAATCGCAGCGAATGCACGCAAGGTAACATTTCGTTACCGACCTTACGAGAAGTGAAACATTGAGGTAGCGGCGACGGAACGATGCGTCTTTATACTTGCCTCGCGTTCATTCGAATCCACTTCAAGACTCATGCTCAAGCGAATTTTCCCGATGGTGGCGATCGCCGCCGTGGCAGCAACGACTTCCCTGACGGCTTCGGCCAGTGACATGAACAATGCCCTTGGCGGCGCGCTGGGCGGCGTGGCAGGCGCGGCCGTGGGCGGTGCGCTTGGGGGCAGCACCGGTGCTGTGGTGGGAGGTGCGGTTGGCGGTGGCGCCGGCGGCGCAATCACGTCGAACCGGCGCGAGCGCACGGGCGCCATTGTCGGTGGTGCGCTGGGCGGTGGTGCCGGTACGGCGGCAGGCAATGCGATGGGCGGGCGCTCCGGCGGCCTGATCGGCGCGGCCGTCGGCGGCGGCGCGGGTGCCGCGCTCGGCGGCAACATGTCGCGCTCGAACTCGTACGACGATGACGACCACTACCGCGGAAAGCGCCGCGGTCATCACAAGCACCATCATTGATCGGTCTGCGCCGGTCTTCACCGAAACGAAGCGTCCCGTGATTGCAGGGCGTTGTCCGGATGGGGTTGCCCCCGACGGAAATAAAAAAAGCCGCAGCGCGATTCGCTGCGGCTTTCGTGTTTTTCCAGCCGGCCGATTACCGTCCGCCTGGCTCCGGCAGGTACGGGCCAATGCCCGTCGGATAACTGCCCGGGATCAGCATCGACGAATCGAGACGGTCAATGGTCGTGCGGCCGGTCAGTGCCATGGTCACATCCATCTCCTTCGCAATGACCTCCAGCGCGCGGCGCACACCCACCTCGCCCATCGCCCCCAGACCGTACAGGAACGGACGCCCGATGAGCGTCCCCTTCGCGCCCAGGGCCATCGCCTTGATCACGTCCTGACCGGAACGGATGCCGCCGTCGAGCCAGACCTCCGTGTCGCGCCCCACCGCCGCCACAATGTCGGGCAGCGCGCGAATCGTCGAGATCGCACCGTCAAGCTGACGCCCGCCGTGATTGCTCACCACGATCGCGTCGGCCCCGGTGTCGCGTGCGGCACGCGCATCTTCAGGGTCGAGCACGCCCTTGAGCACGAGTTTGCCGCCCCAACGCTTCTTGATCCACTCGACGTCGTTCCACGACAGACGCGGGTCGAACTGCGCCGCCGACCAGGCGGCAAGCGAACCGATGTCATCCACGCCCTTGGCATGACCCACGATGTTGCCGAAGGTGCGTCGGCGTGTTCCCAACATGCCCATGCACCAGCGCGGCTTGGTCATCATGTTGGCAATGTTCGGCAACGTCAGCTTCGGCGGCGCCGACAGGCCATTCTTGATGTCTCGATGACGCTGACCGCTGATCTGCAAGTCCATCGTCACCATCAGTGCCGAACACCCTGCGGCCTTGGCCCGGTCGATCAAACGCTCGATGAAGTCGCGATCGCGCATCACATACAACTGGAACCAGAACGGCGCCTTGGTGTGTGCCGCCACGTCTTCGATGGAGCAGATCGACACGGTCGAGAGCGTAAACGGCACACCGAACGCTTCAGCCGCACGCGCCGCGAGAATCTCGCCGTCCGCATGCTGCATGCCTGTCATGCCCGTCGGCGCCAGCGCCACCGGCATGGCGACCGACTCTCCCAACATCGTCGTGCGCGTGCTGCGATGCTCGATGTTCACGGCAACGCGCTGCCGGAACTCGATACCGCCGAAATCCGCCGCATTCGCCCGATAGGTCGCCTCCGTCCACGACCCCGAATCGACATACTCGTAAAACATGCGCGGCACGCGCCGCTGTGCGAGAACCCGTAAGTCCTCGATGGTGGTAATCACTGCCATGCTGTGTCTCTTCTTCCGGGAAATTCCAACCGTCTTTTGGCGATTAGTTAATATGTTATATAATTTTTACTTCGGCTTGACGAGGTCCACGAGGGACTGCGTGTGTTTAATTGTCTTGAGCACGATGTTCGACTGAATCGACATCACGGCAGGCGCCCGGTATAGCTCATTGACGATGAAATCGGAGTAGTGCGCGAGGTTACGGGCTCTTACCGTCAAGATGTAATTGGCCGAGCCGGTGACGATTCGCGCAGTCACGACTTCCGGCCAGTTCTGCACACATGCGAGAAATTTTTCATGCCACTGATCGACGTCCGGTCGGAGCGTGATTTGCACTAACGCCTCGAACTCCAGGCCGATATGCTGTGCGTCCACGATGCAGCGGTATCCGGAAATCACCCCGCGGTCCTCGAGCAATTTCACCCGGCGAAGGCAGGCCGACGGCGACAAGCCGACGGCATCCGCCAACTCCTGGTTGGAGATGCGTCCGTTGAGTTCCAGATGGCGGAGGATGCGCAGATCGGCAAGGTCGAGGTTCATTGGCAGAATCCGTCAAGTTTTGACGAATTCTGGCAGATCCTTCGATTCACCGCCAGTTGCCCGGCAGGAATGGCAAGCCGATTCGTACCGAGAAGAATCCGTGACCGTCTATATCGGAAGGCGCAGCGGATCCGTTTTTAAGTCCGTCGCCCGTCTACAAGAGAAAGGAGACCCATGAAGTCTGCAATTCCGGCCAGTCTGGCCATCCTCTCGGCCGCTTGCGGCCTCGCCTTCAGCACCACCGCTACCGCCCAAAGCGCCGTCACCCTGTACGGAATCGTCGATCAAAGCGTGCGGTATCAAACCAACGCCAACGCCAACAACGACGCCCTGTGGCAAGTGACCAACGGCGCCGTAACCAACAGCCGTTTCGGCTTCAAGGGCTCGGAAGACCTCGGCGGCGGCACAAAGGCGATCTTCCAGTTGGAGTCGGGCATCAACCCGCAAAACGGTCAACTCACGAACGGTCCCCGACTGTTTGACCGCTATGCTTTCGTCGGCCTGCAAAACCAGTACGGCGCGATCAAGATCGGCCGTCAGGCAACCGAGGCGTTCAACGTCTACGGCGACTTCGATCCGCTCACGATCGGCAACTATGCGAATAACTCGTGGATGTACAACATCACGCGTGGCCGTGTGGACAACGCCGTGAGCTATGCCGGCACGTTCGGCGGCCTGTCGGTCGGTGCGACTTACGGTTTCGGCAACACCGCCGGCACGATGGCCGCGAGCAACTACTGGGGCACCCGTGCTGCCTACACGATGGGACCGTTGCAGGTCGCCGGCGTGTATCAGCAAGCGCGAGACGCCGCCAAGCGCGTGCAGCAGATGTGGGGGCTGGGCGGTATCTACAGCGTCTCCATCGCCAAGGTGTTCGTCGGCTACATGGGCGGTCGCGATCGCAGCGGCTGGCTCGACGGCACGCTCAACGACCCCGCGCACGCCGTCACCACAGGTAACCTGAACGACAATCCGCGCAAGGACATGACGTTCTATCTCGGCACGACGATCCAGGCCATGCCGAACCTCGCGATCACGGGTGCCGCGTATTTCGACGACATCAAGAACATCAACGCGCAGGCGAGCGATGCCGGTTCGGGCCGTCGCTACACGTACGTGCTGCTCGCCGAGTACGCCCTGTCGAAGCGCACGCAAGTCTACGGCACCGTCGACTACAACAAGGTCAGTGGCGCCGCACGCGTGGAACTGCCGGGTAACGCGACGCAAGTGGGCGTGGCAACGGGCATCCGTCACATCTTCTAAGCCGATGGCGCGAAACGCAGACTCGCGTTGCCCGCCTCAAGCGTGACGCTTGCTGCCGTACTCCATCATTGAAAACGACTCGGGGGCACCGAAAGGTGCCCCCGAGTTCGTTGCCTGCCTGAACTTATTTGGCCGACTTGCGCTGCTTGACGATCCGCTCCAGCAATTGCCGTGTCTGCTCGAGTACCGCCTCACGCACCATCCGATTACGATCGGCATTCGGTTCGCTGGCCCATCCCATCGAACAATCGACGGAGCGGCGCATCACGCGAAATGCCATGCCCAGCGTGCTGATGCACACGGCGCGAATGCGCATCTCCTCGTTGTCAGGCGCCACCCCCGCGAGGCGGGTCACGATGTTCGCGCCAACCGCCGCGAGCCGGCTTGAAAAGCGCTCGTGAAACGCCTTGAACCCGGCTTCCGGCCCGAGCCCCGCTTGCTCGCGAGCCATGAACATGTGCCAGCCATCGATCTCCGGGACCTCCTCCATGAAGCCTGCCTTGCGGATCTGTAGCTCGCAAAAGGCGTCCATGAGTTGCTTGTCGGTCGCGCCGGGATCGGCCACCACACGCTCGGCCGACTCGATGGCCTCTCCCATCTGGCCCAGCACAAGACCCAGGATGTACTCGACGCACGCCTTGTACACCCCTTCCTTGTTGTCGAAGTAGTACTGCAGCGCCGGCGCGTTCACCCCTGCCTCGTTCGCGATGTCTCGCGTAGACGCGCCGGCAAAGCCGTACTCTCCGAAACACTTGATCGCCGCGAGGACGATGCGCGCGCGCGTTTCCTCGCCACGTTGATACCCCGTGTCGACTGCATGCCGCGCACGCGTTGCCACGCCCCGAGCACGCCCTGCACGTGAAGTCCCTGTCATGTATGTCCTTGCTTGCCAAAACTTTCGTCAAAAATATAACACTTGACACAAATCGATCAACTGGAATAATTGTGCCGAATGGAATAATTTGAGGAAATTCCCATGACCAACGCAGCACAGGTCGAACAGGCGGAAGCGGCGCCGCCCACCGCACGTCAGGCGCAAGCGCCGGCCGGCAAGGTCGCAGAGCCCAGCCAGACGAAGGCCCCGGCCAACCCACGTCGCAAACAGATCCTGCTCGGCGCGCTGGCGCTGGGCGTCGTCGCAGCGCTGGGTTGGGGCGGACACTGGTGGTTTGCCGGGCGCTTCATCGAGTCGACCGACGACGCCTATCTGCAGGCCGACAGCATGACCGTCGCACCGAAAGTGGGCGGCTATGTGACCGAAGTGCTGGTGCGCGACAACGAAACGGTGACGGTCGGCCAGCCGCTCGTGCGTCTCGATGGGCGCCAGTACCAGGCTGCCTACGACGAGGCGCAAGCGACCGTCGTGGCCCGCGAAGCCGACGTGGCCCGGGCACAGGCGGAACGCTCCCAGCACTCGGCGACCATCGCACAGGCACGCGCTGAACTCGACAGCGCACGTGCGAACGCCGCGTACTCGTCCGGTCAGGTCAAACGCTACGTGCCGTTGGTCGCGACCGGTGCCGAAACCGACGAGCGTCTCGCGGAACTGCGCAATGCCAGCGCCCGCGCCGACGCCTCGCTCAAGAGCAATGAGGCCAGCCTGCAAGCGAGCGAGCGGCAGACGGACACGCTCACCGCCGCGCTGGCGCAGGCCAAAGCGCAGTTGACGGTGGCACAGGCAAGCGCGCGCAAGGCAGACCTCGACCTCGCGGACACGGTGGTCAAGAGCACGCTGGCCGGACGCGTTGGCGATCGGGCGGTGCGCGTCGGCCAGTTCGCGCAGCCGGGTACGCGACTGCTCACCGTCGTGCCGGTGCAAAGCCTCTATCTGACGGCAAACTTCAAGGAAACGCAGGTCGGCCGCATGCGTCCCGGCCAGCCGGTGACGGTGCATGTCGACGCCTTGCCCGGCGAGCCGATCCATGGTGTGGTCGATTCGCTCTCCCCCGGCACCGGCGCGCAGTTTGCGCTGCTGCCCGCGCAGAACGCCACCGGTAACTTCACGAAGATCGTGCAGCGCGTGCCGGTGCGCATCCGTCTCGATGTGCCGGCGTCGCTGCGTTCAGTGTTGCTGCCGGGCCTGTCGGTCACGGCAGACGTCGATACGCATCGCAACGCCCCGGCCGCGCCAGCCAAACAGGCGGCCCGCTCGGGCCAGGCCAGCAGTGCCACCGCCCAACAGCTCTCGCTCAGTGCGCCGCTCGATGCCACCGTTTGCCCCCTTGCGAGCACGGCGCCGTCGCCCACGAACGTTGGAGTGCAATGTGGCTGACGGTCGCGTTGTGAGCGCGTCGACGCCGTCGCTCTCGCCGGTCACGCCGACGCGCGATCAGGCGCTCAGCACCGTGGCGGCGGGCGGCGACGGCGGTAGTGGTGGTGCACACGTTGGCGCCGTAAGCGCCGCTGCACCCCGCAACGCGTCGGCGTCGGACTGGATCGCCGTGGCCGCCGGTGCGCTGGGCGCACTGCTGGCCACGCTCGATATTTCGATCACGAACTCGGCACTGCCGCAGATTCAAGGACAGATCGGGGCCTCGGGCACCGAGGGCACCTGGATATCGACCGGCTACCTGATGTCGGAAATCGTCATGATTCCGCTCGCCGCGTGGCTCACGCGCGTGCTCGGGCTGCGACGCTTTCTGATGCTCAACGCCGTCTTCTTCACGCTCTTCTCGATGATGTGCGGTGCGTCGAGCAGCCTGCCCGAGATGATCGTCGGCCGCATCGGACAGGGCTTCGCCGGTGGCGCCATGATTCCGACGGCGCAGATGATCATTCGCACGCGTCTGCCACGCCATCAGATGGCGGTCGGCATGGCGATGTTCGGTCTGATCGTGCTGCTGGGGCCATTGCTCGGCCCGGTGGTCGGCGGGTGGCTGACCGAGAACGCCAACTGGCGCTGGTGCTTCTTCCTGAATCTGCCGATCTCGGCGGCCATCGTCACGCTGCTCATGCTCGGTCTGAAGCGCGAGCCGGCCAATCTGCAAGCCTTCTTCAAGGCAGACTGGCTGGGCATCGTGGGCCTGACCATCGGCTTGAGTTCGCTCACCGTGGTGCTAGAGGAAGGACAGCGCGAACGCTGGTTCGATTCGCACCTGATCATCGGGTTGTCGATTGCGTCGGTCATCGGCATCGGCATGATGCTCGTGGCGCAGTTCACGGCCGAGAAGCCGATCGTCAAGCTCTCGCTGCTGGGCAACAAGAATTACGCGAGCGTGATCTATATCGTCTTCACGGTGGGCGCGGGACTCTACGGCGTGTCGTATCTGCTGCCGCAGTTCCTCTCCACGATTGCGGGCTACAACGCGCAGCAGTCGGGCAACATCATGCTGCTCTCGGGGCTGCCCGCGTTCCTGATGATGCCGTTCTTGCCGCGCCTCATCAGCCGGGTGGACATCCGTCTGCTCGTGATTCTCGGGCTACTGTGCTTCTTCGCGAGTTGCATGCTCGACATCAGCCTGACGGCACAAAGCGTGGGCCACGACTTCACGCTTTCGCAATTGCTGCGTGGCGTGGGGCAAATGCTCGCGATGATGCCGCTCAATCAGGCGTCGATGGCAGCCGTCGACGCGCACGATGCCGGCGACGCGGCAGGTCTGTACAACATGGCCCGCAATCTCGGCGGGTCGGTGGGACTCGCATTGCTCGGCACGCTGATCGACCGGCGCACCGACTATCACGACGCCATGCTGCGCGAGACAATCACCGCCAATAGTGCGCTGGGGCAGGAACATCTCGCGGCCAATGCGGCGGGCTTCTTCGCACAGACGGGCGACATGATGCACGCGCAACTCCAGGCCACAGCACAGCTCGCCGCCGACATTGCGCGGCAGGCGAGCGTGATGACGTTTTCCGAAACTTTCTACGCACTAGGTATCGCGCTGCTGCTTTGCGTGCCCCTGGCCCTACTGCTCAAGCAACCGACCGGATTCAGATCCGGCGGCCATTGAATCATCATGACGTTTCCTATCCGAACACTGGCCCTCGCGGCATGCCTTCTCGCCACTGGCTGCACCGTCGGTCCCGACTATCGTGGCGCGCCCGAAGTCGCGGGCGACGCCCTGCGTGCCGGGGCAACGTTCGCGCATGCGGGCGAAGGCGTGCAGGCACACACGCCCGGCGCCGCCCGGTGGTGGACGGCGCTGAACGATCCGCAGCTCACCGCGCTGATCGACGACGCCATCGCGCATAGTCCGGACATCCGGGTGGCACAGGCAAAGGTGCGTCAGTCGCGCGCGAGCCTGCGCAGTCATCAGGCCGACCTGCTGCCGAAGGCGGGCGTCGATCTGGCGATGGTGCGCACCCGCTCGCCCGATCTGAGCCTGCTTGGCGGCAACAACGGTAGCGGCAATGGCCGCGGCCCGCTCGACCTCTACGTCGCCGGGTTCGACGCCAGTTGGGAAATCGATTTGTTCGGCGGCACGCGACGCGCCGTCGAAGCCGCCGGTGCCGACGCCGACGCGGCGTCGGAGGATCTGGCCGATGCCCACGTGCAACTCGCCGCCGAAGTCGCCCAGACTTACGTTGCGCTGCGCGATCAGCAGGCACGGCTTGCTCTCGTGCACGATTCGGCGCAATTGGAAGGCGAAATGCTCGATCTCACGCGTCAGCGCCGGGCGGGCGGTGTCGCCTCGGAACTCGACGTCGAACGGCTCGTGACGCAAGTGGAGCAGACGCAATCGCGCGTGCTGCCGCTCGAAGCGGACGTCATCGAATCGCTCGATCAGTTGGCACTGCTGACGGGGCGCGCACCGGGCGCACTGGATGCCGAATTGCAGGCATCCAAGGCACTCCCTAGCGTGCCCGCGAAGGTGGCTATCGGCGATCCGTCTGCGCTGTTGCAAGCGCGACCGGACATTCGCGCCGCCGAGCGCCGTCTGGCATCGCAGAACGCGCAGATCGGCGTGCAGACCGCCAACTGGTTTCCGAAGCTCTCGATCATGGGCGAACTCGGATATTCGGCGCTGGACCCCGGCCATCTCGTGCGCAAGGACAACTTCAGTTGGATGACGATGCCGCGTCTGCAATGGAACGTGCTCGACTTCGGACGCGTGCAGGCCGGCGTCGACGGCGCAAAGGCGGGCCGCGATCAGGCGCAGGCGAAGTACGAGAGCGCCGTGCTCACCGCGTTACGCGACGCCGACGTGGCACTTGCCCGCTACGGGCATCAGCGCGAGAACGTGTACCGGCTGCGCAGCGTGGAGGCGTCGGCCACGCGGGCGGCGACGCTCACACGTCAGCGCTACCGCGCGGGCACCGCGAGCACACTCGATTGGCTGGATGCGGAACGCACGCGCTTTTCCGCCGAGCAAGACCGTATCGCCGGTGACGCACAGCTTCTCAAATCGTTCGTGATGTTGCACAAGGCGCTGGGTCTGGGATGGCAGGTCGCCCCGGAAAGCGGCGAAGGCTGACGCGACGGCGCTGGCACGATGGCGTTCGATGCGGGACGTCGTCGCGCCTGACGATGGCGGGAACGATGAATGCCGAACCGTGCGATACTTTTCGTCGGCACAAACGAAAACGCTCCAGAAGCTTTCGCCTCTGGAGCGTTCTTGCCAACTGGGTTGGCGCGGCTGGCAGGATTCGAACCCACGACCCCTTGGTTCGTAGCCAAGTACTCTATCCAACTGAGCTACAGCCGCACTTACTGCACGTGAGACATCGATCAGACGATCCTGCTGCTGTCGATCTGCCTTCTCATCGACGCGGGCCGAATGTACATGACATGCGGCGCGTCACTGGGAAAGACTCTCCCGAAAAACTAAGGGTCTCCCCGTGAGGAGACCCTCGAATTAGGTGGCGCGGCTGGCAGGATTCGAACCCACGACCCCTTGGTTCGTAGCCAAGTACTCTATCCAACTGAGCTACAGCCGCGTCGTGAGAACAGAATTATGTAAGAAACCGGACCGCCACGCAAGCGTTTTTTGCAATTCTTTTGTCACATCTGCGGTTTGTCCGTTACATCGGCCATTCCGTGCGGGATTAGCGCGGAATCCCCCGCACTGGCAAGCCTTTGCCGCTAGAGCAATTACTCCATGCAAACCCGCATCAAATCAGGGCTTTCCATGTGCTCGCCCTGGAGACGGCACGGTATGCTACGGCTTTTTGCAGCGCGTCGATGGGCGCGTTTGCCGCGCATGCGAGACCGGACAGGGGAGACGACACGTCCGGAGCCCCCTCTCGTATTGCCAAAATGTACTGCGATGAAACGACGCACCGCGCGCCCAATCTCTTCCCCCGGCGACGACGATGCGATAAAAATCAAATTCAAGGAGGCGCTCATGGAAAAAGTCTGGCTCAAGAGCTATCCGCCCGGCGTGCCGGCCGAGATCGACGTCAACAAGTATCGTTCGCTGAACGATCTGTTCCTGCAAAGCTGCCAGAAGTTCGCGGACCGCCCGTCGTTCACCAACCTCGGGGTAACGATGACCTTCGCGGACCTCGAGCGTAAATCGCGCGACTTTGCCGCGTATCTGCAAAGTCTGCCCGGACTGGAACGCGGCTCGCGCGTGGCAATCATGTCGCCGAACCTGCTGCAATATCCGGTCGCCGTCTTCGGCATCCTGCGTGCGGGGATGGTTGTCGTCAACGTCAATCCGCTCTACACGGCAGGCGAACTCGAGCACCAGCTGATAGACGCCGACTGCGGTGCCATCGTGGTGATCGAGAACTTCGCCGCCACGCTGCAAAAGGCACTGCCCAACACACCGGTCAAGCACGTCGTCACGACGGCCATCGGCGATCTCGTGCCCGCGCCGAAGCGCTGGATCGTGAACTACGTCGTGCGTCACGTGAAGAAGATGGTGCCCGAGTGGAACATCCCCCACGCCGTGCCGTTCCGTACCGCGCTTGCGCAAGGTGCACGTGCACAGCATCAGGAAGTGCAACTGGGTCACGACGACATCGCGTTCCTGCAATACACCGGCGGCACCACGGGGGTCGCCAAGGGCGCCATGCTCACGCACGGCAACATGATCGCCAATATGTTGCAGGCGCGCGCCTGGATCGGCTCGGGTCTCGAGGAAGGCAAGGAGATCATCGTCACCGCCCTGCCGCTCTATCACATCTTCTGTCTGACGGCGAACTGCCTGGTGTTCCTCCAGTTGGGCGCACTCAACCTGCTCATCACCAACCCGCGCGACATGCCCGGCTTCGTGAAAGAGCTGGGCAAATGGAAGTTCACGTTCATGACGGGCGTGAACACGCTCTTCAACGGGTTGCTCCACACCCCCGGCTTCGACCAACTCGACTTCAGCGCGCTCAAGTGTGCGCTTGGCGGCGGTGCTGCCGTGCAGCGTGCGGTGGCCGATCGCTGGCAGAAGGTAACCGGCCATCCGCTCATCGAGGCGTACGGTCTGACGGAGACGTCGCCCGCCGTGTGTATCAACCCGCTCGGCAGCGAGTTCAACGGGTCCATCGGCCTGCCGATCTCGTCAACGGACGTCAGCATCCGCAACGATGCCAACGAAGCCCTCGGCTTCGGCCAGGAAGGTGAAATCTGCGTGCGTGGCCCGCAGGTCATGAAGGGCTACTGGCGTCGACCGGACGAGACGGCAAAGACCATCACGCCGGACGGTTGGCTGCGCACCGGCGACATCGGCACGATGGACGAGCAGGGCTATGTGCGCATCACCGACCGCAAGAAGGACATGATCATCGTGTCGGGCTTCAACGTGTATCCGAACGAGGTCGAGAGCGTGCTGGCCATGTGCCCGGGCGTGCTCGAAGCGGCAGTCGTCGGCGTGCCGAGCGATCGCACCGGCGAAGCGGTGAAGGCCGTGATCGTCAAGAAATCGCAGGATCTGACCGAGAAGGTCATCATCGACTTCTGCCGTCAGCACCTGACAAACTACAAGGTGCCGCATTTGATCGAGTTCCGCAAAGACCTGCCCAAGACGCCCGTGGGCAAGGTGCTGCGCCGCGAACTGCGCTGATGGCTTTGCCCCGCAAGTTGTTTCGTCGTACGTAACGAAGCGAAGCGGAACAGAAATTCGCACGACAACACAAATGGCCGGGAGCGAACCCGGCCATTGTCATTTCAGCTATCGAGACGTCGATCGAGGCATTCGCCTCGACCGGTAACCTTTGGTTACAGACGTCTCCTGCGCTCCTTGGTAAAACACGGATACGTCTGGCGGGTCATCAGGCCGAACGCCCGGTGATTCGCGTCAACACATGGGCAGCGGCCGCCATGCCGAATGTGGCTGTCACACACATGCTCGATCCGAAACCCGCGCAATTCAGGCCCTGTGGCCCCGCAGCCGCTTCGGGGCTTTCTCCCGGTGCACAGACCGCTTCCGGATACTGCAAGGGCTCGTCCGAGTACACGGCGGGCACATTGAACTTGGCTTTCGGCCCACGGACAAAACCATGTTGCTTGCGTAATTGCGCACGCACTTTCGCAAGCAGCGGATCCTGGATCGTGCGGGCGAGATCGTCGATACGGATACGTGTCGGATCGAGCTGGCCGCCCGCCCCGCCAACGGTGATCAGACGCTGCTTATGCGCGACGCACCAGGCGATAAGCGCAGTCTTCACCCGTACGCTGTCGATGGCGTCGACGACCCAGTCGAAGCCGCCGCTCAACATGGCATCGAGGCTCTCCAGCTCCACGAAGTCCTCGACAAGCGTAAGCTGGCAAGCAGGATTGATGGCCACGATTCGCTCGGCCATCGCGGCAACTTTCGGCTTACCGTAGTTGCCGTCCAGGGCGTGCACCTGACGATTGGTATTGCTCTCGGCGACGTTATCGAGATCGATGAGCGTGAGTCGGCCCACGGCGCTGCGCGCGAGCGCCTCGGCCACCCACGAACCGACGCCGCCGATGCCGATGACGGCCACGTGGGCATCGCGCAAGCGCGCGAGACCGTCGTCACCGTATAAACGCGCGATGCCGCCAAAACGGCGGTTCGCGTCAAAATCTTCCTCCGATGGCGGGGCAGGCACCGGAGCAACAACAATCGACGGGGTACTGTTCATGATGCGATGGGTAACGTCCTTGAAATGGCTAGCGATCACGATAGTCGCCATCGTGCTGGCATTCGCGGCGTTCATCACGTGGTTTGACTGGAACTACGCCCGGCCCTTTATCAACCGGGAAGTGAGCACCGCGACCGGCCGCCCGTTCGAAATCCGGGGCGACCTCTCGCTGCACTGGCTGGCGCCGAACGCACAGGCCCCTGGACTGGGGCGCTGGCTGCCGCAGCCTCGCCTGATCGCGAATGATATCGTGTTAGGCAACGTTGCGTGGAGTCAGACGCCGGACATGATCACGCTCGGACGCCTCACGTTCTCGCTCGAATGGCTACCGCTGCTCGACAAGCATGTGGTGCTGCCCGAAGTCGCCTTATCTGCGCCCAAAGTCATCGTGGAGCAGCGCGCCGACGGACAGAACAACTGGACCTTCACGAAGGGCGATGGCCAGCCGTCCCCGTGGAAACTGGCCATCGGCCGCCTGATTCTCGAAGATGGGGTGGTGCGCGCCAATATCGCTCCCCAGCAACTCGATCTGACCGCGAACATCGCGACCATCGATGGGCAGGCCCCCTACGGCATCGGTGTCTCGCTCAAGGGCACTTTCCGAAAAGTTGCCGTGACCGGCAAGGCGCGGGCCGGCGACGTCCTCTCGCTCGAAGACGCCGGCGACCCTTACCCGCTCGACGCCAGCGTGCGCATCGGCCGCACGCAGATCGCCGCGACGGGGACGTTCACGAATCCGGCCACGCTGTCGGCGCTCGACATGCATCTGCGCCTGGCCGGCCCGACGATGGCCGACCTCTATCCGATTACCGGCGTGTTGCTGCCGGAAACGCCTGCCTACGAGACCAACGGGCATCTGCTGCACACGGCCGGCGTATGGCGCTATGAACGCTTCCAGGGCAAGGTCGGCCAGAGCGATCTGTCGGGCACGCTCGTGTTCCGCCGGCGCGAGCCGCGCAACATCCTGCAGGGCGCAGTCGTATCGAATCAGTTGCGGCTGGTCGATCTCGGGCCGGTCGTGGGCGGACGGAATCCGTCCGGCGGCAGCGATCTGTCGGGCAAACCCAAAGCGCCGCCGTCAGACAAGGTACTGCCGGTCGATCCCTTCAAGACCGACCGCTGGCGCGCCATCGATGCCGATGTGCAATTCACCGGCCGCAAGATCATCAAGGACAAGAGCCTGCCGATCGACAACCTAGTCACGCACATCGTGCTCGACGACGGCGTGCTCTCGCTCCGGCCGCTGGAGTTCGGTGTCGCCGGGGGACGCATCACATCAACACTGGTCCTCAACGGCCAGACCGAACCGATGAAGATGGACTCGCAGGTCTCGCTGCGCCACCTGAAAATAAAACAGTTGCTGCCCGACGTCGATTTGATGAAGACGAGCGTGGGCGAAGTGAACGGCGACGCGGCACTGACGGCAACCGGCAATTCGATTGCCGCACTGGCCGGTTCGGCCAACGGCGAACTCAAAACGCTGATCGACCGCGGCTCGGTGAGCAAGTTGCTGCTGCAATACCTGGGGCTCAACGTGGGAAACATCGTTCTGACCAAAATCTTCGGCGATAAACAGGTCGAGATGCGATGCGCGGCAGCAGACTTCGCGGTACGCGACGGCCTGATGGACACACGCACGTTCGTGATCGACACCGAGGACACGAGCATCGGTGTCACCGGCCAGGTCGATCTCAAGCGCGAGCGCTTCAACCTGACGATCCGGCCTGAGCCGAAGCACTTCGGCCTCCTGTCGCTGCGCTCGCCGTTTTATGTGCGGGGAACGTTCAAGCACCCGGACGTCGACGTCAACGTGCCGATGCTGGTTGCGCGTGCCGGAGGCGCCATTGCACTGGGCGTGCTCGCTCCGTACACCGCGCTCGTGCCACTGCTTGAACTCGGCCCTGGCAAGGACAGCCCGTGCGGCGAACTGCTCGCCAGCCTACAACATCCGGCGAGCCGGAATCCGTCGACCGTCAAATCGGCGCCCGACGCCAACGGTGCCAAAACGGGTGCGCAACGCAGCCGAACCAATGGTCAGCGCACGCCAACGCCGGCGGCCACGGCGCCCGTTTCCGGTAACGGCCGGGAAGCACCGTGACTCCCGGTCGCTTCGCGCATGGGTTTCGCACCGCCGAAACGATGTCCATGCCATGCGCAGGGATTTGCCGCCGTCACGTCACGCGACTTCGAGACCCGCGACGGCCATCCGGCAAAACTACTTCACTCCTTAAATATCAAGCACATGGCGTGAGATGACCGCCTCGCGGGGCATTCGAAGCATTGGTGCCCCCCTATGCGACGAATCGCCACGCGCGCACGTTCGCCGACTCTTCGCTATACTGTGTCGCAACCCCAACCGCAACAGACTGATATTGACCGTCGTGACTCAGACGCTTTCGCTCGCGGACCTGCGCAAAAACTACGCCCTCGGCTCACTTTCCGAGACCGACGTGGCGTCGAGCCCATTCGGACAATTCCGACGATGGTTTGAGCAAGCGCTTGCCGCCGAACTGAACGAGCCGAACGCAATGACGCTCGCCACGGTCACGCCGGACGGTCGGCCGGACGCCCGTATCGTGCTCCTCAAGGGTGCGGACGAACACGGGTTCACGTTCTTCACGAATTACGAGTCGCGCAAAGGCCAGGAACTGGCCGCCACGCCATACGGCTGCCTGCTGTTCCACTGGATCGAACTTGAGCGTCAGGTGCGCATCGAGGGCCGTGTCGACAAGGTAAGCGAAGCCGAGAGCGACGCTTATTACCACTCGCGCCCGGTGGGCTCCCGTCTGGGCGCCTGGGCCTCGGTGCAAAGCGCCGAAGTGGCCGATCGCAGCATCATCGAGCAACGCGAAGCGGACTTCCGGCGCCAGTTCGGCGACGCCCCGCCGCGCCCGCCGCACTGGGGTGGCTACCGGCTTGTCCCGGAGACCATCGAATTCTGGCAGGGCCGCGAATCGCGCCTGCACGATCGCATCAAGTATTTCCGGCTTGCCGACGGATCATGGCGCGTGGCGCGCCTGTCCCCCTGAACGTTTTGTGTCGGCTACGCCGACGCGGTACGCCTGCCCGCCCGTTCTGACGAGGAGACGTCACCGTGCCGTGCGGTACGGATTGCAGTTTTTTTGGTGACACTTGGAGCATATCCATGTTGTGGGAGAAAAAACTCGAAAACTGGGTCAGCGGCGTCAAGACATCATCGAACCTGCCGATCCGGCTCGCACTCTGGAATGGACAGCACTATGATTTCGGTGCCTTCGACAACCCCAGCGTAACGTTGCGCATCAATGGCCCTGCGGCCATGACGCGTCTACTGAGTCCCAGCCTCGATAATCTCGGCGAGGCGTACGTGAAGGGCGAAATCGACGTCGAGGGTAAGCTCGCCGACGTCATCAACATGAGCTACGCGCTCGCCGGTAGCAGTCTCTCGGCTATCGGCCCGCTGGAACGTGCCGTACGCCACTTCAATCACAGCAAGAAGTCCGACAAACGCTCGATCGAGTTTCACTACGACGTGTCGAACGAGTTCTACCAGTTCTGGCTGGACAAGAACATGGTTTATTCGTGTGCCTACTTTGAAAACGGCGACGAAGACCTCGACACGGCTCAAGAGAAAAAGATCGATCACATCCTCACCAAGATCCAGTTGCAGCCGGGGCAGACCCTGCTCGATATCGGCTGCGGCTGGGGCGCCCTGGTGATTCGTGCTGCGCAGAAATTCGGTGCGAAATGTGTCGGCGTCACGCTCTCCGAGAATCAGTTCGCTCTCGCCACGGAACGGGTCAAGCAACTCGGTCTCGAGAATCAGGTCGAAATCCGCATTCAGGATTATCGCGACGTGACAGGCGAGTTCGACCGCATCACGAGCGTGGGGATGTTCGAGCATGTCGGGCGCAAGAACCTGCAGGACTATTTCGCCAAGATTGCATCGCTGCTCAAGGACGACGGCATCGCCATGAACCACGGCATCACGTCGACCGATCCGGATAGCGGCGAGACGGCGATGGGCGGCGGAGAGTTCATCGATAAGTACGTGTTTCCGAACGGCGAGTTGCCGCACATCAGCCTCGCGCTGGAATCGATGCAGCGCGGCGGGCTGGAAGCTAGTGACGTGGAAAGCCTGCGCCGTCACTACGCGCACACGCTCACGCTCTGGTCCGAGCGCTTCGAAGCGCACGCCACCGAGTTGCGCAGGTTGGCCGGCGAAGAGCGCTTCCGTGTCTGGCGCGTGTATCTCGCGGGTTGCGCGTATGCGTTCGAGCACGATCACGTCTCGATCTATCAAATCGTTTGCCGCAAGGCGGGCCTGTCGGCCAAGCGTCTGCCCTGGTCGCGCCGTTACATGTACGAGAACCGATGAGCCAGTTCGATCTGTTCGGCACGCCGCCTGACGATCCTCCGACAGGCGGGCGTGCCGGGCAGGTCGATGGCAACGCTCCCGCGCAGCAAAGCACCGAACCTCGCAAGCGCGCAGCGCGCCGTGGCGGCGTCGGTGCTGCCGATATTCCCCCTGCCATGCAGACGCTGGGCAATCAATTGCCAGGCCGCATTCGCCTGGGCACCTCGTCGTGGTCGTTTCCCGGCTGGAAAGGCATCGTCTGGGACGACGATTACAGCGACGCCAAACTCTCCCGCCAAGGACTGACGGCCTACGCGAACCATCCGGTGTTGCGCTGCGTCGGCATCGACCGGTCGTTCTACAAGCCGATGTCGATCGTCGAGTATCAAAAGTATGCGCAGCAGGTGCCGGACGACTTCCGGTTTCTGGTCAAGGCGCCGAGCGCTGTGACCGATGCGGTCGTTCGCGGCGAGAAAGGCGAAGGGCTGAGCCCGAACCCCTGCTTTCTCGATGCACGGATCGCCACCGAGCAATTTGTCGCGCCCTGTCTGGCCGGACTCGGGCCGAAGGCGGGCGTATTGGTGTTTCAGGTGTCGCCGCTGCCCGTCGAGTTGCTGCGCGACATTCCCGCGCTGGTTCAACGCATAGAAGCGTTTTTCGCCGCCCTGCCGCCATTGCCTCAAGGGGAAATATCGCCCGAAGGCGCCGCCACTGCGGGGCCGTGCTATGCGCTGGAAATTCGCGACGGCGCATTGCTCACACCACGTCTCATGCGCGCGTTGGGACAGTTGGGAGTGCGCTATTGCATCGGCCTGCACGCGCGCATGCCTCACGTGGAACGTCAGGCGGCAGCGGTGGCCATGCTCGACGAAACGGGGGCGGGCCCGCTCGTCGTGCGCTGGAATCTGAACAGTGGGCATCGCTACGAACAAGCCAAGGCGAAATACGCGCCGTTCGACAAAATCGTCGATCCCGATCCGGCAACGCGCGACGTGCTCGCCGCTCTCGCCACGCATTACGCCCTCGCCGGACACCCCGTCTACGTGATCGTCAACAACAAGGCCGAAGGCTCCTCCCCCCTGTCATGCCAAGCGCTCGCCGAACGGATCAACGAGTTGTCTCGGGCGTCGTCCGCCGCCGACGCGAATTGACGACGATCGCCTAGCCCTCCAAGCTCAATTTCGCCGCCCTGAAACGACGATGGCCCGAGCCGGCAAACCGCCGGACCCGAGCCATCGTCATCGCACTGAGCGTGGAGGCCTTACGCTACGAGATGCGCAATCGGCACGTCAGGATTCACATCGGCCTCGTAATCGACACCGTCGATCTCGAAGCCGAACAGACGCAGGAACTCGTGCTTGTAGCCCGCGAAATCCGTGAGTTCATACAGGTTCTCGTCGGTCACCTTATCCCACAGCGCCGAGACTTCCGCCTGCACATCCGCCGAGAGTTCCTTCTGGTCGGTACGCACGCGGCCTTCGTCGTCGAGTCGAGGCGTCGCGCCGTACAGGCTGTCCTGGTACAGACCGTAGATCTGCTCGATGCAACCTTCGTGCGTGCCCTTGGCCTTCATGACCTTGAACAGCAGCGAGAGATAAAGCGGCATCATCGGAATGGCCGAGCTGGCCTGCGTGACCAGCGCCTTGAGCACGGCAACACGTGCGTCGCCACCGCTCGCGGCGAGCTTGGCGCGAATATTCAGCACCTTCTCGTCGAGGTCCTTCTTGGCCGCGCCGATGGAACCGTTCCAATAGATGTCGTGAGTGATCTTCTCGCCGAGATACGTGAACGCCGTCGTCTTGGCGCCCGGGGCGAGCACGCCGGCCTCGGCAAGTGCGTCGATCCACATCTGCCAGTCTTCGCCGCCCATCACGGCCACCGTATTGTCGATCTCTTCCTGCGAGGCCGGCTCGAACACCGAAGCCTTGACGACTTCCTTGTCGGTATCAATACCGCGCAGCGTCACCGACTTGCCGATCGGCTTGAGCACCGAACTGAACACCTGCCCCGTTTCCGGATGCGTACGGCGCGGCGCCGCGAGGCTATAGACGACCAGATCGACCTGACCGAGATCGTTCTTGATCGTCTCGATGGTCTTGGCCTTGATTTCCTTGGAGAACGCGTCGCCGTTGATGCTCTTCGCGTAAAGCCCCTTCTCGGTGGCGAACTTGTCGAAGGCCGCGGTGTTGTACCAGCCCGGCGTTCCCGGCTTGGTCTCGCTGCCCGCACGCTCGAAGAACACACCCAGCGTCGCGGCATCGGCGCCGAAGGCGGCGGTAATGCGCGCGGCCAACCCGTAGCCGGTCGACGCACCGATCACGAGCACCTTCTTCGGGCCATTCGCGATCGGACCCTGAGCCTTCACGTAGTCGATCTGTTGCTTGACGTTGGCTTCGCAGCCGACGGGGTGGGTGGTGACGCAGATGAAGCCGCGCACGCGTGGCTTGATGATCATGGAAACCTCGTTCACAAAATTCGTTGATGCCGGCTCACCCGGCAAACACCGCGCATTGTAAACGAGGTCGGGCCTGGCCCGGCATTTTGACGGGCTTTTGCCCGCTCTAGGCTTTGCTTTTGCGCCGTGCGGCGTCGCCCGTTCGGACAACGCCGAACCGTTTTCGGCTTATTCCGGCGCCACCACGGCCGAACGGTCACGGCGCTTGGGAAACTGAATCTGCCGGATGCGCCGCACCAGCAAGGCGGCAACGATCGCCGCAATGCCCGTGAGCAGCACCCCGGCATGCACAGCGTTCACGAGCGTCTGCCGGGCGGTTTCCACCAACGGGGCGCCGTCGATGCCCATGGCGCGCAGGTCCGTCAGCAGGTCGGCGCGCAAAGCCTGATCGATCAGAATGCGTGGGTCGAGTGCTCGCGCAACGGCGTGCGCCGCCGGCGTGCCATCGTAGCTCGACACGGCGCCGGCCACGCCATTGGCGTACCAGTGATTGACGAGCGTGCCCACGATCGTCGTGCCCAGCATGCCGCCGACCATGCGAGTGGACTGCAGCAACGCGGTGGTAATGCCGAAACGCTCGCGCCCGGCGATTTCCTGTCCGAACACGTTCATGTTGTTCAGGATGAAGCCGATGCCAATGCCCGCACAGGCCATCATCAGCGCCAGCAAGCCGTGCGACGTATCGCGATGCGCCAGCCCCACGCCCGCCGACGCCACCGCCAGCAGACAAAAGCCGAGGATCAGCATATTAGTGGGCCGCGACAGACGCACCACGATCGGCGTATTGATGAAACTGCCCAGGGCGATGCATGCCGCGATAGGCGTGGCAATCAAGCCCGCGCCCTGCGGACTCAAGCCGAACCCGCCTTGCAACAGCAACGGCGCGAAGAAGATCAGCGAATACATCACGAAGCCGATCAGTACCGACAGCGTGAAGAGCACGATGAGCTGCGGGTGCCGGAACATATCGAGCGGCACGATCGGGTGCGTGGCTCGGCGCTCTGCGCGCAGCAGCATCCAGAAGCCGAACACGACGGCAGCGATCAGCAGCAGATTCCCGAGCGATGCACCATGCGCCGGCACGTTCTCGATAAACACCTGGAAGCCGCCGAGCACGACGGCGATCCACGCTGCGCCACGCCAGTCCACGCGAACGTCGCCCTGATGGGCCGGCGGGAATTTCGGCAGGTATCGCCATACGAAATACAGCGCTGCCAGGCCGACCGGCAAGTTCACGAAGAACGTCGAACGCCAGCCGAAATGCTCGGAGAGCAACCCGCCCAGCGACGGCCCGGCCGCCGTGCCGATGCCGTAAGCCGTGGTGATCACGACCTGCCAGCGCACGCGCGAGCGAGCGTCGGGGAACAGGTCGGGCACCGACGCGAACGCCGTGCCGACCATCATGCCGCCCCCGATCCCCTGCAACCCGCGCGCGAACACGAGGAACGGCATGTTGGGGGCCAAACCGCATAGCAGCGAGGCGATGGTGAAGGTCAACACTGAAGCGATCACGAACTGGCGGCGGCCGAAATAATCGCCGAGGCGCCCGAACACCGGCACGGTGACGACGGAGGCCAGCAGGTAAATGCTCGCGATCCAGGCGTAATACTCAAACCCTTTGAGTTCGGCGACGATCGACGGAAGGGCAGTACTGACAACGGTCTGGTCAAGAGCGACCAGCATGTTGACGAGCGCGATGCCGATCATGGCCATCAACGCATCGCGAAAAGGCAGGGGGCGCACGGCGGACTACCTGAAGACTTCATGGAGGGAAGCGGCCATTCTATGCGAAAAATAATGAATATATGAACGTCCGGAGGCCACGCGCCCATACGCGTTCCGGGCCAATTCGCCCGGCGCACCTTGACGCTCCGCCATCCTCGCGCCCACGGCGTCCGATGACGGAACGGCATGAGGGAAATTCAACGGCAGGCCGCGCAACATTCACCTGGCCAGGCGACGGCCCTCTTGTTTTTCTCTCGCTTCGTCAAAACAGGGTGTTGTCCGATACCCCTTTCGGACGCTCCTTTACCCCGTAAGCCGGCGTACTGAGCATCATCGACAGGGTTGGCCCGATGCCGCAAGGCCAGCCCTTTTGGGGGCTCGGATGACGTCCCGACACGACGGCTGGCATCCATATGACGTGGCAGCCTCGGCGGCGCGATGCAAATTCGGCAACGCCCCGGCCATTTCCGAAAACCGTGCCTTGACAATGGCCGCACCATCGCTCGACGCCTCAGGAAGCGTCGTCGTCACTTCTCGGGAGATACGACCATGAAAAATCGACCTGTGCGCGAAGACTATCGACGCTGGCTTGAAGCGCAGACCGTCACGGTGTCAGACGACAAGTCGCACACGGCGAGCACCGTCCCGGCGCTGCCATCGGTACTGCCATTTTCCGGCTATGTGGTCTGGTTTCACACGAGTCTCACGTATCTCGACATTCGCTTCGATCACCATCGCTTCGAGATCGTGACGCAGAAGGTGCAGAGCGCGGCAGAAGCGTTCTTCTTCGACAGCCTCGACGCTGCCTACGGACATGCCGCCCATGTGGGAGAGCCCTGCCTGATCCTGTTTGCGGCAGCCAGCGGTGCGTCCGTTAGTGTCGTCGGCTGATGTCGAGCGTACGGCAAAGGCTACCGTCAGGCGCACGTTGATTTGCCTCAGCGCCCCCCCCCTTTCCCGCATCACCTACCCTCAGGGAGCATGAACTATGCCGTTCCTCGCCATAGCAATTCCTTACGCGCAACTCAACCCCGTTTCGTATGAGATTGATGCTCGCGCGAATCGCCATGAGATCGTCATCGATATGGAGAATATCGCGAACCAGCCTCGCGCCTCGCAACCCACGTCGTCCGAGGCGAAGCTGGACGTTGCTCACTTTCGCCGTGCCACCATCCAATGCCATCCCGTTCCGGTGAACGACTACTTCAATAACGTGCTCGCTGAACTCGTCACCCCGCAGAGCGAGTGCGGAACCCGGCGATACGCCAGCAACGCCGAACTGCGCAAAGTGCTTGGCGAACTTCTGACGTTTCACCCCGCAGCGGGCACAATCTCAGTCGACGCGCGAATCAAGGCAATGGGCCTGCCTTCGCTGCTTCGCGACGACCCGGAGTATTTACCGGGAACGCTGAGCGCATTGAGCTATGACGTCGGGGCGCACAGCATCGACATAGGGCGGTTCACGTTCCCGGCGCTTGACACGGTGGACGAGGCTGCGTTTCTCTTCGCCGGCGAGAGCGAACTGGCGTTTCTCCATGAAGGCAATCCGCACGCTTCGCGTATACGGGAAGATCACGCGCAGATTCTCGGCTTTCACTACCGGGCAGCGGGCATGCGCGGACAGACCACCTTGCCGCCGGCCGGATATGCCCCTGCGACACAGGACGAAACGACCCTCAACGATTTCACGGCCCAGTTGGCGCGATGTCGGCAACGCTCCGATCTGGGCCGCTCACCACGGTCGAGTGATAATCGCTACACCCGCCACGATCCCCGCGACCCAATGCAAAACGGCCCCTGCTCGATTCTGTGACGCAGCGGTAGCGCACCGCCGTCCCGAGTCTGCGAAAGCGGGCCGATATCTCGGGAATGGCGGCGGCCGCCGCGATTACGCTGCCGACTTGAGCCGGCGCGCGAACTTCTCGCGGAATTTCTTGAGCTTCGGGGCAACCACGTAAGCGCAGTAGCCCTGATCGGGATGCTGGCGGAAGTAGTTCTGGTGATACGCCTCGGCGGGCCAGAACGTCTGCGTCGGCACCACTTGTGTGACGATCGGTGCGGGGTACGTCATCTCGGCCATCAGTTCGGCGATGAGATGCTCAGCGACCTCCTTTTGCTTCTCGTCCTGATAGAAGATGGCGGAGCGATACTGCGTGCCGACGTCATTGCCCTGACGATTGACGGTGGTCGGGTCGTGAATCTGGAAGAACACGATCAACAGTTCCTCGAAGGAGACCACGTCCGGATCGTAGGTCAATTGCACCACTTCCGCGTGACCGGTATCGCCTTCACAGACCTGATCGTAGGTCGGGTTGTCGACGTGACCGCCTTCATAACCCGAGACGACGGACTTTACGCCGTCCAACTGCTGATAGCAGGCTTCGAGACACCAAAAACAGCCACCCGCCAGCGTGGCGACTTGGGTACGGGTATCGCTCGGGGAGTTCGTCTGCTCTGTCATCATGACCTCGCTTGTCGGCTATGTTTTATGCGGCAGCGCACAAAAGAAATAGGGCGGGCGATCGATGGCTCGATCGCCCGCCCTATTGTCGCGCAGAAGTCCTGCAAACGGCGCAAATTGCGCCTACGGGAGGCTCGCGCGGCGCATCGGCGCGTTCAGGCCCGCAACTGCGTGATGAGCGGATGCAGGAGACGAGCGCCAACGCGTGCGGTCAGACCGTCGCGATCATACGTCGGGTTGTACTCGGCAATATCCGCCACACGCAACTTGCCCGAACGGCGCACCACGCCGATGAGCGTTTCCACAACTTCCAACGCCACGCCATGCGCCGCCGGCGCAGACACGCCCGGGGCTTTCTCGCCGGGCAGCACGTCCATATCGATGGTCAGGTACACATGGCTCACCTGTGCGAGCTTCTTCTCGAGCTGCTCGCACATTTCCGGCAGACGGTGCGCAAGCATCGTCTCGTCCAGCCAGTAGTCCACATTCAGCGCATTCGCACGCTCGAAGAGTGCGTCGGTGTTGCTGTAGCGGCTCACGCCAAGGCAGGCGTAATGGAACGGCGCCTGACGTCCCGCGAGCAACTGCGAGATCTGCCAGAACGGCGTACCCGAGCTGGCCGTCGGCTGCGCACGCAGGTCGAAGTGCGCGTCGAAGTTGAGGATCAGGATCGGCTCGTCGCGCAGGCGGTCGCCGAAATGCTCGGCAACGCCAAGGAACGTACCGTAGGCAATCTCATGTCCGCCACCCAGCACCACCGGAAGCGCACCTGCGGCCAGCACCCCGGCCACGCGGTGGCCGAGCGCCGCTTGCGCCGCTTCGAGCCGGTCGTCCGCGCACACGATATTGCCGCCGTCGAACACGAGGGGCGTGCCCTTCACGGGCAGGCTCGCCAGCGCGCGGCGCAGCATGTCAGGGCCAGCGACCGCGCCCTGACGCCCATGATTACGGCGCACGCCTTCGTCACTGCAAAAGCCCAGCACGACCGCGCCACCGGCAGCCTGCGACGCATCGTAATCGCGCAGCACCTGATGCAGACGCAGGGTATGGCCGGCCTCGCCGGTATCCACACGGCCTTGCCAGACCGTTCGATCAATTGTCATACGTTTTCCCGCCTTGCCTTATCGTGCGATGACCGCTTGCAGGAATTCACGCGTACGCGCTTCGCGCGGTGCGGTGAAAATCTGCTCAGGCGCACCCGCTTCGATGATCCGGCCCTGGTCCATCACAACCACGACATCGGCCACTTCTCGTGCAAATCCCATCTCGTGCGTAACCACCAGCATCGTCATGCCATCGTTCGCGAGTGCCTTCATCACCTGCAGCACTTCACCCACGAGTTCCGGATCGAGCGCCGAGGTCGGCTCGTCGAACAACATGACTTGCGGCTGCATGGCCAGCGCGCGCGCAATTGCCACACGCTGCTTCTGACCACCCGAGAGCGTGCTCGGGTAGACGTCGGCCTTGGCCGCCAGCCCCACCTTGGCGAGCAATTCGCGGGCGAGCTTCTCGGCATCGGCGCTCTTCATGCCGCGCAGCTTGCGCGGTGCGAGCGTGACGTTATCGAGCACGGTCAGATGCGGGAACAGGTTGAACGACTGAAACACCATGCCCACTTCGGTGCGCAGATGATTGAGCGCGTTCTCGCCCATCATCTGGCCGTGATCGACGAGCTTCTTGCCCACGATTTCGATGGTGCCCTGCTCGGCTGTCTCCAGCCCGTTGCAACAACGCAGGAACGTACTCTTGCCTGAACCGCTCGGGCCGATGACCACCACCACCTGACGCGCATCGACTTCGAAGTCGATGCCCTTGAGCACCTGATGGCTGCCGTAGGCCTTGCCCAGCCCTTCGATCTTCAGGATCGGGGCGCCGAATTCCTTCTTCACTTCGCTCATTGCACGGCACCTCCGGCACGCAGGGACTTCTCGGCGCGCTGCAGGAGCAGCGTGGTGGCACCGGTCAGAATCAGATAAACAAACGCAATCGCCAGATACACTTCCAGCGAGCGGTACGACACGCTGATGATCTTCTGGCCTTCGTGCATCACGTCGTGAATGGTGAGCAGCGACACGAGGGCCGAGTTCTTGATCAGCGCAATGAATTCGTTGCCCAGCGGCGGAATCATGCGCACGACGGCCTGCGGCAGAATCACCGAACGCATGGCCTGACCGTAAGGCATGCCGAGCGAGCGTGCCGCTTCCATCTGACCGCGCTCGATCGACTGGATGGCACCGCGCACGATTTCCGAGACATAGGCACCGCTATAGATGCCAAGACCCAGCACACCGCACATGAATGCCGGCAGCAGAATGTCGAACTGAGGCAGGCCGAAGAACAGGATAAAGAGTTGCACCAGCAACGGCGTGCCACGGATAAACGTGACATAGGCGGTACAAATGCCGTAGCGAATGCGATGCGCCGGATTCAGGCGGCCCATGCCGACCAGCAAACCCAACACGCAGCCCAGCGCCAGTGCGCAGGCAGTTACCTCGACGGTAACGAGCGCGCCGCGCGCGAGGTCCTGCCAGTTTGCCCACACCGGCGAAAAATCGAGTTCCATGCGTACTCCGTCAGTTGCTCTACTGCTTCATTGCATCGGCGGGTGCCGTCGTCCCATTCAGAGGGACGGCGGACCCGCCCGGGTATTACGTTAGCGACGTGCTTACTTCGCGGTACCGAAGTACTTGCTGACCAGCGCGGCGTAGGTGCCGTCTGCACGGACCTTTTCCAGCGCCTTGTTCAAGTCGTTGGTCAGTTCGGTGTCGCCCTTGCGCACGGCGAAGCCATAACGCTCGACGGTCAGCGTCTTGTCGAGCACCTTCACGCCGGGGTTGGCCTTGGCGTACAGCAGCGCTGCCGGCTTGCCGGTCACGGCAGCATCGGCACGGCCGATCTTCACGAGTTCGAACATCTGGTCGTTCTTCTCGACTTCCACGCGCTCGACCTTCGGATAGCTTTCCTTCAGGAACTGCACCGACTTCGTACCCACCTGCACCGACACCTTCTTGCCTGCCAGATCGGCCGGTTCCTTGATGCTGGTGTTGTCAGCCTTGACCATGATGGCCAGACCGCCGGTGTAATACGGATGCGTGAAGTTCACGACCTTCAGACGCTCGTCGGTGATGTAGATCGCCGAAGCGGCCACGTCGACACGCTTGGACAGCACGGCCGGGATCAGGCCCTTGAAATCGATATCCGTCCATTCGACCTTCTTGCCCATTGCCTTGCCCAGCGCTTCGATCATTTCGACGTCGAAGCCGGTGCGCTTGCCGTTTTCCACGTATTCGAACGGCGGGAAGGTCGCGTCGGTGGCAACACGCAGCACGTCGTCGGCAGCGAAGACCTTGCTCGAGCAGGTGACGGCCAGCGCCATCGTGAACAGGATGTGACGCAATTTCATCTGGTACTCCTTCGTGTAGTCTCGGTCGGATAAAACCGGTTAAAAGTACTGCAATCGATTCGAAATACGCTCGGCTGCCGCCACCGTGAGGCGGATCAGCTCTTCGTGGCGCTGAGCCACACGCACGGCCGGCGCCATCAGGGTGATGGTGCCTTCCAAACGTTCCTTGGCGGCGAACACCGGGGCTGATACGCCCCAGACGCCGAAATCCACTTCACTTTCGGACACCGCATATCGCTGCTTGCGAATCTCTTCGACCTGTGCGGCGAGACGCTCCTGCGCCACCGGCTGGCCGGCCAATTGGCGGCCGATCAGGCTTTCGCGAGTGGCTTGCGGCAGGAACGAGAGCAGCGCCTTGGCGGAGGCGCCGTGCACCAGCGGGTGCGCGCGTCCCTTGGCAAAGGAGCAACGCAGCGACTGCTCGCTCTCGTGCATGTCGAGGCAGACGACCTGGCCATTGGCGGCCACGAGCAGACCGACGGTTTCGCCGGTGCGCTGCACGAGCGCGTCGATTTCCTCACGTGCCTGGGTGACAAGATGCGAGTTGTGGTCGAAACCCCACGCCAATTGCACGCCGACCGGCCCCGGTTCGTAGAGCGCCTCATGGGCGTGCTCTTGCACCAGGCCCCACTTCTTGAGCGGCACGAGGTGGCGGTAAACCGTGGAGAGCGGCAGGCTCGTTTGCGCGGCGATCTCGCGTGCCGCGATCGGTCGTCCGTGACGCGCCACAGTCACAAGAACTTGCAGCACGCGCTCGGAGACCGATTGAGCTTCGGTGGTGTCCATCGTCTTGAAAACAAAAGAAAGCGGAAAAATCAGCGGGCTAGCTGCCGATGACGACATGGGCGCTATCTTGCGATGCAATTCCCAAAGTAAAAAATTCGATTCTCACCGCATGGTAACAAATTGGGAGATTGCGCATAGGTATTTTCCCTTATGCAGTGCAGAATGCAGGCACAAAAAACGCCGAATCCCTGTTCACACAAGGGATTCGGCGTTTTTAAGCGAAACCGGGATAGAGATTCCGATTACCGACCGGCAGTAGACTTTTGCGAATCCGGCGCCGCCGATAACCAGGCGATGAGAATCGGCTTTTGCACTTTCCCAAGTGCGCTTTTGGGTAGCGTGTCGAGAATGACGACCCGTCTCGGCAATTTGAAGCGAGCGATGCGCTCGCCAAGGAAGTCGAGCACGGTTTGCGGCGTGACACTCGCCGATGGCAAAGGCACGATGACGGCGACGGGCACCTCACCCCATCGTTCGTCCGGCACGCCGACGACGGCGGCCTCCAGAACGCCGGGGCAATCAACCAGCGCATTCTCGATTTCCGCTGGATAAATGTTCTCGCCACCCGAGATGATCATGTCCTTGCTGCGGCCCACGACTTCGAAGCAGCCGTCCTCGTGCAACCGCGCCAGATCGCCCGAATGGAACCAGCCGTGCGCGAACGAAACGTGTCCGGGCGCACGCCAGTATTCGCGCATCACGTTCGGTGCGCGCAAGAGTATTTCGCCGACGTCTCCCGCAGGCACGTCCTGCCCGGCCACGTCGGTCAGCCGCACTTCGACGCCCGGGCATGCACGGCCGACCGCACCGGGATGCGCCTTCGCTTCGCCGAAGCGCAGCGCAATCGACACCGGGCCGGTTTCCGTCGCTCCGTACACCTGCCCGAGCGGGATACCTCGCGCGTGGAACGCATCGATGGCGGACATCGGCACCACGCTGGACCCGGCCATCACCCCACGTAGCGACGACAAATCCGTGGTCGGCCACGCCGGATGCAACTGCACGGCCCGCAGCGTGGCGGGCACCATCAGCGAGAGCGTCGGACGATGCTTTGCGACGTCCGATAGCCAGGCGCCCGGATCGAAACGCGGGTGCAGCGTAACGCTCGCCCCGCGCAGCAATGCAGGCAACGTCTGGATACATAGGCCGCCGACGTGGAACATCGGCAAGGTCGACAGGATGTGGTCGTCGGCGCGCATGTCGTGCGCCCACCAACTGGCTTCGGCATTGGCGAGCAGCCCCGCCTGTGTGTGCAATGCGCCCTTGGGTTCTCCCGTCGTGCCGGACGTGTACACGAGCAGCACCGGCGCATCGGCCGCAACGTCGGGATAGTCGACCGGCTTGGTCGATGGCACGGCGATAAGCCCTTCGATCGGTGCGATGGCGGGCGGCGGGAGGCCGGTGACAGCCTCCTGTTCAAGCGAGTCGCGAATCTGACGAGCGGCATCGCGATGCGTCGCGTCGAACCACAACACACGCACGCCTGCGTGGCGCACGATGGCGGCCAGTTCGGGCACGGCAAGGCGGAAGTTCAACGGCAGGAAGATCGCACCGGCGCGGGCGCACGCGAACAGCAGCGCCAGTTGCAACTCGTCGTTCAGGCCGAGACACGCGACACGCTCGCCCGGCGCGATGCGCCAGGTGCTGCGCAAATGCCCGCCCACCCGCTCGACGCGTCGCCACAACGCGGCATAGTCGGTCTGCTCCGATTCATCGCCAATGCCACACCGCAACGCCAACCGCTCCGGCGTGGCGCGTGCGTGACGGGCAAGCGCTTCTACAAAAGGCGTCAACTTGTTCTCCGTAACAAGACAGACGGCGAGACGCCGGGCCGACGACCGGTTCGTGATGGCCTTCGACAGTGCGTTCCATGCGCCCCGCCCACCTCGCCGCTTCGCTGATTCGCGATGCCGGCGCGCTGCTTACTCGTCGGACTCGCCCGGTTCGTAGAGCGCCTCGCGGCCGATACGATCGAGGCACAGCTCTGCCGTCCACGGCAGCATCAACGCGCCGCAACGCGAATCGCGATACATGCGCTCGAGCGGCAGCGTTTTGAGCATCGACTGCCCGCCGCAGGTGCGAATGGCGAGACGGCACAGCTCGTTGGCATTCTCCATGATCGTGTACTGCGCTGCATACGCTCGCATACGCGCCTCCTTGCCCGGATCGGCTCGGCCGTCCTGCAAGGCGCGAAGGAACAGCGCGCGCGTTTGCTCGAGCATGATATGCATTTGCGCGACGGCAATCTGCTTGGTCGGATACATGCGACGTTTGACCGGCGCGCCCATCCCTTCCGCTTCCCCGCGAAGATAACGCACCGTGAAATCGTAGGCGGCCTGAGCGATCCCCATGTACGTCGGGGCGAGCGTCATGAACATGTGCGGCCAGCGGCTCGCGGCCTGATAGTAGACGCCTCGCGGCATCAGTTGCAGTTCGTCGGGGACGAACACGTCCTTGAAGAGCAACGTGCGCGAGACGGTGCCCCGCATCCCGAGCGGATCCCAGTCACCGGTGACGCTCACGCCCGGCGCGTCGCCCGGCACGGCGATGTAGAACGTGTCCTTCATCGACAACTCGGGCTTGTCCTCGGTACACAACACGCCGTAGTAGTTGGCCGCCCCCGAGAGCGACGCGAAAATCTTGCGTCCATTGATCTTCCAGCCGCCGTCAACCTTCGTCGCGGTCGTGCCGAATGGCGCCTTGCCCGCCGCCGCCGCGCTGCCTTCCGAGAACGGCTGTGCGTAGATCGCTCCGTCCTGAATCACGCGCGCAAAGTGATGCTCGCGATAGCGCGCGTGTTCCGCACGCTGCTCGGGCGTCATGTCGAGATCGTCGGCAAGAATGCCGGTCCACATCATCGAGCAGGTGTGCATGTTGAACGTGAGCGCCGTGGCGCCACAGTGACGACCCAGCTCGGCGGAGACCATCATATAAGTGGCGAAATCGGCGCCCAGACCACCGTCCGACTCGGGAATGCACAACTTCAGCAGGCCAGCGGCACGCATGTCGTCGTAATTCTCGAACGGGAACGACGCTTCGCGATCCCAGCGGGCGGCACGCGGCGCGAGCGACTCGCGCCCCACTTGCTCGGCCAGCGCCAAAAGGTGCCGCTGCTTGTCTGTGAGCGGGTAGTGCTCGCCGACGATCGAAGGGGGCTGATAGGCCACGGTAGTCTCCTAGAGTGTTGCGAGGAAAGCGCGCACCTCGGCGTCGAATGCCGCCGGGTGCGTCAGATTCATGAGATGTCCTGCGCCGGGCAGGCAAACGTATCGAGCCTGCGGGATCGACTCGGCCATACGCGCCATGACTTTCGGTGGCGCATTGGTGTCGTGCTCGCCCGCGATGAGCAGCACCGGCACAGTCAGACGAGCAAGCGCGGCGCGCTGCTCGAAACCGACCAGCGCTTGCAGCGCCGCACGGTAGGCGTCTGGGGTAAGCGCGCCCATCGCGTCGACCGCCAGTGCGTGCGCGCGGGCACGCGCAGCGGCATCCGGCTCGCCGAGCATGCCCGGCACGATGGCCTCGGCCATCTCGCGCAGCGTCTTGCCCGCATCGAGCGGCGCCGTGCGCTGACGCACGAACTCGCGCTGAAAGTCGCCATCCGGTTTGCCGAATGCGGGCGACGTGCCGCACAACACGAGCGCAGTAATATCCCGCGTGAACGGCTCGCCGCGTGCCATCAACTCCTGCGCGACCATGCCACCCATGCTGTGTCCGACGAGCACGAATCGCGACGGCCCCAACGCATCGAGCAACGTCCTCAGGCTGTCGGCCAGCGACGCCATCGCCGGCTCGGCAGGCATGGCGCTCTCGCCGTAACCGGGCATGTCCCAGGCCACGACGCGATAGCCCGCCGCCACGAATGTCTCGAATTGCGACGGCCAGACCTGACGATTGCCACCGATACCGTGCAGCAGCACGAGCGTGAGCGGGCCATCGCCCGCCGTGCGGCAGGCAGGTACGGAAAGCGTCATGATGCGAACTCGCCTTGCAATTGCCCGTCGCGCACGACGACATCCCCATCGAGCGCGATCGTGCAGCGCCGTAGCGGCAAATCGAAGTGACCGAGCGTATGACGTCCCGCCACTTCGTTGGCGCCCGTCGAATACAGGAAGTTGCCCGCGAAGGCGCGCTGCTCCGTGCCGTTGCAATCGCGCTTGTCGTAGCAGGCGAGTGCATCCCAGCGCGCCCGCGGGTTCAGGCCGAAGCCAACGTGCGAGACGGCATACGCTTCGCGATCTCCCCACGCAGCGAAGTACTCGCGCATGAGGTCGACGTCGACGCCTTCGCCGTCGATGGCGACGACATAGTCGTCCTCGACCGTGAGTTCGATGCGATCGCGCAGATATTGTTTGAACGTCAGATTGATGTCGCCGGGGGCGAGCACGAGCCGGCCGTTCACGCTATGGGCAGCGGGGAACGCCAGCGCCAGACCGCCCGGCCAGTGGGCGACCTGTCCGGGCTTGGCGCACCAGCCCCAGACACCGCCCACGCGGGCGTCGCGAAGACCGATGCGCAGATCGGTGCCAGCGCCGGACGTGACGTGCATTTGCGCGGCGCCGCGCAAACGCTTGATCGCTGCACGCACTTTCGGCTCGAGCGCCGGATCGGTCGCGCAGCGTTCCAGAATTTCGGGATGTTCGTTGGAGACCATCAGCACGCGCGCGCCACCGCCCAGAATCTCGGGCAGTTCGGGGGCATGCAACAGGCCTTCGACAGTGCAATCGACGACAAGCGTCGCCGCCCGCAGCGCCGCCACGACCGGGGCCAATTGACCCAGCGCATCGCTCGCGCCCGTCGAACGCACCGGCACAGGGGCACTCACGCGCGGGCTTGGGACAACGAGCCGGAAAGGCCTGGCGCCAAGCGATTCGGCGGCAAGCTGGGCTAATTCCACGTTGACAGGCCGGGATTGCGTTTCAGCTACAATCGCCACCACATCGCCGGGTCGTATGTCGCAGCGCCGCAAGGTCGCGGCAAATACGTCGATCCACTTATGCTCGATTCGCTCGATCAGCATATCGTCTCCTGAGCGTCTGACCCTCTCGCCCGCCGGGGGCTGCTTCGCCCCGTGGCACGCTGCTGGCCGTCATGCGTCTTGTCGATCTGTTGTTCGTGCCATAGTATATGAATATTCATACAAATCAACCCGATCAAATTAGCCGGACGGGAGTGCAGGGACAGTGAACGCCAAACGCGCCGCAGTGCCAGATTTCGACAACGCAGCTTTTCGTCATGCGCTCGGTCAATTTGCGACCGGGGTAACGGTAATCACCACGCGAGCCGACGACGGCTCGCTTATCGGTATCACCGCCAGTTCGTTCAATTCGGTGTCGCTCACGCCGCCGCTCATTCTGTGGAGTCTCGCCACGCGAGCGGGCAGCATGCCCGTCTTCCGCGAAAACTCGCACTACGCCGTGAATGTGCTCGCGGCCGATCAACTCGACATCTGCAAGCGCTTTGCCACGATGAAAGGCGACCGTTTTGCGGGTGTGCCATACACGTTGTCGCCGTCGGGCACGCCAGTGCTCGATGGTGCGCTTGCCTGGTTCGAGTGTCATAACCGCAGCCGTTACAACGAAGGCGATCACGTCATCTTCGTCGGTGAAGTCGAGCGTTGCGGCGTTCACGCGAACGTTTCCGAGCGCATGCCGCTGATCTTTCACGCCGGCGGCTTCCACAAGCCGCAGTCGCTCGGGTAAGCCCCCCATGCCAGCCGGCGGAGCACCGTTCGTCGACGATTATCTGGCGTATCTGCTCGCCCGGGCGAGCACGCTGGTCTCCAATGAGTTTCATCGCGAAGTCGCCGCGGCTGGCCTGGGCGTGTCGGAGTGGCGAGTGCTCGCCACGCTCTCCGATGGCCGCGCGCGCACCATCAATCAACTGGCCGACATCGTGCTCGCCAAGCAGCCGACGCTCACCAAAGTCGTCGACCGGCTGGAAGCGACAGGCGACGTTGTGCGTGGCGAATGCGCGACGGATCGGCGTCAGTCACTGGTCTCGCTGACCGACACCGGACGGGCGCGCGTCGCGCCGTTGCTCGCCAGCGCACGCCGGCACGAAGCCGGGGTGCTCGCCCGCTTCGGCACGGAACAATCCGCCTTGCTCAAAGCCACGTTGCGCCGTCTGATCGAGGAAATGGCGCAAGGAACGCAGAACCCTCAATAGGCCCTTTCCGATCACTGCACGGGCGCGTCCGAAAACGCGAATCGCGCAGTACGGCGAATCGTCAAAAATTCGACCACTTCGCCATATTGTCGAATTTTCTTTCGTAAATCTCCAAAAAACACGTTTCCACTATCAATTTCACTCATCGCGATCCACGAATACGCAAGCACTTGCGACGCGAATTCTTCTAAGATGCGCATATCGATTCACGCTATGGCGCACGTCCATGACCGCACCCAGCCAACGCCCTGCCGATGCGCGCAACGAGCGCCGCATATGGGATATCAGCGCCCCGCTCTCGAGCGACACCCCCGTCTGGCCCGGTGACACGCCGTTCTCCGAACAGTCCGTCTGGCAGATCGGACCGGGCTGCCCGGTCAATGTGGGACGCATCACGCTATCGCCACATACAGGTGCGCATGCCGACGCACCGCGTCATTACGACGACGACGGCGCCTTCATTGGCGAAGTGCCGTTGGAGACGTATCTGGGGCCATGCAGGGTGATGCATTGCCTCGGCGCATCGCCGGTCGTCACGCCGGAGATGGTTGCGCCGCATCTGACGGATGTACCGCCGCGTGTGCTGCTGCGCACGTATGAGCGCGCGCCGGTGGTGCGCTGGGATAGCGCGTTTTGCGCAGTGGCGCCCGAGACCATCGACCTGCTCGCGTCGCACGGTGTGACGTTGGTCGGTATCGACACGCCGTCGCTCGATCCGCAGGAGAGCAAGACGATGGACGCGCATCACCGCATTCGCGCGCATCGCATGGCCATCCTCGAAGGGCTGGTACTCGACGCAATTGCACCGGGCGACTACGAACTCATCGCATTGCCACTCAAGTTCATGCGGCTCGATGCGAGCCCGGTACGCGCGGTACTGCGCTCCCTTTGAACGGACTTCTTTTTCTGTATTGATTTCACTCACAAAGCGCAAACCATGACGTCTTCTCGCAACGATTGTCTGGCCCTCGATGTGGCCGATCCGCTCGCCCCGCTGCGCGCGCAATTCGATCTGCCACCTGATGTGATCTATCTCGATGGCAATTCGCTGGGCGCCCGCCCGCTGGCTTCTGCCAAACGCGCACAGGAAGTGATCGCCGCCGAATGGGGCAAGGGTCTCATCCGCAGTTGGAACGAGGCAAACTGGTTCGCGCTGCCGCGCACGTTGGGCGATGCGCTGGCACCGATCGTCGGTGCGGGCAAAAGCGAAGTCGTGGTAACGGACACCACGTCGAGCAACCTGTTCAAGGTGATGGCCGCCGCCCTCGATGCGCAGCGCAAGCGTGGGCCGCAACGCAAAGTGATCGTCTCGGAGCGCAGCAACTTCCCGACCGACCTCTACATCGTGCAAGGCCTCACGCGCCTGCTCGACGACGGCTACTCGCTGCGTCTGATCGATTCGCCGGACGAACTGCCGAGCGCGCTGGGTAACGATGTCGCTGTGGTGCTGCTCACGCATGTGAACTACCGCACCGGCGCCATGTACGACATGGCCGCACGCACAGCGGAGATCCATGCGGCCGGTGCACTGGTGGTGTGGGATCTCTGCCACTCGGCCGGTGCGGTGCCGGTCGATCTGAACGGCGCCGGCGCAGACTATGCCGTGGGCTGCACGTACAAATATCTGAACGGCGGCCCGGGTTCGCCGGCGTTCGTATGGGTCAACAAGCGTCACCAGGACACCTTCTGGCAACCGCTGTCGGGTTGGTGGGGCCATCGCACGCCGTTCGCCATGCTGCCGGAATACACGCCGGACGAAGGCATTGGACGTTATCTGTGCGGCACGCAACCGATTGTCTCGCTCTCGCTCGTGCAGTGCGGTCTGGATATCTTCGCGCAGACGTCGATGGACGCGCTGCGTCGCAAATCGCTCGCGTTGACCGATCTGTTCATCCAACTGGTGGAAACGCGCTGCGCCGAATTCCCGCTGACGCTGGTGACGCCGCGCGATCACGCCGCACGAGGCTCGCAGGTGAGCTTCGAGCATCCGGAAGGATTTGCCGTGATTCAGGCGTTGATCGCACGCGGGGTCATCGGCGACTATCGCGAGCCGCGCATCATGCGTTTCGGCATGACGCCGCTGTATACGAGCTTTGCCGATGTCTGGGATTCGGTCGAGATTTTGCGCGACGTGCTGAGCACGGGCTCGTGGGACAAGCCCGAGTTTCATCGTCGCGGCGCGGTGACCTGAGAGAGGAATGATCAGCATGAGCAAACCCTCCTCTACAAGCGGCCACAAAGACACGCCGGTGGACACCACACCCGCACAAGGCGGGTGCCCGTTCGGGCATCAGGGCGCAGACAACGCGACGGGCGACGCGAAAGCCTCGCAAAGCGCGCCCGCCGACGCGACCCAATGGCACGATGCTCAACTCGATTTTTCCAAGAGCATGAGCTACGGCGACTACCTGTCGCTCGATCCGATTCTGAATGCACAACATCCGCGCTCGACCGATCACAACGAGATGCTGTTCATCATTCAGCATCAGACGAGCGAGTTGTGGATGAAGCTCGCGTTGTACGAATTGCAGGCGGCACGCTCTGCGGTTCACAACGACGAATTGCCGCCCGCATTCAAGATGCTTGCGCGGGTATCGCGCATTCTCGAACAACTGGTTCAGGCATGGAGCGTGCTGGCGACGATGACGCCGTCCGAGTATTCGTCGATGCGTCCGTCACTGGGTAGCTCGTCGGGCTTTCAGTCGTATCAGTACCGCATTCTGGAATTCATGCTGGGCAACAAGAATGCGGCGATGCTCAAGCCCCATTCGCATCGTCCCGACCTCTTCCAGCAGGTGGAAGCGGCGCTCAACGCCCCGTCGTTCTATGACGAGGTGGTGCATCTGCTCGCCCGTCGAGGCTTCGCGATTGCCCCGGCACGGCTCGAACGCGACTGGACGCAGCCGACGCCTCACGACGAGACCGTCGAGGCGGCGTGGCTCGAGGTGTATCGCAATCCGTCGCAGCACTGGGAGTTGTATGAGATGGCCGAGGAATTGGTCGATCTCGAAGATGCCTTCCGCCAATGGCGCTTCCGCCACGTGACGACTGTCGAGCGCATCATCGGCTTCAAGCAAGGCACAGGCGGCACCAGCGGGGCACCCTATCTGCGCAAGATGCTCGATGTGGTGCTGTTCCCCGAGTTGTGGCACGTGCGAACGTTGCTGTGATGTCGTTGCGGTGAGAACACCTACCGCATAGATTCGGCGAGCGCCGCCCCTTTTTCCGGGGCTACAGCGCTTGCCCGCCCCCCCCCCTGACTCCGCTCCCGAGCCGTGCCTGTTGAGTCGCTACGTCAAGGGAGCGGACAATCACTGCCATCGTACGCCCCGCCGCGCAGCGCTCATCGTGTCGATGGGTGTCGTCGGATCGATATCGGTTGTGGATCGGGTTGGGGGCCGCCTGCGGTGCGACTTAAAGCGCATTGGAGTGCCGCAGGCGGCCCCCAACCCGATCTGCCACCAACCTAAGCCTGTCCGCTCAGACGCGCGGCCAGTTGCTTCAGACGCGGACCGATCTCCTCGCGGAAGAGCGCATCCGGAATCGACGACGACGGGCCGCTGCAACTGATGGCCAGCCAGCGGTTTTGCCGCACGTCACGGAGCGGCACTGCGACCGCATTCACGCCTTCATGCCACTCGCGAAACGAGTAGCAACATCCCTCGCGCCTGTACGACTCGATCCCTTTCTCGACGCCGGACTGGAGCACGTCCCAACCGACATTGCGCAACGCGGCCGGATTCGCATCGTAGGCATCGCGTAGATCGGCGAGCATCGTCTCACGCTCGATCGAGGGCATCGCCGCGAGGTAGACGCGCCCCATCGAACTCGTCAGCATCGATAGACGTGAGCCCGCCGTGAGACCCAGCGTGAGGTGCGCCGAGTCGCTGCGGATGGTTTCGAGATACATCATGTCGATACCTTCCCGGCAACCGAGTGAAATGGAACACCCCATTTCCTTGGCCAGCGCTCGCATGTGCGGGCGAGCCAGCGTCAGCATGTCGGTACCGCTCAGGAACGCGTACCCCAAGGCCAGCACGCCGGCATCCAGTGCGTACTTGCCAAGCTCGGCGTCGTAGCGCAGATACCCCAGCGCCGTCAGCGTGTAAGCGAGGCGACTGACGGTCGCCTTCGGCAGCCCGGTGCGTGCTGCAAAGTCGCGGTTACCCAGCAGCGCGTCGTCGGGTCCGAAGGCGCGCAGCAGATCGAGACCCCGTGCGAGTGCCGTGACGAACTTGCGCTCGTCGTGCGAAGGCGGCACGCCATGGGCCGGCGCACCGGTGAAGGCTGACAGGGACGTTTTGACCACAACCATCGCGCACTCCGCTTCAAATAGGTTCGGCCAGTACACGCACTGGCCGTTGCCTGACAAAAAATTTTAGTGTTAAACTAACTTCGATTTCAGAACATTGTTCCGCATTGCGGAACTTTCGTCAAGTCGACGAGCTTTCCCGGTGCGGGATACGGCAACGTATGCCGCACATGCGCCAAACGGGCCGACGAGGATGGCGTCGGCCAATTTTTGAGAACGTCGGAGGAGATAGGTCATGGCAGGCAATGCACAGTTTCATTGGGAAGATCCGCTGTTGCTGGACGCACAGCTCACGGGCGAAGAGCGCATGATTCGCGACGCCGCCGCCGCGTACTCGAACGACAAGCTCGCGCCGCGCGTGCTCGAAGCATTCCGTCATGAGCGCACCGACGCCGCCATCTTTCGCGAGATGGGTGAGATCGGCCTGCTCGGCCCGACGATTCCCGAGGAATACGGTGGCCCTGGCCTGAGCTACGTGGCCTATGGGCTGATCGCACGCGAAGTCGAACGCGTCGACTCGGGCTATCGTTCGATGATGTCGGTACAGTCGTCGCTCGTCATGGTGCCGATCTTCGAATTCGGCAGCGAAGCACAGAAGCAGAAGTACCTGCCGAAGCTGGCCAGCGGCGAGTGGATTGGTTGCTTCGGTCTGACCGAACCGAACCACGGTTCCGATCCGGCCGGCATGACTACGCGCGCCAAGAAAGTTGCAGGTGGCTATGAATTGAGCGGCGGGAAGATGTGGATCACCAACTCCCCCATCGCCGACGTCTTCGTGGTCTGGGGCAAGCTCGCCGACGAGAATGGCGAGGAGAAGATTCGCGGCTTCATTCTGGAAAAGGGCTGGAAAGGCCTGTCGGCCCCGGCGATTCACGGCAAGGTCGGCCTGCGCGCCTCGATCACCGGTGAGATCGTGATGGATCAGGTGTTCGTGCCGGAAGAGAATCTGATGCCGGGCGTCTCCGGCCTGAAGGGGCCGTTCACCTGCTTGAACTCGGCGCGTTACGGTATCGCCTGGGGTGCGCTGGGCGCCGCTGAATTCTGCTGGCATACCGCGCGTCAATACGTGCTCGACCGTCAGCAGTTCGGCCGGCCGCTCGCCGCCAATCAGTTGATCCAGAAGAAGCTCGCCGACATGCAGACGGAAATCACGCTGGGCTTGCAAGGCTGCCTGCGTCTGGGCCGCATGAAGGACGAAGGCACCGCGGCTGTCGAGATCACGTCGATCATGAAGCGCAACTCGTGCGGCAAGGCACTGGACGTCGCACGTCTGGCACGCGACATGCTGGGTGGCAACGGCATCTCCGATGAGTTCGGCATTGCCCGTCACCTCGTGAACCTCGAAGTGGTCAACACCTACGAGGGCACCCACGACATCCACGCACTGATTCTCGGCCGCGCGCAAACCGGCATCCAGGCGTTCTTCTGATCGATCGTCACGAGGGATCGGGTTGCATGAACCGCGAGCGGTCGCGCAGTGCAGATCGCGCAGCGCATCGCGGTTCATGCGACTTGTCTGGTACGCGTCGTTTCTCAGGCCGCACTTCGCGGGCCGTCAATCCCCCGGGCGACGGCGCGTACCAAACAAAAAAGCCAGCTCTGTCGAGCTGGCTTTTTCTCATCCGCTGTCTTCTGCGGCGTTAGCCGGATGACTTGTTCGGCTGCGGCGTGAGACGTAGATACGGACGCACGGCCTTGTAACCCTTCGGGAATTTCTCCTTGAGCACGGCTTCATCCTTGAGCGACGGGACAATCACGACGTCCTCACCATCCTTCCAATTACCCGGTGTGGCGACCGAGTAATTGTCGGTCAGTTGCAGCGAGTCGATAACACGCAGGATCTCGTCGAAGTTGCGGCCCGTGCTGGCCGGATACGTGATGATCAGGCGCACCTTCTTTTTCGGGTCGATCACGAACAGCGAGCGAACCGTCACGGTTTCGCTGGCATTCGGATGGATCATGTCGTAGAGCTGCGAAACCTTGCGATCGCCGTCGGCCAGAATCGGGAAATTGACCGTGGTGTTCTGAGTCTCGTTGATGTCCTTGATCCAGCCCTTGTGCGACTCAACGTCGTCAACCGACAGCGCGATGGCCTTCACGCCGCGTTTCTCGAACTCACCCTTGAGTTTTGCGGTCAGACCCAGTTCGGTCGTGCACACCGGCGTGTAATCGGCCGGGTGCGAGAAGAGCACACCCCAACCGTCACCAAGGAATTCATGGAACTTGATTTTGCCAACCGACGAGTCCTGCTCGAAATCGGGGGCAATGTCACCCAAACGCAATGTCATTTACGGTCTCCTTGAGAACCTTCAAGTCAGTGGGGTAAAGACTAAAGGATGCTAAGCTTTGCCAGAACGAATAAAAAATTGATTGCACATAATTATTCGCAATATGGCGCCCTCGGGGGATGTTGTTTTATGGCAACGATTCGTTGAAAGCGTTACGATAACACCCATATCCCCTTCGCATTTTCCTCCCAGAATCGGGTAACGACTACGTCGCATAGTGCACACCAACAAGGAGAAGTTTATGACTGATATCAAATCCGTATTGGCCGACGCCGAAGACCTGCTCAAACAAGCCGCCAACACGACCGGTGAGCGCGCATCCGAATTGAGCGACAAGGCCCTGACGCTGCTCAAGCAAGCCAAGGAAAAGGCTTCCGACGTGCAGGTGGTCGTTGTCGAGAAGAGCAAGCAAGCCGCTCGCGCGACCGACGACTATGTTCACGACCATCCGTGGCAAGCGGTGGGCATCGCCGCCGGTATTGGCGTGGTGATCGGCCTGCTGCTCAACCGCAAGTAAGCTGCGTCGACGCCAGTCGCTTTCTCGCCTATTCTGCCTATGGCGGAGCCCACCTGACCGGTGCGACGGGTCAGGTGTGCCGCCCACAAGTCCAGCCCATGACCGCCAATGATCGCACGACCCCGCCGCGGCCTTCACTGCGGCGCCTCGCCGGTGCGTTGCTCGAGATCCTGCAGTCGCGCATCGAACTCATCGGCATCGAATTGACCGAAGAGAAAGAACGTCTGATGGGCGTCGCTTTCCTTGGTCTGGCCGCGATGCTCTTCGGCGTACTCGCTCTCGTGTCGCTGGCCGCGCTGGTGATCGTGATTTTTTGGGACACCTATCGCCTCCAGGCCATGACCGGCATCTTCGTCGTGTATCTGTTGCTCGCCGGCTGGTGCGCATTGCGCGCGCGCAACATTCTGCGCGATGCCCCGATGCCGTTCGAAGCCACACTGGCCGAGTTCGAAAAGGACCGCGACGCACTGCGTCCGGACTGAAGGAGATCTGCCCGTGCCGCTGGAACAGAACCGCCCTCGCCGCACGCGACCGTCACGACGCTCGCGTCATGACCTCCTCGCCATTCGCAAGGAACTCGTGCTCACGCGTATCGCTGTTGAGCGCGCCGAACTGATTCAAGCCTCGCACGTTACGCGCGAACGCCTGCGCAATTTCCGTTGGGTACGCTATCTGCTGCCCGGTGGCTTTGCCAACCTCGCCAGCATTAGCGGCCTCGCCAGTTCCGGACTCAAGCTCGGCGGACTGCTTGAACGCTATCCGCTGGTCAGTTCCGTTGCCTCGCTGGCGCTCACCGGTTTGTCGCATACCCCTGTCGGACGCGTGGTACGCCGCAGTCTCAAGTGGGGCAGCCTCGGCGTTCTCGCATGGCAAGGGATCAAGCTCTGGCAGGAATCGACGAAGCCGTCGACGCCGAAAGCCGGTGCACCCTATCCGTCAGATATGTCCGACACACCTCGCGCGTCTGCGACAACCTCGTCCCGACGCAACGACATCGGCCCCCCGCCGGTCACGTAATCGCTGCGCCCCGGCTCACGCATCACAGCGTCGAGCCACACGGGCGCGTCCGTAGGCATTGATGATGATGCAAACGCGCCGCCCGTGCCCCGCAATGCGCACCGTCCCCGACAACCACCCTCGTGTCTGCGTTCGCATGAAACCGTCTTCTGCGAACGCGAGGCCTTCGGTGTTGTACAACCCCCATCGCACGTCGATACTCACGCCCGGTGGCAATGGCGCGTATCGCCCCAGCACTTGATCTCCCGCATCGAAGCGATCGTTGCGATTCTCGTCGACGAACGTCACCCAGCCGCTATTCAGACTCCCGCCGTCATGTGGGGCCATTGCCACGCGCCGGTGCCGTCCCAGCGCCTCGGAACGCGCTGCCTGCAGCGATGCCAGAAACGCTCGCGCCGTGATGTCTACCGCCCCCCGGCGGCGAACCGTGTCGATGGAAGGCGAAACCGCCATCAGTGCAACGGCGAGCACAGCCATCGCAATGACACACTCCAGCATCGTGACGCCGCGTGCGGCACGTAGATCAGGACGCATCGCAATGCTCGCTACGCGTGCCCGGCGCGAGTGTCACAGCACTGCTGTCATGCCACCTGGCAACCTCACGCCAACTCAACGAACGCGATGAAAACGATGCTAGTTCACCGCCACCACCCGCTTTCCCCGTTCGTTGCCGGACTTCATAGATCGCCTGCAAATACACGCGCGTGCCTGGCAACTCGCCACACCCCATCGCACTCACGCGATACCGCCGCACTGGCACGTCGCGCGTTTCCGGTTCGCCCGCCAAATACGCCGAATACGCGATTCTCTCGATGAAGTAGCGCGCCCTTCGCGTCGCAACGACGGCGGCACTGCCATTCCATTCGACCGTTCGCCATCTCGGCACACGGCGCTGGTACCAGATGTCACCGCGATGGTTCGCCTCAAGCACGCCCTGTGGTCCCGCCTCGAATGCCGGCACGGCAGCAATATCCGCAGCTCGCGCCTCATGCGTCAGCCAATCGCGCGCTTCGGCAAGCGCCCGGTCCGCCGCCGCAAACGCCCCTGCGCGATCGTTCGTATAGGCAACGAAACGGCTGGCCAATTGGCGATGGTGCATGCCGGATGCGGCAAGCGTCATCAGCGCCGCCAGCCACATCACCATGAAGACGCCAACCATTTCGCCTCCTCGCCGACGCCACCATCGTTGCGACGATAGGCCACCGCATTGAATACGTGCAGATGAACGTCACCGGCGTTGCCCAGCCGCTTGTACTCACGACCACCGGACGCCGCATCGAACACTTCGACCACCCGCGTGGTCCGTGGTTTGCCACCGCTTCGCGGCGCGCCGCGCAAGACCAGCGAAAAGGCCACCGCCGCGACGTTCTCCCATCCGCCCTCCCCGGGTGGCGGGCTTGGCGGCCTGCGGCGCAGACTTCTCACGGGCTCAACCCAACGTAAAGGCCCGGTCCCGCCGACGCGAAACCCTAGCCGAACGTACATCGCCTCCACCCCGCTCACCAGCACCTGTGCCGGATGCAGATCCGTCGAGCGCGTTTGACGCTCACCGTAGCGGCAGTAGAGCGAGGGAATCTCGTCCTCGCCCTTATCGACATAGAAGATGCTGAGATGTCTGTCGTCCAGACGTCCCGTCGCTCGGGTACGCATGCCCGCGCAGTTGTGGATGGCACCGTTGCCCTCCGACAATCCCGCCCCCTGGAACTGCACTTCCAGCAGTGAGCTGCCTTGCCAGCCCGATCGCGCACACGTGTCGACGGTGCCCGCGCATGCTGCACTCGCTCGCAACGACGGCCACTCGCGCTTCACAGGCCCCGGCGGCCAGATCGCGCCCTCCATCGGGTCCCAGTTCCGGTATCCCGCCATGCCGACGGCACGGGTGAGTTGGGTCAATGCAAAGATCGCGCGCTCGGTAACGTCGTATCGCTCCGCCTGAACCCGCCACAATCGAATGCCCGCGAGATAGATCGCGATCGCCGCCGTCACGATCAGCAACCCGAGCGGCATTGCCAGCACCCACTCAAGCAGCGTAAATCCCGCCATACGACGCACGCACGCCTTGTTCCCCCTGCCCAAACGCGGCGGCCACATCACGGGGATCGACGAGCGTGCCATACGTCGTTCCCCGCTTGCGCTGGCAATGCCAACGCGACATTTGTCTTCGAAGGAGCAAGCTCGGCGGATGTCATTGCCCCCGCCGCCTGCCAATGGGCGAAACCCTGCGCGCCTGCCATGAGCGCCGCCAGTGTGAACATGACGTCAAGCATTGCGCCCCCGCGAAAGCGGGTCTTGCAGCGCCCGCCGCTCGTCGGTTTCCCTTCCGCCGCCTCGCCTTGCGGCCTCCCCCGCGTACGCGACGGCAACGGCAACTGCCCTCGGCCTCGCCGTCCGCCAGCATCGCGCGATGGGGTTCGCCGAGCGCTTCGCATCGGCGGAAAGCGGTGATTAGCCAGCGTATCGCGAAGCGCCTGCCGGTCGGCGCGACGCCGCTGGTGTCGTCGATCCTGTTGCATGGTTCGGTCTCTCGTCTCGTTGATGACGCGTCCATCGTCGCCCACGCTTCGCCACACGCCAATCGGATGGCGCCGCAAAACCTGCCCCGTCATGCGCCACCTCACTTTCCACACGCGACGCCACATCCCTCAACGAACGTCCATAAAAAAAACGGCGACCGAAGTCGCCGTCTTTGGGCTGACCGCACCGAACGAGTTCGGCACCGCCTCATTGGCTCGTGACGGGCAACCGCGTGCCCGGCAACGTTATCCCTTCAGCTCGTCGACGAGTGCGACATAAGCTTCTTGCGCCTCTTCTTTCGACTTGCCTTTGAGCATTTCCCAGGCATCGAACTTGGCACGGCCGACGAAATCCGTCATGCCCGGACGCGTGCCGGACACGTCACCCTCGGTGCCTTGTTTGAAGAGCGCATAGATACGCAGCAATGTGAAATTGTCGGGGCGTTCCGGCAGCGTCTTGGACTGGGCTACCGCCTCGTCGAAGCGAGCTTGAAGATCGCTCATGGTGTCTCTCCCTGGAAAAGCAGTCAGCTTATATATGCCCCGTGCGACGATTCGCCACTGTCTGGAAACGCTCGCGTCGACGCTCGGGGTGTTGCGAATACAACGCGATCAAGGATAGCGACGAAGCGCTACGCGAGGTAGGGGCGAGCGTAGAACCCGGCGTCTAAACTTCTTGGGAACTGAGCCAATTTCTCGCACGACATGACGCACAAAAACGAAACGCCCGGCACATGGCCGGGCGTTTCGAAGTTCAAGCATTGCGTCTCAGCGAGACAAGTGGTTCACACCGCCGTCTGCCTCACGACATCGTCGACGCAAGCGACACGATCACGACGATGCTGCCGCAGGTGCCGACGCCGTCCCGGCGTTGGCCGGAACCGAGCGCTCTTCCCAACCACCGCCGAGCGCCTTGTACAGCGTGACGAGATTGCTCCAGCGCGCCAGACGCGTGGCGATCAGTGTTTGCTGCGCCGAGTACAGCGAGCGTTGCGACACAAGCGCGTTCAGGTAGCTGTCCACACCGTTGCGATAGCGCAGGTCCGAGAGCTTGTAGCTCTCGTCGCTCGCCTTGACGAGCGACTCCTGCGCCGAGACCTGATCGTCGAGCGTGCCGCGTGCGGCCAACCCGTCGGACACCTCGCGGAACGCCGTCTGAATCGCCTTCTCGTAGTTGGCGATCTCGATACGCTTCTGCACCTTGGCCAGATCGAGGTTGGCGACGTTCTGCCCGCCCGCGAAGATCGGCAGCGTGATGGTCGGTGCGAACGACCATGCACCCTGCCCGCCCTTGAACAGATTGCTCAGCGAGGCACTGGCCGTGCCGGCGTTTGCCGTCAGAGAAATCGTCGGGAAGAACGCCGCACGTGCGGCGCCGATGTTCGCGTTGGCCCCCTTGAGCGTGTGCTCGGCCGCCGTGACATCCGGACGCCGCAGCAACAGATCCGAAGGCAACCCGGCCGGCAAGTCGGTAAGCAGACCTTGCCCATCGAGCGGACGTCCCGGCGGCAAATCGGCCGGCAACGGCTGGCCGATGAGCAGCGCGAGCGCATTTTCGTCCTGTGCGACCTGACGCGTGTACTGCGCGAAATTTGCCCGCGCCGTATCGACCGGCGTTTGCGCCTGACGCAGATCCAGCCCGGAGGCCGTGCCCACGTTGAAGCTGCGCTTGGTCAGGTTATACGACGATTCCTGGCTCTTGAGCGTGTCGGCAGTGAGTTTGAGCAACTCCTGATCCGCCAGCCAGGTGAGGTACGCCGTCGCCACTTCCGAGATCAGCGTCATATGCGCTGCCTTGGCCGCGTCCTCGGTCGCCAGATACTTCTCCAACGCCTGATCCTTCAGGCTCTGGATGCGACCGAACAGATCGAGTTCATACGACGTGAAACCCACACCTACCTGATAGCTGCGGTTGATCCCGGCACGTCCCGACGACGACAAATCCGCCGGCGAGCGCTGAACCGACGCCTGCCCCGCCGCCCCGACCGAGGGCAGCAGCGCCGAGCGCTGGATCTGATACTGCGCACGCGCCGCTTCGATGTTGAGCATCGAGACTCGCAGATCGCGGTTGTTCTCCAGCGCGATCTCGATCAGCTTCTGCAGGCGAGGATCGGTGAAGAAATCTCGCCAGCCCAGATCGGCGGCTGCCAGGGCATTGCTGCCGGCAGTACCGTTCTGGTTCGCCGCCCCGGGCGTCTTGTAGGCCGGGCCAGTGGGGAACGACGTGGCCACCGGTGCCTCGGGCCGCTCATAGTGCGGCGCGAGGGTACAGCCTGCCAGGAACGCTGCCGCCAAGGCCATCGGCAATGCATTGTGCTTCATAGTCAGTTTCCTTCCTTGGCGGGGCCGGCGTCGAGCGGCTCGTGACGCGCTTCCGGATGTTCCACGGTATCCAGTTCCTCATGAGCGAAGCGCTTGCGCACCATCACGAAGAAAATCGGCACGTAGTAGATGGCCAGGAACGTTGCCGCCAGCATACCGCCGATCACGCCGGTGCCGATAGCGTGCTGCGAGGCCGAGCCGGCGCCGTTCGAGATCGCAAGCGGCAACACCCCGAGAACGAACGCCATCGACGTCATCAGGATCGGGCGCAACCGCAGTCGCACCGCCTCCATCGTCGCTTCCATCAGCGAGCGGCCTTCCTCTTGCAGATCCTTGGCAAATTCCACGATAAGAATCGCGTTCTTCGCCGACAGACCCACCGTGGTGAGCAGCCCCACCTGGAAGTACACGTCGTTCGACAACCCGCGCAGCGTTGCGGCCAGCAGTGCACCCAACACACCCAGCGGCACCACCAGAATCACCGAGAACGGAATCGACCAGCTCTCGTACAACGCCGCCAGACACAGGAACACGATCAGGATGGAGATGGCGTACAGCGCCGGTGCCTGCGAGCCGGAAATGCGCTCTTCAAACGACAGCCCCGTCCACTCCAGACCGATACCCGGAGGCAGTTGCTTTGCAATTTCCTCCACGGCCTTCATGGCGTCACCCGACGACTTGCCCGGTGCCGGCATCCCCTGAATTTCCACCGCAGGCACGCCGTTGTAACGTTCCAGACGCGGGGAGCCGTAAATCCACTTGCCGGTGGCGAAGGCCGAGAACGGCACCATGGTTCCGCTAGCGTTGCGCACGTACAGCTTGTTGATGTCCTGCGGCAGCATGCGGTCCTTCGGTTCCGCCATCACGTACACCTTCTTCACGCGCCCCCGGTCGATGAAGTCGTTCACGTAGGACGAACCCCACGAGGCCGAGAGCGTGGTGTACACATCGGCAATCGACAGCCCAAGTGCCGCCGCCTTTTCTTCGTCGACGTCCACCTTGTACTGCGGCGTGTCGTCAAGACCGTTCGGACGCATGTTCGCCAGATTCGGATTCTTTGCAGCCAAACCGAGGAGCTGGTTACGCGCCGCCATCAACGCGTCGTGGCCGAGGCCTGCGCGATCCTGCAGTTCGAAGTCGATACCGCCCGCGTTACCCAGTTCAGGCACCGACGGCGGGTTGATCGCGAAGATCATGGCGTCCTTCACGCTCGCGAACGCCTTATACGAACGCGCAATCACCGCCTGCACCTTCAGATCGGACGACTGACGGTCTTCCCACGGACGCAGCATCGTGAACGCCAGACCCACGTTCTGACCACGGCCGTTAAAGCCGAAGCCCGTCACCGTGAAGATCGAACGCACGGCGTCCTTTTCCTTCTCGAGGTAGTGCGTCTCGACCTGCTTCATGACTTCGAGCGTGCGCTCTTGCGACGCGCCCGGCGGCAATTGCACCAGGTTGAAGAAGTAGCCCTGATCTTCATCCGGCAAGAACGCCGTCGGCATGCGCATGAACAGGAAGCCCACCGTCGCGACGATCACGACATAGACGATCAGGAGCGGCGTGCTGCGCTTCAGAATACGCTCCACCTGCCCCTGATACTTCTTCGAGCCCTTGTCGAACGTGCGGTTGAACCAGCCGAAGAAGCCGCGCTTTTCGTGCACTTCGCCCTTCTTGATCGGCTTGAGAATCGTCGCGCACATGGCCGGCGTCAGCACGATGGCCACCAGCACCGACAATGCCATGGCTGCCACGATCGTCAGCGAGAACTGGCGATAGATGGCCCCTGTCGAGCCGCCGAAGAACGCCATCGGCACAAACACCGCCGAGAGCACGAGCGCCACGCCTACCAGCGCGCCGACGATCTGGTCCATGGCCTTCTTCGTCGCTTCCTTCGGACTCAGCCCCTCTTCGGCCATCACCCGCTCGACGTTTTCCACCACCACAATGGCATCGTCGACGAGCAGACCGATGGCGAGCACCAGACCGAACATCGACAAGGTGTTGATGGAGAAGCCTGCCGCGCCCATGATGCCGAACGTACCGAGCAACACGACCGGCACGGCGATCGTCGGGATGATCGTTGCCCGCAGGTTTTGCAGGAACAGATACATCACCAGGAACACGAGCACGATACCTTCGATGAGGGTCTTGATCACTTCTTCGATCGAGATCTTCACGAACGGCGTGGTGTCGTACGGGTAATCGACCTTCATCCCGGCAGGGAAGTACGGCTCCAGATCGGAAACCGCCTGCTTGACCGCCGTGGCCGTTTGCAGCGCGTTCGCGCCCGTAGCCAGCGTGATGGCCAGACCCGCGGCAGGCTTGCCGTTATAGCGTGCAACCACCTGGTACGATTCGCCGCCGAGTTCGACACGGGCGACGTCGCCCAGACGCACCTGCGAGCCGTCCTTGTTGACCTTGAGCAGAATCTTGCGGAACTGCTCCGGCGTTTGCAGACGGCTTTGCGCCGTCACGGTCGCGTTGAGCTGTTGCCCCTTGACCGCCGGCGCACCGCCCAGCTCGCCCGCCGAAATCTGCACGTTCTGCGCCTGAATGGCGCTCGAAACGTCAATGACGGTCAGGTTATAGCCGTTCAGTTTCTGTGGATCGACCCAGACACGCATCGCGTATTGCGAGCCAAAGAGCTGCACCTGACCCACGCCGTTCACACGGCTGATCGGATCCTGCACGTTGGCGGCAATGTAGTTCGCAAGGTCGATGTCGGTCATCCGGCCATCGTCGGAGTACGCGCCGATCACCAGCAGGAAGTTCTTGGTCGCCTTGGCCACCTTGATACCCTGCTGTTGCACCTGCTGCGGCAGCAGCGGCGTGGCAAGTTGCAGTTTGTTCTGCACCTGCACCTGTGCGATGTCCGGGTTCGTGCCCTGCGAGAAGGTCAGCGTGATCTGCGCCGTACCCGAGCCGTCGGACGTCGACGACATGTACTCGAGGTTGTCGATACCGTTCATCTGCTGTTCGATCACCTGCGTGACCGTATCCTGAACGGTCTGCGCCGAAGCGCCCGGGTAGGTCGCAGTGATCTGCACCGAAGGCGGTGCGATGGGCGGATATTGCGAGACCGGCAGCTTCAGGATCGAAAGCGCACCGGCCAGCATGATGACAATCGCGATCACCCACGCAAAAATCGGGCGATCGATAAAAAACTTTGCCATGAATGAGGCTCCGCGTTATTGAGCGTTGGCGGCCGAGGCAGTGCTCGCCTGCGAGGCAGGCACCGCAGCAGCCGGTGCGCTGGCACCCGCCGGAGTCGCCCCCGGTTGTTGCGCCGGCACAGCCTTTGCCGGTGCGCCCGGGCGTACCTTCTGCAGACCCGACACGATCACCTGATCGCCCGCTGCCAGCCCCGAACTCACCAGCCACTTGTCGCCGATCGCGCGATCGGTCACCAGTTGACGCAGTTCGACCTTGCCTTCCTTGTTCACGATCAGCGCGGTCGGCTGGCCCTTCTGGTCACGTGTGACACCCTGTTGCGGCACGAGCAGCCCCCCTTCCTTCACGCCTTCCTGAAGCTTGGCGTGCACGAACATACCGGGCAGCAACTCACGATTCGGGTTCGGGAAGATGGCGCGCACGGTCACCGAGCCGGTCGACTGGTCCACCGTGATGTCGGAGAACTGCAGCTTGCCTTCGAGCGGGTACTTCGTGCCGTCTTCCAGCGTCAGTTCCACCTTGGCGGCGTTCTTGCCCCCGCTTTGCAGCTTGCCGTCGGCCAGCGCACGGCGCAGACGAAGCCCTTCCGTCGCCGATTGCGTCACGTCCACGTACATCGGATCGATCTGCTGAACGGTCGTCATCAGCGTGGCGGCCCCCGATTGCACGTAAGCGCCTTCGGTCACCTGCGACAACCCCGTACGGCCCGAGATCGGGGCCGGCACGTCGGTGTAGCCGAGGTTGATTCGCGCCGTTTCGACCGCCGCCTTGCCGGATTGCACATCGGCGTCGGCCTGCAGCGCAGCGGCGACGGCGTTGTCGTAGTCCTGCTTCGAGACAGCCTCGACTGCGACCAGTTGCTTGTAGCGATCGGCCAGCAGCTTTGTCGAGGCCTGATTCGCGGTGGCCTTGGCCAAGGTGGCCTTGGCGTTGTCGTAAGCCGCCTGATACGTGGCCGGATCGATCTTGTACAGACGCTGGCCTGCCTTGACGTCACCGCCTTCGGTGAAATCGCGCTTGAGCACGATGCCATCGACACGCGCGCGCACGTCGGCAACGCGGAAGGGCGAAGTGCGTCCTGGCAGGTCGGTCGTCAGTGTTACGTTCTGAGGTTGCAGCGTCACGACGCCGACTTCCGGCACCATGCCCTGCGGCTGCTGCGGCTTCTTGCCGCATGCGGCCAAGGTCAATACCGCGAGTGCCACGGCCGTGACCATCCCCAGTGAACTTCTCTTGACGTGCATATACGCCCCCGATAAATGGAATGCGGTCAAACAAATTGACGATACGTTGCGACGATTGCGGTTGCGACGATTGCAGCGGCGAAGACCGGTCTGCAGTCCCGTCGCATAAAGACGGGTCGGCGAATGCCCAAGGCCCGGGTGATCTGGCCTCAAATGGCTCCCTCACATGGGTGAGGCTTTTCCCCTAGACGAAGGAGCTTAAATGTTCCCTGTGCAATAGAGCAAGCGGCTGCTATTATAGATACATTCATGAATGTATGTAAATCACATTGCGTTGCATCAAAGTGCACCGTGTTTTTCATCGCATTTCGCAAAATTTCCGCCGCCCCACCCCTGTGACACGACGATGGCCCGTAGAACCAAAGAGGAAGCGATCGAGACCCGCAATCTGTTGCTCGACACCGCCGAGACGGTGTTCGCACAGAAAGGGGTGTCACGCACATCGCTCGCCGACATCGCCGAAGCCGCTGGCCTGACCCGCGGCGCCATTTACTGGCACTTCAAGAACAAGATCGACCTGTTCAACGCCATGATGGATCGCATCCGTCTGCCCATGGAACGCATGATCGACGAGGTATGCACCGAGCCGGAGAACGGCGATCCGATGGAGCGAATGCACGATATCTGCAAGCTCGTGCTCAAGGAGACGGCGCGTAACGAGCGCCGCCGTCGCGTGCTCGACATTCTGTTCCACAAGTGCGAATACACGAACGAGATGCTCTCGGTGCTCGAGCGTCAGCGTGAAGCGTGCGCCGACGGCAAGCAGCGCATCATGAGAGACATGGAACGCGCCATTGAGCGAAATCAGTTGCCGAAGCGTCTCAACACGCGCGTGGCGGCGATCATGCTGCACGCGCTTGTGGTCGGCATGATGTCGGACTGGTTGTTCCTGCCCGACTACGATCTCGGCGTGGAGTGCGATGCGGTGGTCGACGGCTTCTTCGACATGCTGCGCATGAGCCCGGCGATGCTGCGCCCGGAGAGTGAAACGCCACAGGCCGGCCTCGCCTGAGCGCACGCGTCGAACGGCGCATCCGGTCTTTCGAGACCACCCCCTATATTAATTAGCAGGCGCCCGTCACCGGGCGCTTGTTCGTTGGTGCCCGCCTCTGCGCGAGGTGGCGTACATCGTCCCGCTTGTCCCGATCGTCCCGATTTCTCCGTTTCACAACGCGTGAGTTGCCGCACCGCACGACTTTCGGACACCGCCATACGGCAGATACCTACACAGCGTCGCAGCGTTATATATAATTCTACATAACGCGTTGCCCCACTTCGCGACCTGCAACCCGGCCTCGCTGCCCGATTGCATCCACGAGTCAGCTCAAGGCGCGCGACCTGTTCGCCGCCAGACATCGAGCCGACCTAGCCACCCCATGCTGGAGACCACATTCGTGAAAGCTGTCGTCATCGCTAGCCTGAAGTCCCGAACCCCGCGCAAGTCCGGCACGATGCTGCGTCGCGCACTGGGCGTTGCCGCCGTCGGCACGAGCCTGTTGTTTGCCGGCCACGCCGCAGCCCAGCAAGTGTTCGCCGCGGCCAGCATGAAAGACGCGCTCGATGACTTGTCCGCCGCCTACACCAAGGAAACCGGCAAGAAGCCGGTGCTCGTGTACGGCGCGAGTTCGACGCTGGCCCGCCAGATCGAAAAAGGCGCACCGGCCGACGTGTTCATCTCGGCCGACCAGGACTGGATGGACTACGCCCAGAAGCATGACCTGATCGACACCAGCACACGTCGCAACCTGCTTGGCAACGAATTGGTGCTGATCGCGCCGGCCACCACCACGGGCGACATCGATCTGAAGCCGGGCGCCGACCTCGACGCGAAGCTCGGCGATGGCCGCCTCGCCATGGGGGATCCGGCCCACGTGCCGGCGGGCCTCTACGGTAAAGCGGCGCTCGAGAAGCTCGGCATCTGGTCGAAGGTGCAAGGCAGGGTCGCCGCCGCCGACAACGTGCGTAACGCCTTGCTGCTGGTCGCGCGCGGTGAAGCGCCCTACGGCATCGTGTACAAGACCGACGCCAACGCCGAGAAGCGCGTGCGCATCGCCGGCACGTTCCCGGCCGACAGTCATGCCCCGATCGTCTACCCGGTTGCCGTGACGAAGCAGGCCAACCGTGCCGACGCCGATCCGTTCTACAAATTCCTGCAAACCCCCACGGCTCAGGCCACGTTCCGGCGCTTCGGCTTCAGCCGTCCCTAAGCATGTTCATGAGTCTCAGCCCGGAAGAATGGGGCATCGTCGAACTCAGCCTGCGCATCGGCTTGTGGGGCACGCTTTGCAGCCTGCCCTTCGCCTACGGCGCTGCCTGGCTGCTCGCTCGCCGGCATTTCCCCGGCAAGGCGCTGCTCGACGCCATCCTGCACTTGCCGCTCGTGCTGCCACCGGTGGTCGTCGGCTTCGCCCTGCTCGTGCTGTTTGGCGCGCAGGGCGCTATCGGCAAGCTATTGCGCGAGTGGTTCAACTTCACCTTCGCGTTTCGCTGGACGGGCGCTGCGCTCGCGGCAGGCGTGATGGGCTTCCCGCTGCTCGTGAGAGCGATCCGGCAAGCGCTCGAAGCGTCGGACACCAAGCTGGAGCAAGCTGCGCAGACACTCGGCGCCGGCCCGTGGCTCACCTTCTTCACGGTCACACTGCCGCTCACTGCCACCGGCGTGCTGCATGGCTTCGTACTCGCGTTCGCCCGTGCGCTCGGCGAATTCGGTGCAACGATCACGTTCGTGTCGAATATTCCCGGACAAACGCAAACGCTGCCGCTGGCGATTTACACCGCCACGCAGGTGCCGGATGGCGACGCGATGGTCTGGCGTCTGTGTGCGATCTCGGTCGTATTGGCCGTGGCAACGCTCATCTTCTCCGAAGTGCTGATCCGCTTCGGTAATCGCAAGGCGCTCGGTTATGACGGTTGAAGTTCGTCTCCAGCATTCGTTCGGCGACTTCAGGCTCGACGCAGCGTTCGCCGCAGGCATGGGCGTGACCGCGCTGTTCGGGCCGTCGGGCAGCGGCAAGAGCACCGTCGTCAATGCCGTTTCCGGCCTGCTCAAACCCGACGCAGGGCGCATCGTCGTGGGCGACGACGTGCTCTTCGACAGTGCCGCCGGGGTCAACCTGCCGACGTGGCGCCGCCGCATCGGCTACGTGTTTCAGGATGCCCGCCTGCTGCCGCATCTGACGGTACGTCAGAACCTGCTCTTCGGCCGCTGGTTACGACGCCGCGACGTGGCCGCCGCAGGCACCGGGGCAATTGCGCTGGAGCACGTGGTCGACGTGCTGAATCTGGAACACCTGATGAGCCGCCGTCCGGGGGCGTTGTCGGGCGGTGAGAAACAACGCGTGGGTATCGGCCGCGCCTTGCTGTCGTGCCCGCGCATGCTGCTCATGGACGAGCCGCTGGCTTCGCTCGATCATGCGCGGCGTCTCGAAGTGCTCGACTACCTGAACCGCATTCGTCACGAGTTGAAGTTACCCGTGTTGTACGTCACGCATTCGCTCGACGAGGTGATGCGACTGGCCGATCAGGTGGTGTTGTTCAAGGACGGCCGTACGATCTCGCAGGGTGCACCGGCCGACGTGCTCAATACGCATCGCGACGCGCTCGACGGCGCGGACGAAGCGCCGGGCACCGTGCTGGAGACACGCATCGTCGGGCACGACACGCAGTACGGTCTGACCGAGCTTGCCGTGAACGGCAGCGATACGATCCGGCTGCGAGTGCCGCGCGCCAGCGGCGACGCAGGCGATGCCTGCCGCATTCTCGTGCGCGAGCGCGATATCGCCGTGGCCACCGCGCCGCCCGTCGATACCAGTGTGCTGAACGTGCTGCGCGCACGCGTGACGACGCTGCGCGATCTTGGCGACTCCGTGGAAGTCAGCGCCACGCTCCTCGGCGATACCGCAGGCACGGCGCTGCGCGCACGCATCACCCGCTTCTCTGCCGATCAACTGCAACTGGCGTCGGGCCGCGACGTGTTTCTGCTCATCAAATCGGTGGCGCTGACGCGCTAGCTCGTCGTTGCGCGGCACCGCTGCCAGCGTCGGTGACGTCACAATAGACAAGGCGTCGCAACGGAAGTCCGCTGCGACGCCTTGTTGCTTCCCATCGCCTGACTTAATAGCCCTTGCCCATCCCATCGCCTTTGGACATGCCATCGTCCTTGTCCATCTTGCCCTTGGCGTCGTGCTTGCCCATGGCACCGCCCTTCGACATGGCATCGCCCTTGCCCATCGCGTCGCCCTTGGACATCTTGCCGCTCTTGTCCATGTCCTTGTCCTTGTCCTTGCTCATGGCATCGCCTTTGCTCATGGCACCGCCCTTCGACATCGCATCGCCCTTGCTCATCGCGTCCTGCGCAAAAGCGGCACCGGTGCCAAGCGCCAGTCCCATTGCCATCACCGCCAGATATCGCATTTTCATTGCCGTAATCCTCCAAATGTGAGTGAGCCCTGCCGGAGCGCCAGGTCTGCGCTCCGTGAATCGTGCAGTCACGCGTTGGCGTCAACTGCCGCCGAACCAGTTGTAGCCCTGGTCCTCCCAGTACCCGCCCGGATACGTGTTGGTCACGAAAATCGCGCGGATATGTTTGGGATTCTTGTAGCCGAGCTTCGTGGGAATACGCAGCTTCATCGGGAAGCCGTACTCCCTTGGCAGCGTCTGGCCGTCGCAGGTGAGCGCGAGCAACGTCTGCGAATGCAGTGCCGTGGGCATGTCGATGCTCGTGTAGTAGTCGTCCGCGCATTTGAAGCCGACGTAGCGCGCAGTCGTGTCCGCGCCGATACGTCGCAGGAAGTCGGAGAACGTCACGCCACCCCAGCGGCCGATGGCGCTCCAGCCCTCCACGCAGACGTGACGCGTGATCTGCTCCGCCGCACGCGGGCGCGCGAACTCACGGAGCGCATCGAGACGCCATGGCGCCTTGTCCGCAATCAGTCCGGACAGTTCCAACCGATAGTCGGCTTCTTCGACCACCGGTGCTTCGTCCATCGAATAGAACGCGTTGAACGGGAACGGACGTGTGATGCTCGACGCCGGGAACGTCGGCGCCAGCACGTCCTGACGAAACAGGGCGGCCTGTACGCGGTCGTTCCAGCGCGAGATCTTGTCCAGCGCCGCATCCACGCTGGCGTTGTCGTCCAGCGAGCCCCCCGAGAGCAGCGCCACGCCGCCGAGCGACAGCGTGCGCGTCAGGAAGGCTCTGCGAGAAGGCTCGGCCACACGACGCGTCATCAACGCACGCGCTTCGTGCAGAATCGCTTCGCCGTCGCGCACGACCGGGGCGATGGGCGGAACGTTGCGGGATTGTCGTTCGAAGGTCATGGCAGTTCGGTCTCTCGTGGCGGGCGCACTCAGCGTCCGGTAATCATCGTGCGCAGTGTGCGAGGCACTAGCGCCACCATGGCGACATGGACCACGACGAACGCGACGAGGCCCGCCATCGCGACGAAATGCACCACGCGCGCGCCCTGAAATCCGCCGAACGCCGTGCAAAGCCAGCCGAGCTGCACCGGCTTCCAGATCGCCAGCCCCGACGCCACGAGCAGCACCAGGTCAAGCACCGCGAACAGATATGCGGCGCGTTGCACCTGGTTGTACTGACGGGGATCGTCGTGCGCGAGACGGCCGCGCAGCGCAGCGAAGGCATCGCGCAGCACGCCGCGCAAGGTCAGCGGAAAGAAGCGGCGCGACAGGCGGCCGCTCGCAAGATTGGTCGACAGATAGACGAGTCCGTTGGCCGCCAGCAACCACATCGCCGCAAAGTGCCAGCGCAGCGCGCCGCCAAGCCAGCCGCCCAGCGTGATCTCGTTGGGGAAGCGAAAACCGAAGATCGGTGAGGCGTTGTAGATACGCCACCCGCTCGTGATCATCACGAGCACGGCCAGCACGTTCAGCCAGTGGGTGACGCGCAGCCAACCCGGCTGTACCGGCCCGGGCCGCGCCGGGGGCTGTGCCGCAAGCGGCACGGACTTCGTCAGGCGGGACATGGTGACCTCCATCGCGGGGTTCGCGTCAATGGAGTCAGTGTCGCCTCAGACCGGTGACGAAGTCCTCACGAAGACTTAACGTTTTCGTGATAGTCCGGAAGCAGGGGAATCAGCGACCGGAAGCCGGTGTTTGCTTACGCTCCGGCTTCGTCCGGGTCGACGGCCTTGCCGCCTTTGAGGTAGGCGTCGAAGATCGGCACGTGGGCATCGAGCAGCAAGCGGATTTCCTTGATGAGCGTGTCGTAGTGCGCCATGAGGTTCTGCGCGAACGGCGTGAGTTGCGCGCCGCCACCTGACACGCCGCCGATATGGCGGGTGACGAGCGGCTCGCGGAATTCGTGATTCATCGCTTCGACGAGCAACCAAGCCCGCCGGTACGACATGCCCATGCGGCGCGCCGCCGCAGAAATCGACCCTGTCGCTTCGATGGCTCGCAGCAACGTCAGACGTCCCGGCCCGAACACCGGCGTGTCGCCGTCGCGAATGCGCACGCGCACGTCGTAGCTCGCTTCTCCGACAGGTGCCGGGGGCTTGCTCGCCGCCTCCAGCGCTTCGGCCGCGGCCAGCAACTCCCGCGCAAGCGCGTCGGCGTTGCGCGCGCCGGCGGTAAGGGCGACGCTCGCCTTGCCCGCTTTTTCCGGCTTGCCTACGGTCGCTTTGCCCGCTTTCCCCTGACGGCGCTCAACTGGCATGGTTGCCCCACAACACGATCAGAATCAGCACTACCACCGCCACGGCCCATGGCCACCAGCGTGCCATCTTTGCGCGCATGGAAGACGTATCGCGTGCATCGGCAAACGTCGCTAGCGCGGCGGCCACCTCGCCATCGGCGGCGACGGGGTCGTTGCACTTGTGATGGGGGGCGATGGCGGCCGTCAGGCGCTTAAAGAACTCGTCGGCGAGCCCGCGGACCGCCTCTTTGACTTGAGGGGTGTCCAGATGGGTGTACTCGCTGCCGAATTGCGCCTTCATGTCATACGTCAGCAATGTGTTCATCGGTCCTTGCGATTGCAACGTGAGCGCCGCCCGGCCGCGCGTGTGCCCGGCCGACGAGCCCAGTCCGTCGAAATTCAATGTATACGCGCTTGGTGCCACCACATCGGAGAGCGTGATGCGGCCATTCCAGCGTCCGCTCAGCGGCCCCAGCGAGGCGACGACGACGATCGCCCACGTCGTGTCGTCGATACGGTCAAGCGATTCGCAGCCGGGAATACACCCGCGCAGGACGCCTGGGTCGTTCAGCGCGATCCATGCGACATCTCGTGCCACCGGCAACTGCCGGCTATTTTGCAGTTCCATTGCCCCTCCCCAAACGCGATGTGATGACTCGTTGGTGTTGCGGCGGTATTTCGGCGTTACCTCGAACCTCGAAGTATTGTGACACGAGTCAACTCACGTCAGATGACGGCGGCGACGTTGGGATCGATGCCCGCTCCGCCCCCCAAAAATGACCGTCATGCGCCCGCGAAGCAGGCAGATGAGCGGAGTATCGGCGCAAATACAGCGCATGCCAAGGCGCGATATACTCGCCGGATCACATCGGGCGACGAATTGAAGGGCATGGAAGGGGGTGGCCCCGCGTCTTGGCTCCCATCGGCTGGCCGCTCGCATATTGGCGAAGGAACCGTGCTATGGACAGTGTCGATCTGGAAGTGCTGAAGTCCGCCGTACAGTGGACCCGCGCGGGCTTTTTCGTCACGCTGGGCACCGTTGTACGCACCTGGGGCTCTGCCCCGCGTCCCGTGGGCTCGATGCTCGCGATTCGTGAAGACGGCCACATGGTCGGCTCCGTCTCGGGCGGCTGCGTCGAGGACGACCTCATCGACCGCATTCGCGACGGCGACTGGCCACAGGACCGTCCCCAACTCACCTGCTATGGCGTGAGCGCCGAGGAGGCCCACCGCTTCGGGTTGCCCTGCGGTGGCACGTTGCAACTGGTGCTCGAGCCGTTGCGCGATGCGTCGCGCGTTGCGGACCTGCTCGACGCCATCGCGCAATTCCGCCTCGTCGTGCGCGAACTGGACATGGCGACCGGCGCGGTACGCATTGCGCCGGGCCATCACACGCCTTCGCTCGAATTCGACGGTATCCGGCTCATCACCTCGCACGGCCCGCGCCGCCGGCTGGTGGTGATCGGCGCGGGACAACTCTCAAAATACGTCGCCGGTATGGCGTGCGCGCTCGACTATCACGTGATCGTCTGCGATCCACGCAGTGAATACGCCGACGAATGGCAGGTGCCGGGCACCGAGTTATCGCGCGAGATGCCGGACGATCTGATCGTGCGGCTGCAGCTTGACTCTCACAGCGCTGTGCTCACGCTCACGCACGACCCGAAGCTCGACGACATGGCGCTGCTCGAAGCGCTCAAGTCCCCCGCGTTCTACATTGGTGCCATCGGCTCACGCGTGAACAATGCGCGCCGCCGCGAGCGTCTGTCGCTCTTCGATCTGAGTTCGACAGAAATCGAACGACTGCACGGCCCGGTCGGCATGCACCTTGGCGCGCGCACGCCCGCAGAGATCGCCGTGGCGATTCTCGCCGAGATGACGGCGATCAAGAACGGCATCGCCGTCAAACAAACCTTCGCGGTACGCGCATCCGAAGACACGGCCGAAGGCCAAGCCTCCGCGTGCCAGAGCGCGGTCTGAACCGCGACACCCTCGGACGAATCGCGTCTCGCTTCATTTCCCGCAGCACAAAAAAAAGCGCCGCCACGTCAAACATGGCGGCGCAACTCGCTCACTCGTTGCAGAGTGGTATTGCCTGGGTTACCTCGTCATCCGTGATCCTTCGCCTGAGGCGACTGATCGGCACATCATTCGCGCGGCCACAGGAACATGGCTGCGGCGTGCCCCTTGGCGGACACGCGGACATCCTTCGTCATCGGCTTGCCGCCATACGTCGCCTTCACGGTGTAGTTGCCTTCGGGCAGCTTCACGAGCATGAACGGCCCTTTCGAGCGCGTATCGAGCACCGTGGTGCCGCCGTGCATGATCTGCACCTGTACATCGGCCACGTACTCATTTGCGCCGTCGCCGCGTGCCGCCATCTCGATAGACAACGGCCAGCGCGACGCCTCACGCTTGAAAGCCCCGGATTCGTCGCTGTCGATGCCGCCCGAGACATACGTCACATTCCCCTGCTGCATCGACGGCGGCAGCATCCCGCCTTGCGCATGGGCAGCCGAGATACCGCCCAGACTCCCAGCCATTACTGCGGCCGTCGCGGCGGCCACCGACCAGCGTTGCCATTGTTGCCACATATTCGACCTCCCGTTCATGTCATCACGATGCCGGATCGCACCGGTGGTGAGGCAGTCGTCACATCACGACCGCTCCCCCACCTGCGCACAAGGTAGTGCGTGGTATCCCGAGGGAGCCTCGCCCAGCGTTCAGCCGAGATCGACCGGGATGAAAATCTGTTGTCCGTCGCGCTGCACGAGCAGCGCGACATTGTTGCCCGCCTTCTTGAGCTTGTCGCTCAGTTGCGAAGCGCTCGTCACCGGCGTGCCGTTAAGCGACAGGATGATATCGCCCGGCTGCACCCCGGCCTGTTCGGCAGGCCCGCCCACACGCGCCACGAACAAACCGTTCGTGACTTGCGCCGCGCGCTTCTCCTCGGGGGAAAGATCGCGTACCGCGAGACCCAACCGCCCGTGCGTGGCCGAGTCGTCACGGCTCGCAACGTCCTGCTTCTCACCCAGCGCCGCCACCGTCACGCTCACGTCCTGCTTCGCGCCATTGCGCCAGACCGTCAGGGTTGCCTTCTGGCCCGGACGCATATCGGCAATCTTCTCCGGCAACTGCACCGAATCGTCGATGGTCGTACCGTTGACGGCCAGAATCACGTCGCCCGGCTTCAGATCCGACTTCGCCGCAGGGCCGTTCTTGTCGATGGACGACACGAGCGCCCCCGTAGGCTTGGGCAAACCGAACGACTTCGCCAGCGACTGGTTCACTTCCTGAATCGCTACGCCGATCCGGCCGCGACTCACCTTGCCGTACTGCTGGAGCTGCGACTTGACCTTCATCGCCATGTCGATCGGAATCGCGAACGACAACCCCTGGAAGCCACCGGTGCGCGAATAGATCATCGAGTTGATGCCGATGACTTCGCCGTTCAGATTGAATAGCGGCCCGCCCGAGTTCCCCGGATTGACCGGTACATCCGTCTGAATGAACGGTGTGTAGTTCTCGTCTGGCAAGGCGCGAGCCTTCGCCGACACGATGCCTGCCGTCACGGTGTTGTCGAAACCGTAGGGCGACCCGATGGCCACCACCCATTCGCCGGCCTTCGACTTCGACGGATCGCCGATCTTCACCGTCGGCAGATCCGTCGCGGCAATCTTGAGCAACGCGACGTCGCTCGCCTTGTCGCTGCCCACGACCTTTGCCTTGTACTCGCGCTTGTCGGTCAGCTTCACCGTGACCTGACTCGCGTCGTCGACGACGTGCGCGTTGGTCAAAATGTAGCCGTCCTGGCTCACGATAAAGCCGGAACCGAGGCTGCGCGTCGGCCCGCCGCTGCCGTCGTTGCCGTCGCTTCCGTCACCGCCGCCATCGTTGCCCGGTGCACCGTAAAAACGACGGAAAAACTGGAACAGCGGATCGTTCTGATCCATGCCCGGCGGCATCGGAATCGCAGCCGAACCGCGCGCCGCAGAAGGTTTCCCATCGTGCGTCACACTAATGTTGACTACGGCCGGTCCGTATTGTTCCGCCAGTTGCGAGAAGTCCGGCACCAGCATGCGCGGCGCGGTATTCGGGGTGTTTTGCGTGTTGGCGACAGGCATGGCATTGGCGTCGCTGAGCATCTCCGAGGCGACTGGTGCCTGCCAGTGCTGGCGCCCCGCCACGTAGCCGCCCGTCAATGCGACAAGCACGGCACCGGCAACCAGCGTACGAGTGAGCTTCGAGGTTCGCATGTGTCTCTCCTTACAGACGACCACGTTTGACATGACTGTGATCGTAGAGAGGCTCCCTTAAGGCAACCTTAAGCGGCTCGAAAGTGACTCATCGAATGCTGTCGCGCGCCATCTTGAGTGCTATGCGTTACGACAGCAAGCGTTTGAAGGGACATCTCGCGTGGTTCGCCTTGCGCGTGACGCATACCGCTGCCTACGGTGGCGGGGTGGCGCAATTCCGCGTCGCAAGTTTTCAACCACGGGAGAATGACGATGGCTACCACCGAAACGACACTTTGCCCCATGCGCACAGATCGCCGTCACGCAGTTCGCTGGATGGGATATGCAGGCGCTGCCTTATGCCTGACCTTCGCGCTTTCAGTGAACGCCGCGCCCGGCAACGGCTCACGAGGCGATGGCAAAGGCACGCAAGGCCCTGCCGATTCGACGCAGGCGCAAGCGCAGATGCCGGGACAGGAACAAGGTCAGATGCCAGGAAAAATGCAGGGCCCGAACGGCAAGTGCACGCCGGACACGCCCACCGATCAGGCCATCGTCGGCAAGTCGCTCGCGGACGCCGAATCGATGTTGCAAGGTTGTCCGTGGCGCATCGGCATGCAGGACGGCAAGATCATGCCGACCACGCGCGACTATCGTCCGGATCGCCGCACCCTCACGATCGAAAACGGCAAGGTCACAAGCGTGACGCGCGGATGAGTTCAGGTTTTCACCGAAGGCGCGGTGCGTCAATGCACCGCGCGATGTCGTGTGCGGCGGGTGCGATTGCCGTGACCGCACAGCGCATCGACGTCCGGCAACACGAGCCGGACACAGCACGCGCACGGTATCTCGTGCGCGAATCCAAAATCGTCAGAGCGCTGGCGGGGGTGTCGACGCGGCGCTACCGAAGCTCACGCGCACACGCAGCCCCTGAGCGCTGCGCGCGTCGAACAACTCCACGCGCGCGCCATGCGCAAGCGCGATGTTGCGCACAATGGCAAGCCCCAATCCACTGCCCTGTGCACGCGGCGCGTTCGCCTCGTCCGGCGTCGGCGCGCCGGACGGCGGCGCCGGATGCCCTGCCCCTGCCTCGGCCCCGTCTGCCGACGCTGCCCCGCCGCGGAAGAACCGGTCGAACACGCGCTCGCGCTCAGCCGGCGCAATCCCCGGCCCGGTGTCTTCAATCTCGACCACCGGCGACGGCATTGCCGCCACCAGACGAACGTCCACATGACCGCCGCGCGGTGTGTATTTCAGCGCGTTGTCGACGAGATTGCCGAAGAGTGTCTGCAACGCATCTGCATCGCCGCGCACGCGGCTGATCGCGGCCAACGCGTCTGGGGCATCCAGCCCGAGATCGATCCCGCGCGCCGCAGCCAACGCCGCGTGATGCGCCACCACGTCTTGCAGCAATGGGGCGAGCGGCAACTCGACGAACGCGGTGGCGGCGCGCGTGGCATCGGGCTCCTGGCGCGCCAGCGTGAGCAGTTGCGCCACCATGCGCGAGGCGCGCTGCACGCCGTCACGCAGATCGCGCATGGCCTCGCTCCGCGCCGTCTCCGTATGGGCCCGCTCGAGCAACTGCACTTGCAATTGCAGCGCGGCGAGCGGCGTGCGCAATTCGTGTGCGGCATCGGCCACGAAGGCCTTTTGCTGCACAAGCGCCTCGTCGAGCCGGCCAAGCAGACTGTTGAGCGCACGCACCAGCGGCCGCACCTCGTCAGGCAATCCGGCTTCGGGCAATGCCTCCAGCGCCCCCGGCGCACGCGCATCGAGCGCCTTCGTGACACGACGCAACGGTTGCAAGCCGCGTCCGACCACGATCCAGACGAGCAATGCCAGCAGCGGCATCGCCACCACCAGCGGCAACAACGTGCGTAGCGCCATCGACACGGCGAGCGAATCGCGGATGACCATCGGCTGCGCGAGTTGCACGACGTTATCGCCAACGAGCGCCGCATACACGCGCCAGTCGCCTGCGGGGGTCTGCACTGTGGTGAAGCCGAGTTCGGCGCGCGGCGGCAGCGGCGTGCGCGGATGCGAGTAATACAACTCGACACCGTTGCGGCTCCATATCTGGATGACCAGCCCGCCCGAGTCGCTATGGTCGCCCGGCACGCTCGAGAAAGGCTCCGCAGGCAACGACAGCGCCATCTGCTGCAACTGGAAATCGAACAGGGCGTTGGCTTCGGTACGCGCCTGACGGAAGATCGCAATGCCCGCGAGCAACAACGCCACCGTCAGCGTGATCAGCAGCCCGACAAGAAGACGACGGCGGATCGAACGCATCAGTTCGCCTCCGGCGACGCCGGCATCATATAGCCGACGCCACGCACAGTGCGGATGGCGTCTGCCCCCAGCTTCTTGCGTAGCCCGTGGACATGAACTTCGACCGCATTGCTCGCCACTTCCTCCCCCCAGCCATAGATACGCTCTTCGAGTTGTGCCTTGGACAGCACCGCGCCCGGCCGGTTGAGCAGGGCTTCGAGCACCGCGTATTCGCGTGCGGAGAGCACCACCGGCACGCCACCGCACGTCACTTGTCGCGTCGCAGGATCGAGCACGATGCCGCCGTGACGCAGCAACGGCTCGCTGCGCCCGGCCTGGCGGCGCACCAGCGCGCGCAGACGCGCTGCCAGTTCATCGAGATCGAAGGGTTTGACGAGGTAATCGTCCGCGCCGGCGTCGAGCCCTTTCACGCGGTCGGCGACCGCATCGCGCGCCGTGGCGATGAGCACCGGCAGCGTCTCGCCGCGCGCACGCAACGTGCGTAGCACGTCGATACCGTCACGGCGCGGCAGACCAAGGTCGAGCAGCAGTGCATCGTACGACTCTAGCGAGAGCGCATCGAGCGCACGTTGTCCGTCTCCCACATGATCGACGGTCCAGCCGTCCTGGCGCAGACCTTTCATGACGGCTGCGGCGATCATCGTATCGTCTTCCACCAATAAAATTCGCATGGATTGAGCACCGGTTGAAACCCTCTCCGGACGTCACTGGCCGTACAGGCAACGTCGCCTCGCGTGCGCGATGTTGCCTATGCGTGACACTCGCCGGATTTCGACTCATTGTAGCGACAGTTCGTTGCATGACCGACATACAATGGAACGCATGCCGCCGCGATGTCAGACGCACATCGCGGCCCGCGCCCCATATCATTGTCATTGCTTCGCCGCCGCGTCCGCATCGCTTCGCCTGGGCATTCCCAGCCTTCAGGCCGTACGGTTTCGCTGCGCGCAACACTGGAGAACCTCGCCCGTCATGCGCGTCCCTCGTTTGCTCAGCAGCGCCCCACGCCCCCCCTCTTCACTGCATTCGCCGGCATCGCGCCGCGTCATGGGCGACGTCGTACGCGTGTGCTGCACGGCGTTGACGCTCGCGATGGTCATGAGTGCGCCCGTGCAGGCCAAGCCCGCCAAGCACGCGAAGATGCCCCACGTGCCGCAGGCTGCCACGCACGCCACGCCGCTGCCGCCCGAGTTGTCCCGCGCGCTCGCGGCAAGCAAGGTGCCCGCATCGCACGTGAGCGTGATCGTCGCGAAGGTCGACAATCCGCTGCAAACGCGCGGTTTGATCGCAGCGCCGCTGCTCGCCGTCAATCCGAACGTGCCGCGCAATCCAGCCTCGACGATGAAACTCGTCACCACGATTGCCGCGCTCGACACGCTCGGCGCCGACTACCGCTGGCGCACACAGGCATTCACCGACGGCGCCTCGGACGGCCGCACGCTCAACGGCAATCTGTACTTCAAAGGCTCGGGCGATCCGAAGCTCGTACCCGAAGAGATGGAGAAGTTCGTCGCCGAACTGCGCAACACCGGCGTGACGACCATCAACGGCGACCTCGTGCTCGACCGCTCGGCCTATAGCTCGGACATTGGCGCACTGGGCGCCATCGACGGTGGCGACGACCGGCCGTATAACGTCGCGCCCGATCCCTTGCTGTATTCGTTCAAGGCATTCTCGTTCAGCTTCACCGGCAATGCGAACGGTACCGTCGACGTGGGCGTGCTGCCGCCGCTGGCGAACTTGCAGATTTCGAACGAGATGTCGTCCACCCCGGCCGGCAATTGCGGCGACTGGCTCACACGCATTCATCCCACACTGAACACGACGCCCGACGGCGCGTATGTCGCGCATTTCTCGGGCACGTACCCGGCGTCTTGCGAAGACAAGGGGTGGAATGTGGCCGCACCGGATCGCGATCGCTTCTTCTTCGGTGGCTTCCGTGCCTTGTGGCAAGCGTCGGGCGGGCAATTCAACGGCAATGTGCGCACCGGCGCCGTGCCCCCGGGTGCGCGTCTGCTCGTCACGCATCGCGGCCAGACGCTGGCCGAAGTCGTGCACGACATGAACAAGTTCAGCAACAACGTGATGGCGCGTCAGTTGTTCCTGACGCTGGGTCTCGCCGCCGACAACAACCGCACGCCCGCAAGCCTTGCGCGCTCACGCGATGTACTGAACCGCTGGCTCGACAAAAACGACCTCGCCATGCCGGGACTGATAGTCGAGAACGGTTCCGGCCTGTCGCGCATCGAGCGCATCAGCGCCGCCGAGCTGGCGCGCCTGCTGCAACACGGCATCAACAGTCCGACGGGACAGGTGCTCGTCGAATCGATGCCGACCGTCGGCGTCGACGGCACCATGCGCAACCGCCTCATGAACCGCGACGTGGCCGGCAACGCCCACATCAAGACCGGCACGCTCGACGACGTGAGCGCGGTGGCGGGCTATGTCGGCACGCGCGCCGGCGACATCTACGTCGTGGTCTCGCTTGTGAACGACCCGCGCGCGAGCAGTGCACGCGGGTTCCACGACGCGCTCATCTCCTGGGTGTACGAAAATGGCCGCTGAGCGGGCCTGTGTCAGCAAAACCCACGTAGAGGCGGTGAAGACGGGCATTTGACGTTTCCCTCTAACCGCCGCGCTACCCGATCGCATTCGAGTCAGAATAGACGTTTCATCGGTGCCACCTTCGCCCACTTCTCATGAAGGCGGGGGGCACCGGTTCAGATGACCCCATCGTGAGGAGACACGAGGTCATGAACGTCGAGTTGATTTTGCTGGCGCTCGCCCCGGTGTTCGTGTTGTGCATCGGCATCGAGGCCTGGTACTGGCGGCGCCGCAACCCCGGCATGTACAGCCTGAAGGACACCGTAAGCAACGCGACGCTCGCGCTCATGCATCAGGGGGCGGACAAGCTCGCGTGGCTGCTCATCGTGCCGTTCTACGCGTGGCTCTATGACCATTACCGCATCTACACAATGCCGGCGGGGTGGGTCGGCTTCGTGCTGCTCTTCGTCGTACAGGACTTTCTCTACTACGTGTTTCATCGCGCCAGCCATCGCATTCGCTGGCTGTGGGCCGCGCACGTCGTGCATCACTCGTCGGAGCGGCTCAACCTGTCGACCGCCTTCCGTCAAAGCCTGATGTATCCGGTCGCAGGCATGTGGTTGTTCTGGACACCGATGGCGCTCATCGGCTTCACGCCGGTACAGATCGTCGGCGTGGTGCTGCTCAATCTCGCCTTCCAGTTCTTCGTGCACACTCAGGCGATTCCGAAACTGGGCTGGCTCGAATATGTGCTGAACACGCCGTCGATTCACCGTGCGCATCACGCGCGCAATCCGCGTTATATCGACCGCAACTATGCCGGCGTGCTGGTCATCTGGGACCGCATGTTCGGGTCGTACGTGGAAGAAAGCGAGGCCGAGCCGTGCGAATTCGGCATCGTCGACCAGATCCATACGCATAACCCGATCACGCTGACGTTTCACGAATGGCGCACGATGGCGCGCGACGTCGTCACGATGAAGGGATGGCGGGACAAGGGGATGGCGCTGTTTGGGCCGCCCGAGTGGCGGCACGCGTGGCAGGCAGCACAATTGACGCAATTGGCCGCCGGACAAGCGGCAATGCCGTCGGCGGGCGGATTACCGGGAACTGCGGAGCACGTCGGCAGCGTCAACGTGTCGCAAAAGACGCTGTGACACGTTGCCCCGGCGCCGAAGCGGCACGGATGCCTTACGCGCGCGCGAAAGCCGCAGCGGCGCGTCCGAGACGGTCGCCGACTGCCGCCCACTCGGGCGTGTCCGGCAAGCGCTCGAACAGGATGTGCGTGACGTCGGCGCGATCGAGCCTTCGCAGCATCGCGTAAAGGTCGGTGGCAAGCGCCGCCGGCGTGCCGGGCAGCACGATCTTCACGACATCGGCCGACGTTGCGACGTCGGCCGGCAGGGCTGCCAGCGTTGACGCGAAGGCCACCACGGCAACGCGCTCGCCGTCAGGACGCACAGCCAGTGTCGGCGCGACTTGACCCGCGTCGCACAGATACAGTGGCGTGTGCGGCGCGTAATGCGCCTTGAGCGTGCCGGCAGCGCGCGGCGCACCGCTGTCCTGCCCCGGCAGACGCGGCATCTCGCCCAGTACCTCGGCGATCTGCTCGGGCGAAATATGCCCCGGACGCAGCAACGCAGGAAAACCGCGCGACAAATCCACAATCGTCGACTCGATGCCGACGGCGGCCTCGCCGCCGTCGAGCACATGCACGGTGACACCCGGCAACCCGGCGAACTCGTCACGCACGTGCTGCGCGGCGGTCGGGCTCACCTGACCGAAGCGATTGGCCGACGGCCCAGCCACCCCGCCCTGCCCGCCCTTGATCCGGGCAAACTCGCGCAGCAGCGCTTGCGCCACCGGGTGCGACGGGCAACGCAACCCGACCGAATCCTGTCCGCCGGAGACGATATCGGAGATGTGCGGTGCACGTTTGAGAATCAGTGTGAGCGGGCCGGGCCAGAACGCGTCCATCAGCTTGCGCGCCGCCGGCGTGACGTTGTCGCTCCAGTAACCGGGGTCGCCTTCCGGAGAAAAATGCACGATGACCGGATGATTCGCCGGGCGGCCCTTCGCGGCGTAGATCGCCGCAACCGCGGCCGGATTCTCCGCGTCGCCGCCGAGGCCATAGACCGTTTCCGTCGGGAACGCGACCAGTTCGCCGGCCGCGAGTTGTTCGGCCGCCAGGGTGATCGCGTCAGCCGGCGGCATGACGATGCGTGGCGCTTGAGGCGACGTCATCGCTCAGTCCTCCAGCGGGATGTTGAGGCTCGCCGCTGCCGTCACACAGGCCTTGCGGGCTTCGTCCAACGACGCGCCGGCAAACGTGATGTGACCCATCTTGCGGCCCACGCGGGCGTCTTCCTTGCCGTAAAGATGCAGGCGTGCCGACGGCAGCGCCACCACGTCGGCCCACGCCGGCGTGCGAGGCTGATCCTTGGCGGCGCCCTCGAACCACACGTCGCCGAGCACATTGAGCATCACGGCCGGCGAGTGCTGACGCGTCTCACCGAGCGGCAGCCCGGCCATCGCCCGCACTTGCTGCTCGAACTGGCTGGCCGCACATGCGTCGATCGTGTAATGACCGCTGTTGTGCGGACGCGGCGCCATTTCGTTGGCGACGAGCGAGCCGTCCTTGAGAATGAAGAACTCGACGCACAGCACGCCCACGTAGTCCATTTTCGACGCAATCGCGGCGGCGGCGGCACGCGCAGCGTCGGCAACTGCCGGGGCGGCGTCGGGTGCGGGAACCGTCGTGGTGGCGAGAATGCCGTCGATATGCACGTTCTGTGCGAGCGGGTAGGTGGCGACCGAGCCATCGGCGCCGCGCGCGCTCAGCACCGAGACCTCGAAGGCCAGCGCCAGACGCTTTTCCAGCACGCAAGGCACACCGCCCAGCGCAGCGTAAGCATCGCGCGCCTCGGCCACCGTGTTCACGCGCACCTGCCCCTTACCGTCATAGCCCAGACGCGCCGTCTTCAGAATGCCCGGCAGCACGCCTTCGATGGACGCATCGCCGATAGCGGCAAGCGCCTGGTTCGATTCAATGACCAGATGCGGCGCCACGGGCACGCCGCAGCTTTCGATGAATCGCTTTTCGGCCACCCGGTCCTGCGCAATCGCGACGCAGCGCCCAGCGGGACTCACGGTCGTGGAAGCGGCGAGAAAGTCGAGCGACTGGGCCGGCACATTCTCGAACTCGGTCGACACGGCAGGGCACAGCGCGGCCAGCTCGGCGAGCGCCTTCTCGTCACGGTAATCGGCAACGATCAGGCGGTCAGCAACGGCGCCGGCCGGACAACGCGGGTCGGGATCGAGCACACAGACCCGGTAGCCCATCGATTGGGCGGCAAAACAGAACATGCGGCCGAGTTGGCCGCCGCCCAGCATGCCCAGCCATTGGCCGGGAAGGACAGGCGTAGCGGAAGCAGAATTCATCTTCGTTGAGACGCTGACAGTAGCGGGGACGTACTTTTCTTTTACAGCGCGGGCAACGTCATGCCGCGTGCGGCTTCGGTCTGCTTCGCGCGGAACGCTTCGAGTTTGCCGGCAAGCGTCTTGTCGCCGGCCGCCAGCATGGCGACCGCGAACAAGGCTGCGTTGGCCGCCCCTGCTTCGCCAATGGCGAACGTGGCGACCGGCACCCCCTTGGGCATCTGGACGATCGAGAGCAACGAGTCTTCGCCGCGCAGATACTTGCTCGGCACCGGCACACCCAGCACCGGCACGGTCGTCTTGGCGGCGATCATGCCCGGCAGATGGGCGGCACCGCCCGCACCCGCGATGATCGCGACGAGGCCGCGCTCGCGGGCGGCTTCGGCGTAACGGAACATGTCGTCGGGCATGCGATGCGCGGAGACGACCTGCGCCTCATAAGGCACGCCGAACTCGGCCAGAATCGCGGCCGCGTTCTTCATCACTTCCCAGTCCGAGTTGGACCCCATTACCACGCCCACGCGCGGGGTCACTGCTTGTTTCTCGCTCATGTCTCGATGCCCCGCTCAGGCCAGTTGCTGGCCGGTCAGGCGCTCGAGCGCCTCGCGGTACTTGGCAGCCGTCTTCTCGACGACCTCATCCGGCAGCTTCGGCGCCGGCGGCGTCTTGCCCCACGGTTGGGTCTCGAGCCAGTCGCGCACGAACTGCTTGTCGAACGACGGCGGGTTGCTGCCCACGGCGTACGAATCGGCAGGCCAGAAACGCGACGAATCGGCCGTCAGCGCTTCGTCCATCAGATGCAGGCGGCCCTCGTCGTCCAGACCGAACTCGAACTTCGTGTCGGCGATGATGATGCCGCGCGTGGCCGCATAGGCCGCCGCTTCCTTGTACAGACGAATCGAGATTTCGCGGATCTGCTCGGCGAGTTCGCGGCCGATACGGCTCACCATGTCGTCGAAGCTGATGTTCTCGTCGTGTTCGCCCAGCTCGGCCTTGGCCGCCGGGGTGAAGATCGGTTCGGGCAGTTGTTGCGCGTTTTGCAGACCGGCGGGCAGCTTCACGCCGCACACGGCGCCCGTCGCCTGATAGTCCTTCCAGCCGCTGCCGGCGAGATAGCCGCGCACCACCGCTTCCACGAGGATCGGCTTGAGGCGCTTGACGACGACCGCACGGCCGGCGACCTGCCCGGCTTCGTCGGCGGACACGACCGTCTCGGGCGCCACGCCCGTCAGGTGATTCGGCACGACGTGCGCCAGTTTGTCGAACCAGAAGTTGGCCATCTGGTTGAGCACTCGGCCCTTGCCCGGAATCGGCTCGCCCATGATCACGTCGAACGCCGAGAGGCGGTCGGTCGTTACGATCAGCAGCTTGTCGTCGCCGACGGCGTAGTTATCGCGCACTTTGCCGCGCGAGAGCAGCGGCAGGCTCTTGAGGGAGGATTCGTACAGGGCGTTCGGAGCGGGGGTAGTCACGGCGGGACCCAATGTCAGGAAGGGCAAAGGCGTAATTATACGCGCGTCGGGAGGGCGCTTCACGAAGATGTCGCCCCCGGCGTGTCATCGGACGGAATGTAAGCGCCCTCGCCCCTCGCCCGCCGGTAGGGTGTTGCGATCAAGCACCGGCGACACGCGGCCGATTCGCCCATCTCACGACGCGGGCGTCATCGGATGCCATCGGACGCCATCGAACTCAGGCAGCGTCGTCACGGAATAGCAGGTCGAGCCTCGCCCTTTCGCCCTCGCGCACGAGGAGCGCCACGACCGGCACCCGTGAAACCGGATTCGACATCATGCTGAAGCGACGACGACATTGGCGATACCAGTCGGCCATCGAAGCGGCGTCGTAGTACTTGTTGTCGCAGGTGAGCCCTTCATCGTCGACGGTGACCAACCGAATCGCGTTCCGATCGTTCGGATCGATCGCCTCCTGAGATATCCGGTCGATATGGCCGCTGAGGTAGCTGGGAGTCAGGAACCTGATCCCGCGCTGCACGTTGAACTCGTCGCCAAGCCAGAGCAGTGCCGTGCCGGGCGGCAAGCCGCCGGAGGCGAGTGCCGGCGACACGCGGGCAAAGTTGTCTTCGAGCAGCGTTGCCAGCGTGCGGCGCGCATCGTCGCCGGCCCAGTCCACATTAGCATATCGACCGGTCGCCAGCGCCGGCAGCCGTGCTTTGAGCAGATGGATTTTCCGCTCCTGATGGAGATCCCCCCGGCCAGGGTTGCGAAGGATGTCGAGCAACCTTGCGAACTCGGCGATCAGATCGAGGCTGCGGGCCGCCAGGTTGATGTGGTGGTCGCTGAGTCTGGAGCGTTGTTCGACGACTCGCTTGCCCAGCCCGACACGCACGTTCGTTTCGCCATTTTCCAATTGCAGCGCCGCGCTGGCAATCACGGCGCAAGGCCGGGAAATACCACGCTCCGAACACACGAGCGCGATCTTGCCCGGGTTCTCACGCATGTACGCGGCCACGCCGCGCCCGGCATCCCATAGCACGTCGCGGGGAATCTCGGCATCGAAACGCTCCATGCCGATGAACTCCATGAACTGCACGTGGGACAGCCCGCCGTCGAGCTTCACGGGCCCTTGCGGCACGCGCTCACCGGCAGCGTCGAAGTCGAGCCGGCCCTGGCGGATCACACCGGAGATGTAAGCGCTAATGGATCTCTCGGCGTATCCCGCCTTGCTTGGCTCGCGCAGCGGATCACCAGCATTGGCGGGCCCCTGCATCGCGCCCGGCTCGACACAGAAAATCGCGCCGATCTGCGGACGAGCCTTAAGCAGGCGGGTAAGCACTTGCGCCTCTGCCGGGGTTGCCGTCGGTCCGACAACAAACCGGTGCCCCCCCAGCTCGATCAGGCCGTAACGGGTACGTTCGTTACCCAAACAGAACAGTTGGGCCGGGTTGACGCCATAAGTATCGATCCAATCTTGTGTTGCCCGCGCAATCGCAGACAGCGACTGCGGCTTGATGCCGTCACGCGCCCAAAGCTGGATTGGCTTCTCGACTTGGGCCGTTCCGTCGGTGTGATCGATATCGGCACCTCGCCAGTCGGCGGCCATCGGTGTCATCGCGATCTCGGAGGGACCCGGCGTCGGCTCATGCGCGGCACCCGGTGCCGAATGCCTCGCGGCCCGAGATCCGCCAGCGGAGGTCTGCGCACGCTGAGATACGGCGCTCACGTCGCCGGCCAGGGACGTGCGCCCCGACGACGGTGGGGAAGTTTCGTTGGGATTGGGGGCACCGAGGCAACAGGCAACCACTTTGGTCAGGGATATGGGCATAGGCATTCTCCGGATGGTCTTGAGGGCGCGAGGGAATTTCCAGGGGGGCTCAGGAGCCTGCCACGCTGCCCGGCACCGATCTTCAGGATTCGGGGGATGACTGTCGTTTTGCTCCAGCCCCGGACATCGGCGCTGACGTCGTTACGCGCCGGCGGAGGCCGGGATTTCTCTGCCCTTCGTCTTGCCCGGATGTTGCCTAGAATGGAAATGCTCACCCGAACCAAGGGGACTGCCGTGACGAACCCATCGAATCCGAAAACTGTCCGGCAGACCTATGCCGGCAAGCTTGCCGCATGCCACCCCGGCGTCCGCCCCTGCACTTGCCTGGGAGCCCGTCTGGCGCTTGCTGCGGCGATAGCGTTCGCCGGCCTGCCCGCGTTTGCGCAGTCGACTCCCCCCGGTGCAACGCCGCCGGCAGCGTCGGCCCATGCCCCGGCCCATCGGCCCGGCACGGCACACACCGCCCCCGTAAGTCCCGCACCCCCTGCGGTCGACACCGCCGAGCGGCCCGTGCTGCCGCGCCTCGTCGCCATCGCTACCTCGGACGACGACGAGATTCCGCGTTTCGCCTTGTTCGCCGCGCGCGATATCGAGCTGTTGGGCTTGCAGTTCCCGGCACAAAAGGGCGACACGTACAGCGATACCGACGTCGTCATCACGATGAGCCTGCGCGAAGGCGCGACCACCCGGATGCGCGACTTCTCCCGTCAGCACATGAACGAGCCGATGACGCTGATTGTCGATGGCGTGGAAATGCTCACCGCCACGATCCGCTCGGAACTGGGTGGGAAGTTCCAATTACAGATGCCAAAAGAAAAGGCCCGGCGCTTGTTCCAGCGAGTGCTGGCAAAAGCCGGGCCTGCGACCTGAGCGGCGCGCTGATTACTTCACGATCTGCGCGAGATCACCGCTCTTGTACTTCTCTGCCATCTTCTCGAGGGCGACCGGCTTGATCTTGCCTGCCTGACCTTCGCAACCGAACGACAGATAGCGCGCCTTGCAAACCAGCTTGGCGGCTTCACGGGCCGGCTTGAGGTAATCGCGCGGGTCGAACTTGCTCGGATTTTCGAACAGATAGCGACGGATCGCGCCGGTCATCGCCAGACGGATATCGGTATCGATGTTGATCTTGCGCACACCGTGCTTGATGCCTTCGACGATCTCTTCGACCGGCACGCCATACGTTTCCTTCATATCGCCGCCAAATTCGCGGATCTCGGCGAGCAACTCTTGCGGCACCGACGACGAACCGTGCATCACCAGGTGGGTGTTCGGAATGCGGCGGTGGATTTCCTTGATGCGGTCGATGGCGAGAATGTCGCCCGTCGGCTTGCGACTGAACTTATAAGCGCCGTGCGAGGTGCCGATGGCGATGGCCAGCGCGTCGCACTGCGTCTGATGCACGAAGTCGGCCGCCTGATCCGGATCGGTCAGCAGTTGTTCGCGAGTCATCGTGCCGTCGGCGCCGTGGCCGTCTTCCTTGTCGCCCTTCATCGTTTCGAGCGAACCCAGCACGCCCAGCTCGGCTTCCACCGTCACGCCGATGTAGTGCGAGAACTCGACCACCTTCTTCGACACTTCGACGTTGTACTCGTAGCTGGCGACCGACTTGCCGTCGGCTTCGAGCGAGCCGTCCATCATCACGCTCGAGAAACCGCTCTTGATCGCGGCCATACACACCGCCGGCGACTGGCCGTGATCCTGGTGCATCACGACCGGAATGTGCGGATACGCTTCCACGGCCGCCGAGATCAGGTGACGCAGGAACGCTTCACCAGCGTACTTACGGGCACCGGCCGAGGCCTGCATGATGACCGGCGCACCGACTTCGTCGGCGGCGGCCATGATGGCGGAAACCTGCTCCAGATTGTTAACGTTGAAGGCCGGCAGACCGTAGCCGTTTTCGGCGGCATGGTCGAGCAGCTGTCGCATAGAGACTAGGGGCATGATGTTCTCCTTGGAATCACAAAACTAAGCAAATCTTTCCTCGATCCAGAGGCGCCCCTCATGACGACGGCTCGCGGGCGGCGCAGCGTGCGCTTTTGCTCGCACGCCTCGCCGCACTCGCGCGGCTCCTTTCATCATGCCTGGCCCACCTGGACGATCTTCAACGTATTCGTGCCGCCGGGTTGCCCCATCGGCTCGCCTACCGTCAATACGATCGTGTCGCCGCGCTTGACCACCCCACGCGCGAGCAGCAATTGCTCGGCTTGCTTGAGCGCGTGATCGCGCTCAAGCGTGGCGTCGGCCCGCATGGCGTAGACGTTGCGGTACAGCGCCATTTTGCGGTGGGTGCCGAGCTGCGACGTCAGGGCAAAAATCGGTACATGAATCTTGTGCCGGGACAGCCACAACGCGGTCGCACCCGACTCAGTGAGTGCCACGATCGCTTTCGCGCCAAGATGATACGCGGTAAACAGGGCACCGGCGGCAATCGTTTGGTCAATGCGCGTAAAAGTCTGGTTGAGCCAGTCGCGGTCGAGTTCCAGCATTTCCGAGCGTTCGGCTTCGACGCAAATCGCCGCCATCGTCTCGATCGTTTCGACCGGGTACTTGCCCGCCGCACTCTCGGCCGACAGCATGACGGCGTCGGTGCCGTCGAGCACTGCGTTGGCGACGTCCGACACCTCGGCGCGGGTCGGCACCGGGTTGTGGATCATCGACTCCATCATCTGCGTGGCCGTGATCGTGAGCTTGTTCATCTCGCGCGCGAGCTTGATCATGCGCTTTTGCAGCCCCGGCACCGCCGCATTGCCCACTTCGATGGCCAGATCGCCACGCGCGACCATGATGCAGTCCGACGCCGCCAGAATTTCTTCGAGCGCCGGAATCGCTTCGGCACGCTCGATCTTGGCGATCATGCGCGGCTTGATGCCGTAGGGCTCGCCCGCCACGTTGGCCAGACGGCGCGCCATTTCCATGTCGGTGGCGTTCTTCGGGAAGGAGACCGCAACGTAGTCGGCGCCCAGCGCCATCGCCGTCTTGATGTCTTCCATGTCCTTGGCCGTGAGCGCCGGCGCCGTCAGCCCGCCGCCCTGGCGATTGATACCCTTGTTGTTCGACAGATCGCCGCCGACCTTCACCGTGGTGTGGATCTCACTGCCCAACACGCGCTCGACGATCAGCACGATCAGGCCGTCGTTGAGCAGCAGCACGTCGCCCGGACGCACGTCGCGCGGCAGTTCCTTGTAGTCCAGGCCGACGCGCTCGTCGTTACCCAGTTCGCAATCGGCATCCAGAATGAACTTGGCGCCCGCCTCGAGCGTGGTCTTGCCGTTCTCGAATTTGCCGACGCGAATCTTCGGGCCCTGAAGGTCGGCCATGATGGCCACTTCGCGGCCCGCCGCCTTGGCAGCCGCACGCACCATCTCGGCACGCTCGATGTGATCCTGCGCCTTGCCGTGCGAGAAGTTCAGCCGAACGACGTCGACGCCTGCGGCGATCATGCGCGAGAGCACTTCCGGCGTGCTCGATGCCGGACCGATGGTGGCGACGATCTTGGTGGAGCGGTTCATTACATCCATCTCTTCATCCTCTTTTGGTGACAGCGCGTTCGACATTGCTGGCGCTTAGAGGTTTGTAGCGCATTTAGGCCACCGCAGGTTAACCAAAAAGTTCGTATTGTCCGTACGAAATCGTTTGATTCGATCTCTGACGTTCGCAATAAGACGACCAAGATCGCCGTTTGCCAACGGCTTCCGGACCGTCGAACCGGCCTGCGAGCCCCGCTCCACCTGGCTTTACGCGATCAGTTGGCTTGCGCCGCGCGTTGTTGCAGCACGTCGACGGCCGGCAGCGTCTTACCCTCGAGGAATTCGAGGAAAGCGCCGCCACCGGTCGAGATATAGCTGACCTGATCGGCAATGCCGTACTTGGCGATGGCGGCGAGCGTGTCGCCGCCCCCGGCGATCGAGAACCCCTTGGCGGCGGCAATGGCGCGCGCCAGCGTCTCGGTGCCGTGACCGAATTGGTCGAATTCGAACACGCCGACCGGACCGTTCCACACGATGGTGCCCGCGCCCGCCAGTTGCTCGGCGAGCTTGGCGGCCGTTTGCGGGCCGATGTCGAGGATCATGTCGTCGGCGGTCACGTCGGCGGCAGCCTTCACCGTTGCCTGCGCCGTGGCACTGAATTCCTTGGCGCACACAACGTCCGTCGGGATCGGCACCGACGCGCCGCGCGCTGCCATGGCGTCGATGATCGCCTTCGCCTCACCGACCAGATCGGCCTCGGCGAGCGACTTGCCGATGGGCAGACCGGCGGCCAGCATGAACGTGTTGGCGATACCGCCGCCCACGATCAGTTGATCGACCTTGTCGGCGAGCGTCTTCAGAATGGTAAGTTTGGTCGACACCTTGGAACCCGCCACGATGGCCACGAGCGGACGGGCCGGGGCGTTCAGCGCCTTGCCGAGCGCTTCGAGTTCGGCGGCGAGCAGCGGGCCGGCACAGGCGACCGGCGCGTACTTGGCGATGCCGTGCGTCGTGGCTTCGGCGCGGTGAGCGGTGCCGAAGGCATCGTTCACATAGATGTCGCACAGCTTGGCCATCTTCTGCGCCAGTTCGTCGTTGTCCTTCTTCTCGCCCTTGTTGACGCGGCAGTTCTCCAGCAGCACAACCGTGCCCGGCGCCACGTCGAAGCCGCCGTCGACCCAGTTAGCAATCAGCTTCACGTCGCGGCCGAGCAGTTCCGACAAACGCTTCGCCACCGGCGCGAGCGAGTCGGCAGGCTTGAATTCGCCTTCGGTCGGACGGCCCAGATGCGAGGTGACCATCACGGCAGCACCGGCGTCGAGCGCCATCTGAATGGCCGGCACCGAGGCACGAATACGCGTGTCTTCCGTGATACGGCCCTCATCGTCTTGCGGCACGTTCAAATCGGCGCGAATGAAGACACGTTTGCCTGCCAGGCGGCCTTGAGCAATCAAATCGGAAAGACGTACGACGGAAGCCATGAGAATCCGGAATAAATAGTGGGAAAAACATGCATTTTAACTGATCCCACCCGCCGGTTGCCCATTTTGGAGCTTGGGGGTTCTGCCTACAGAAACAAGCGGCCGAGCGTGTACACGGCCATGCCGACGACGATCATCTCGATCATGTTGCGGCGCCAGACGAACCAGCCCGTGGCCGCCACGGCCGCCGCCAGCTTGTGGTTGCCCAGATGCAGCGCGAACTGGTGATCGAGCAGCAGCACCTCAGGCACCACGATCACGGCGAGCGCCGCCGCCGGAGCGTAGCGCAGCGCGCGTTGCAGCCGCTGCGGCAACGTCACCCGGTCGCCCGCGAGCAGGAAGAAGGTACGGGTGACGATGGTGATCGCCGTCATCGCCACGAAGGCAAACCAGATCTCGAAGGTGCTCATGAGCGCCGCTCCCCTGTGGCACGGTTTTTCGCACTCTCTTGTGCGTCATCGCGCGCCCCCACGTGCGCGCTGCCGTCGTTCGCCGCCGCTTTCGGACTCGCCAGGGCAAGACGCTTCGCGTGCCGCGCGGTCAGTTCGTCGCAGACCATACCGGCGGCGAGCGCACCGAACACCCCGAGCACGAGGTTGAGGCGATAAGGCAGATCGAACGCGAGCAGGCCGATGACCGACGCGAGCGCGACGGTCAGCAGGGTCGAGCGGCTCGTGATCGTGTGAACCATCATGGGAATGAGGGCGAGCGTGCCCGCGAATCCCAGCCCCCAGCTATCGGGCACGAGCGCGCCGAGCATGATGCCGAGGATCGACGACACATGCCAGACGGCCCAGTTGCTGATCGTGATGCCGTAGTAGGTCCCCTCTTTGCCCGGTACATACCCGCTCGCGAAGTTCTGGTTCATGAACATGACGAAGCCGAGATCGCCATTCACGTACCCGAGCACGATGCGCCGAGGCAGCGACAGATAGGAGAAATGAGGCTGGAGTGCGGCACTGAAGATCACGAAGCGCAAATTGACGATGCCGACCGTGAGCAGGATCGTCCACAACGGCATGCCGGCAGCGAATAACGGCAGCGAGGCCAACTGAGCGGAGCCCGCGTAGAGCATCAGGCTCATGCCGATGGCCTGCGGCACTGTCAGTATCGACTTGCTCATGGCGACCCCGGTCACGAGTCCCCACGAGAAGATGGCAGGCAGGAGCGGCGAAATAATGCGGAAACCGGCCGCGAACCCTTGACGTTCGGCGGCTGGCAGACGAAGCATTGGCATGGTCTGTTGGGGGGCAAGCGCCGAAGCGTCCGGCACAGTGTCTGGCATTGCGGGGCAAAGCGGTCCCGACGGCGCCCGGCACGCCCGAAATGGCCGCTAGCGGCCATGGCACCCGCCAGGGTTGCCGGAGTATCTCCTGAATATATTCATCGTTGGCGGCGGGCGACAGCCCATTATAGCTATGGTAAATACTTGCTTACTACGTTACCGGCGTATATCTGTTCGTTTTTGCAGGTGCAACACGCGAGGTGTCGCATACGCGCCACGCGGTGGGTTCTCTGTGAGGCCGAAACGGGTAGGCGGCGCGTCTGCTGGCGCTGCGAGCCATCCGCAAAGGGCTGCGGCTGCTTTACAATAGCGTCTTTTGGTGGGCAGACAGCCAGCGGTTTCATCCTTGGCGCCGGCCCTGCAATCCCCGAAATTCCGAATACCCATCACGGTCCGAACCCCATGAGCGAAGTCAAACAAATGCCGGTCGTCGAAGTCGGCGCCGAAGATCTGCCTGTGCACTGCCCGAATCCGAAGATGGAAGCCTGGAGCGCCCATCCGCGCGTGTTCATCGATGTGACCCACGGCGAAGCGGCTTGCCCGTACTGCGGCACGCGCTATCGTGTAAAGGCGGGTGTCGTGCTCAAGGGCCACCACTGAGCCGGCTGCCGTTGCCCCGACCGGTCAGGCGCCGTGCCAAGCTGGCGCAATGCGCCGCCCGGTCGCCTGTCCGTTTCATCGCTACGCTTAACGTTTTGAGTCTCCGCCACGATGCATAAAGCCTTGGTGATCGCCCCCAACTGGATTGGGGACGCGCTGATGGCGCAGCCGTTGTTCACCCTGCTCAAGCGTCTGCATCCGCGTCTGACCATCGACGCGATCGCGCCCGGCTGGGTCGCCCCGGTTCTGGAACGCATGCCGGAGATTTCGCGCGTCGTCGCTACCGACCTCGCGCACGGCAAATTGCAGCCGCTCGAGCGCTACCGGCTCGCGAGCGTGCTCGCCGACGAGGGTTACGACGCCGCCTATGTGCTGCCGAACTCCCTGAAGTCGGCGCTGATTCCGTGGCTGGCGCGCATTCCGTTGCGCATCGGCTACAAGGGCGAGCAGCGCTACGGCCTGCTCAACGTGCGCCACGCCAATCCGCGCAAAGACGAGCGCCCGCCGATGGTGCGGCACTACGCTGCGCTCGCGTTCGCCCCCGGGGCCAAGCTGCCCGAGACGCTGCCCACACCGCGCATTGAGGCCGATCTGAACGAGTCGGCCCGTGTCTTCGCGCGCTTCGGCCTGGATCTGCGCGTGCCGCTCGTGGTGTTTTGCCCAGGTGCCGAGTTCGGGCCGGCCAAGCGTTGGCCGCCGGGTCATTTCGCGCAGTTGGCCCAGTTGGTGCGCCGCTCGTTCCCGTATGCGCAGATCGTCGCGCTCGGCTCGGGCAAAGATGGCGCACTGGCACAGCAAATCGCCCTGGACGCCCCGTTCGTGCGCAATCTGTGCGGACAGACGTCGCTGGCCGAAGCGTGCGCGCTGCTGGCACGCGCCAATGCCGTGGTGAGCAACGATTCGGGGCTGATGCACGTGACGGCGGCGTTGCGCCGCCCGCAGATTGCCCTGTTCGGTTCGTCCGATCCGCGCCACACTCCGCCGCTGTCCGACCAGGCGCATATCCTGTGGCTACAATTGGAATGCAGTCCGTGTTTTGCCCGCGAATGTCCGTTGGGCCATACGCGCTGCCTCAACGAGCTGATGCCTGAGCATGTGTTCGCGAATGTGCGCAACATTCTGCTCACGCAGCGCTGATCCAGCCTACGGCGGAGCCGCGTTCAGCCCGATCCCGGTAACACTCAACGGTAAATTCTCATGCCACGTTTTGTCCGTCTGTTCGATGCCGCCGGTGAGACCATCATCGCTTTTTATGACGCGCTGAGCCGTGGGCAGACGGATCGCGTGATGTCGCTTTGGGCCAACGAGGATTTCGTCAGCTACATTCGCGCCGACGGCACCCGCTGGGACGGTCTGGAACAGATTCGCAGCGGTCTGGTTGCCCAGTTCTCGCAAAGCGTGGTGCTAATCGATTCGCTGGACACGACCGAGTACGACACCGTCGGCACGGTCATGCACACGGCGACCGAAGCGATGCGCGTCGGCAAGGAAGACGCCGGTCAGACGGTCGCCCAGCTCATCCACACAACCTATGTGCTGGTGCATGAGCAAGGCGACTGGCGCTTCGCCCATATCCACTCCAGCCCGTTGCCGCCGCAAGCCGTTGAGCAATTCAGCCTGATGATGCACGCGCGTCCGGATGGGCTTCACTGACCGGTACGGTACGACGATGACGGCGCGTCAGGCGACGTTTCTTCCCCTGGACTACCAGCCGCCGCGGTGGCTGCCCGACGGGCACAGCCAGACGATTTACCCGGCATTGCTCGGCCGCCGCCCGTCGGTCGAATTCCGGCGCGAGACGTGGGACACGCCCGACGGCGACTTCGTCGATGTCGACTGGCTAGTCGCCCCGCCTGCCGCAGAGAAATCTCCGCCCGCCCCCGAAGGTCTGGTCGAAACGCCGCTCGTCGTGCTGTTTCACGGCCTCGAAGGCGGCTCGGGCAGTCACTACGCCCGCACCTTGATGCGCGAGGTCGAAGCGCGGGGCTGGCGTGGTGTGATCCCCCACTTTCGCAGTTGCAGCGGCCGCATGAATCACGCGCCGCGCTTCTATCATTCAGGCGACAGCACCGAGGTCGACTGGATGCTGCAACGGTTGCGCGCGAACACCTCGGGCCCGATCTTCGCGGCCGGGGTGTCGCTGGGTGGCAATGTGCTGCTGCGCTGGCTGGGCGAGCGCGAGGGGCATGCAACGCAGGTGGTGAGTGCCGCGTGCGCGATTTCGGCACCGCTCGATTTGCGGGCGGGCGGACTGGCGCTCTCGCACGGCTTCAACATGGTGTACACACGCAATTTTCTGGGCACGCTCAAGAAAAAAGCGCTCGTCAAGCTCGACCAGTACCCTGGGCTTTACGACCGGCACCTGATGATGGCCGCGCGCGATCTCGGCGAATTCGATCATGTGGTAACGGCGCCATTGCACGGTTATCACAGTGCGTTCGATTACTACACGCGCGCGTCGAGCAAGCCGATTCTGCCGGCAATCGAAGTGCCGACGCTGGTGATCAATGCGCGTAACGACCCGTTCCAGCCCGCCAATGTGCTGCCCGGCCAGGACGATGTCGGGCGTTATGTCCAGTTGCTGCAACCGGCCAACGGCGGGCACGTCGGCTTCATGAGCGGTCCGTTTCCCGGCGGCATGACGTGGATGCCGCGCACGGTGCTCGACTACTTCCGTCAATTTCTGCCGAGTGCGGCCTGAGGATGCACCATGGATGAAATCGTTCGACAGGCGATGGCCAAATGGCCCAACGTACCGGATTGCTACGGCTGGCTCGCCCTCGACCGGCGCGGACAGTGGCGCATGCGCGATGAAGCGGCGCAGGCGGCGGGCACCGCCGGCGATCCGATCCGTCATGCGGCATTGATCGCGTTCATTGCCCGCAACTATGCTAGCGACGACGCCGGGCGATGGTACTTCCAGAACGGGCCGCAACGCGTGTACGTCTCGCTCGCCTATGCGCCGTTCGTGGTGCGGCTCACGTGGGACGCCGCCGCGAACGACGGCCGCGGCGCGCCGGAGCTGACGGACCAGTTGGGGCATCGGTTCGTGCCGCAGGCGTGTCTGCTGGACGAAGACGGGAATGTGGCGTTCGTGGGTGCGCCATCCGGCGGCGGGGGAGATGGCACGACGGTGGAAAAAACGCAGAGGAGCGCACCGCTCGCGTTGCTGCACGATCACGACATCGATCTGCTCACGCAGGTGTCCGATCTGGCGCAAGCCTTCGAGATCGAGCAAACGTCGGACGACACCGCCGACGCCAAAGGTGCAGTACGACTGCATTGGCGCAATGGCACCTCGCTGCCCTTCGCGACCGTTCACGCCGGCACTCTGCCGCAGGCCTATGGATTCGAGCGCGATCCGCAGGCCGACGGTCAAGGGGCATGATTTCGTTACGCCGCGCCGTCCCGCGCCATAGGGTCAGCCTCGTCAAACGCTTCGGGATATCGGTCGGTATAGAACGTCTCAACGGCGTCGCCTGCGTCATTCTCGGCAAGTAGTTTCCACGGCTCACTTGCGAGGCACGACGACAGCGCAGCGATGGCAACCAGGCCGCCATACAACCACCATCGCCCGTCCAAGGTATCGGCTGAATAGGTGACGCCGTACAGCGAGAACGACAGCATGCTCGCCATCTGTGTCGTCAGCAACGTTGCACTGGCGACTCTGATACGTACGGAAGATGGCATCGCGATCACGCGCCGGTCGATGCCGTTCATAGACAGGCATGCGCCGAACACGCCCGCTGACATCAAACTCGCCCCCAGCAAGACGACGCTGTCTGCAACGGTTGCGACTGCGAGGCTAATGCCCAGTGCCGCCCAAATCACGACATAACCCAACCTTCGTCGCAATACACCGGAGAGGACCGGGTGAAAAATGACGACGCCCGCGATCGATCCAACGACGAATATCGCGATCAGCCAACCCGCCTGCGATGCCGGCAATGCCGCCTGTTGCACGAGTTGAGGTATCAACATCGGCACAATCCCCGCCGTCGCGACACCAAGCAACATATCGCAGAGCGTGAAGCATCGTTCTGCCGGCAGCCGGACTTTCAATGCGAATCCGGCAAACGCGCGACGAAACGCCACGCTTATAGTAGCGGGGGCCGATGTTCCAGGGGGACGCGACGTCGGGAGTCTTGGCAGTCGCGGCAAAAGGAGCAGCGCACAACACCCGAGCGCTGCGACGCACCATAAAGCGTATTGTCGGGGAAAGAAAAGTAAAGCCGTACCGGCCAATAATGGCCCACCGATACGACCGAGATTGGCCGTGACTCGCTTCAGGCGAAATGCGGCTAACACGCGGGTCTTCTCGACAGTCTCTGCCGGATAGACACCAAGCAGCGGCTGCACGACGGCGAAGGCCACCACGGCAATCATGTCGTTCAGTATCCAGAAAGTGACGCCATGCGTTACGCCCGCAATGACCATCCGCGATATGCCTGATAGCGCGATGGTCACGCACGCGCACTGCATGACCCGGCCACGCGGCAAACGCTCCGTCCATGAGGCCGCCACCGGCAGTGCGATGACGGCACACGCGGCAAGCGCAATCTCATACGCCACGACACCTGCGGTGCCGAAACGGTCGAGCAACACGATGGGCACCATCGCGTTCCACATACCGAGGTAGGCCGCGAGGAGGAAATCCAACGACAGGTAAGCGAAGAGTGGAGACACGGTGTGAGCCGGGAGAATCGCCACGACCGAACGTAGATCGTGGCGACCATGAGGCGAAAATTAGTGAGAAGCTACGAAATGCTCAACGTTTGCGTCGGCCATATCGACACCAAATTGATTCAGCAACCGCTTATGCATTTCGTTCAGATAGACATCCCTATGCTCGGAAAAATACTTGGCATCAAACCAGCGCACGCCAAAATGCAGAGTATTTCCTCGAACCCCGACTGGATTTTGCCAATCGTACTGGACGTCCTCCTCCGGCCTCAAACTCAGCCTAAGATCAGACTTTCGAATCTCTTCAACACATTGGTGCAGACTATCGCGATCACGGAATTTGATTTGGCATTTAGTCAACGCAACCACCGGCTTGTTGATGAACCGCTCATTGTCTATCACGACTTCGTAACTGCAATTCTCTATACTTCACCCCACTCCGTGAATATTGGTCGAAAAGCTCGCGGCGAGAATTCACTGCGAGGCAAGCACGGTACCGTGTCGTCATACTCGCCAAAGGGGGCACTGTTCGCAATGGGGAATGTCAGAATCCCAAATAGGTAAGATCCGAACTTTCCATCTTGTTTCGATCCTACAGAATCATCATTCAATGGACCACTAAAAGATGGTGATCACCTTGCTTTGCATACTGCGTATAGATCGCAAATTTCGAAAGCTTCGAAGCGTTGTTTTTGCGCTCAACCCAACGATGTACGTAACTACGCGGTATGCACCCCTCACCCGAACTGCTTGTTGAAGTCCTTCTCGTCTTCCTTGTCTTCCCGGTAGCGACGCTGGAACTCGTGCAGTCGGGCGTCGATCGTCGACATCTCGTAGAAATCGGCGTCGCCCGCGTCGCGTGCGAGTTTCAACTGACTGATGGCCGCCATCCACTGGCCTTGCAGCGCGTACTGCTCGGCTAACGCGGCGTGCTGACGCGCCTGCCTGCCACCCGCAGCCCATGCCCCTGCGAGAGCCCGCCACCAGATCGGCTCGCCGCGATAGCGCTCCACCTGCGCCTGGAGGAACTTCGTCGCCTCGGGAATTCGCTGGCTGGCGACCAGCGCGTCTGCATAGGCCATGTCGGCAGCCTGAGACAGCGGGAACGCGGCGCGCGCCTGTGTGGCCATCTGCAGCGCTTCTTGCGCGTGCCCCGACGAGCGTGCGATATCCGAGGCCAGAACAGCCAGACTCGGCGTACCCGGCCCGGTGCCACCGAACGCCGCACGCGACTTCTCAAGCGCCTCGCGTGCAGGCTCCCAACGGTGCTGCTTGAACTCCGCGAGCGCCACCGCATACCAGGCCCCCGCCACACTCGGCGCAGTCTGCGAACGGATCGCCGTGCGTTGTGCCTCGGCAATCGTCGCGAAATCGCTCGCCGACTTCTGTTGCAGGACCAGCGAACGCGCACGCACAAATACATACTCGGGCGACTGTTCGGGCTGGCGATATCCGGCGTTGCGCGAGCGATTGAGCATGTCGGCAATGCGATCGGTCGTGAGCGGGTGAGTCCGCACATATTCCGGCACACCGGCTTCGTTGATGGAGTCCGCACGTTGCAGGCGCTCGAAGAACGTCGGCATGGCATACGTGTCGAATCCCGCCGCCTGAAGCAACTGGAAGCCCACGCGATCGGCTTCGCGCTCCGCATCGCGCGAGAACCGCAACTGCCGGTCGACGGCCAGCCCCTGCCCGCCCATCGCGATCCCCATGCCGAGATCCGAGCTGCGTGCGCCGATCCCGGCGAGCAAACCGAGCAGCAGGCCGCCAAGCGCAATCCACGAGTTCTGAGACTGCTGGCCGAGCATCCGCGCGATGTGATGTTGCAGAACGTGACCCGTCTCGTGTCCCACGACCGACGCCAGTTCCGACTCGGTGCGCGTGGTCACGATCAGTCCCGTGTTGATGCCGATAAAGCCGCCGGGCAGCGAAAAGGCGTTGATCGCGGGATCGCGCACAACGAAGAACTCGAAGCTCTGACTGGCGTCAAGCCCGACTTTGCGCGTGGCCGACACGAGCTTGCTGCCCAACGCATTGACGTAATCGGAGAGCAGCAGGTCGGACAGATAATCGGGATCGGCGCGAATCTCGCGCATCACGCGCTCGCCCAACTTGCGCTCCATGGCGGGGGAGAGATCGGAAGCCGAACTTTGGCCCAGCGTAGGCAGCGACTGCGCCGCAGCCTGCGTCGGAAGCACGGCCGCGGCAAACGTCGCCGCGGTCATGACGGGAAGCATCGCCCACGCGAAAACGCGCCGCCAGCGAGCATCAACGCGCGTGCACCGATCTGACGGACGTGAACGCCTCGACATGACGGTCATGCGCGCCATGAGCGACGTGACGAGAAAAAGCGAAGCACGGGAATCATGCGGGATATGCCAATGGAGGCGCTGAACGAACGTGACGAACGCGTCATGGAAATGGGCGCCGCGTGGCGCTGATCATTCGGGGCTGCTGCTATGATAGCAGCCAGACGTGGACGTTCCGCGGCATCGACCGAACGTCCGGAATGCAGACGAAACATCGCCGAATTCACGCTCGCGAGCCGCGCAACTGTGCCCCCTCGTGCCAGAACTTCCGCAATACCTTCTCAGCATCGACTCATGGCAGAACTCACCCATTTCGACACCGCCGGACAGGCCCACATGGTTGACGTCGGCGGCAAGGACAGCACGCATCGCATCGCAGTCGCGCGCGGCACCATTCTGATGAAGCCGGAAACGCTCGCGCTGATTCGCACCGGCACGGCCAAAAAAGGCGACGTGCTGGGCATCGCACGCATTGCGGCCATTCAGGGCGCGAAACGAACCGCCGATCTGATTCCGCTGTGTCATCCGCTGGCACTCACGCGCGTGACGGTGGAGTTTCTGGTGGACGACGGCGCGAACGCCGTGCATTGCCGCGCGCAGGTCGAAACCATCGGCCGCACGGGCGTCGAGATGGAAGCCCTCACGGCCGTTCAGGTGGGCCTGCTGACGATCTACGATATGTGTAAAGCCGTCGACCGCGGCATGACCATCACCGACGTGCGCGTGCTGGAAAAGCACGGCGGCAAGTCGGGCGACTGGGTCGCGCAGGACTGAGGCGGCATCAGGAACGCGACGCCGTCCACTGCACCGCCAGAATGCTCGCGAACACCATCGCGAGCCCAACGAATGCGACACCCTTGATCGCCTGACCCAGCAATACCCAGCCCAGCACCACGGCGGTCAACGGGCTCAGCAAGCCGAGCGACAACACCGCCACCGGCGCCAGACGCGCAATGCCGCGAAACCACAACGCATAAGCCAGCAGCGCCCCCGCGATCGATAGATACAGGTAGCCCAGCGTCTGCCACATCGTGAGCGCGGGCAGCGGCGCATCGGCCAACCATGCAACGGGCGCGAGCATCAATCCCCCCAAGAGCAATTGCCATCCCGTGAGGGCGAGCACCGGCATGTCCAGACGCCACCGGCGCGTGAGATAAGTGCCCATCGCCATACTCGCCGCGCCCGCCAGCGCTGCCAGAATACCCACCGGCTCGAACACCGTGCCCGGCGACAGCAACAAAACGCCCATACCGACAACGCCCGCGAGTGCCGCCCAGGCCGTCGTCGCCAACGGGCGCCGCTGCTCCACGCCCCACGCCAACCCCATCACCAGTAACGGCTGAATCGCCCCGACCACGGCCGCCAGCCCGCCCGGCAAGCGATACGCCGCCACAAACAGCAATGCCTGGAACGCGCCGATGTTGAGTGCCGAGAGCACCACCAACCGCCCCCAATCGCGACGCGCGGGCCAACGCCGTGCGTAAAGCAGCAACAGCAGACCGGACGGCAGCACACGAATCAACGCCGCCGTAAATGGCCGGTCCGGCGGCAACAGTTGCGTTGTCACGATATAGGTCGAGCCCCAGATCATTGGCGCCAGCGCCGTGAGCAATGCATCGGCCCAACGGATCGGCAACGGGGAAGTTGTAGTCGTCATCGCCATTTATCTTCAATTCAAGATAAATGGCAGTTTGGTATCCTTTTACCTTGAAGTCAAGATAACTGGAGTCACCCATGGGAAACCGGCCAAAGGGAAGCCGCACAACGCGCGCAGCAACTGAGCCCCATCAGACGGCGCAGCTCGAAGAGAGGCATGGCGATGCCGTCGACAGCATCCTCGCGCAATGGCATCGCGAGCGCCCCGATCTGGATGTGTCGCCGATGGGCGTCATTGGCCGCCTCAAGCGCTGCGCGGCGCTCATCCAGCAGCAACTCGATGTCACGTTCGCCGAGTTCGACATGAGTGGGTGGGAATTCGACATGCTGGCGACATTGCGTCGCTCGGGCGCGCCCTATCGTCTCGCACCGACCGCCTTGTTCTCGACGCTGATGGTGACCTCGGGGACGATGACGCACCGGCTGCAACGTTTGGAAGCGCGGGGCTGGATTGCCCGCGTGGCCAATCCGGACGATGCCCGCAGCACGCTGGTGCAACTGACTGCCGCCGGATTCGCACTGATCGAACGCGCCGTCGAGGCGCACGTCGCCAACGAGCATCGAATGCTGGCGCCGTTGCCGAAAGCGGCCCTCGCGGACATCGAGTCGGGCTTGAGCGTCTGGTTGCACGCGCTCGAAAACGGGCATTGAGCAAGACGGCGGCGCCACAGTACGGCCCGCCGCCTCACATCGCGTCAGGCATGCATCATGCTGCCGCGGCCACCTTCCCGACGCGCTGGCGTTGCGGCCAGAAGTACCACACTGCCCCCAGCACCTGCAGCACGATCAGCACCGTCCACGCAGAGAAGTGCGCCTGTGTACTGTGCGCGGCATAAGCCCCGAGCATGGCCCCCACGCCCACCTGACAAAAGAAGATCAGCAGGAAGATGACTAGCGTGAGCGAGGTATTCACACGTCCGATCAGGGTACCGTGGAAGTGCTCTGCGAGCACCGCGTACGACAGAATGCCCGAGCCGCCGAAGATGCCATACGCCGCCCACAGCCAAACCGGCGGAATCGGCGCACGCATCATCAGCAGTGACTGCACGACAACGAACAGCACCATGCCGACGCCGGAAAACGCGAATACGCTCACACCGCGACGCTCGAGCCAGCGCGCAGCCGCACCGAAGACCACGCTGCCGCCCATCATCGCAAGCCCCACGACCGACACCAGCGACGCCGCCTGCACTTCCGACAGCCCCTCTACATCACGCATGAACGGCGCCATCCAGAGCGATTGCATCGCATAGAACACGCCCTGGGTGATACCGGAGAGCGACGTCACTTTCCAGAACATACCGCTTCCCAGCACCTGACGAACCCCCTTGAGCGCCTCGAACAGGCCTCCTTGCGCATGTGAACCCGGTTTCTCCGGCGCACCGAACCACAGCGCGACCGACATGAAGACTGTCAGCGCCGACAGTCCGAATGACACGATGCGCCAGTCCGTTAGCCCAAGCAGCCAGTTCAGCGGCGTGCCGACCACAACACCGCCCATACCGCCCACGGCCATCACCAGACCGTTGAGCAATGGCAGACGCGCCACCGGAAACCATTGCGCCAGCGCCTTGAACGCACTGCCCAGACACACCGACACGCCCACGCCGATGAGCAGGCGTCCCACCATCAGCGCGCCGACGCCGTGCGCCAGACCGAATAGCGCAGCGCCGGCAGCCGCCAACAGCAGCACGAGCGACGCCACCCGGCGCGGGCCGAATTTGTCGAGCAGCACGCCGGCAGGCAATTGCGCGCCCGCGAAACCAAGGAAATAAAGGCTCGTCAGCAAGCCGAGATCGGCGGGCGAGAGACCGAGTTCGCGTGTCATAAATGGTGCAAACCCAATGTTCACACCGCGATACACGTATGAGACGAAGTATCCGCAGGCGAACAGCACGAAGATGCGAAGTGCTTTCGACATGAAGCCATACCCAAGTAAATTGCTCGGGTATGGATTGTCGGCGGAACGACGCCATGAATCCAACGAAACCTTTGCGCGCACATTGTGAGTAGAATTTGACATCATGTTCAAACACCTCCCTCCCCTCCAATCGCTGCGTGCGCTTGAAGCGGCTGCGCGCCACCGCAGCTTTACGCGTGCGGCAGAGGAATTGAATTTGACGCACAGTGCGGTGAGCCATCACATGCGCTCCCTCGAGCAGCAGCTCGGCACGGCGCTGTTCCGTCGCGTGGGCGCCCGGATGGTACCGACGAGCGTCGGAGCGCGTCTGGCAGAGCGGGTGCGCATCGGTATGTCGGAACTCGACGAAGCGATCACCGAAGCGCGGGCAGGCACGGCGCCTGGGGCGTCGCCGGCCACGGTGCGCCTGGAAATCAGTGTGATGACCGATCTGGCGGCACAGTGGCTGATACCCCGGCTCGACCGCTTTGGCGAACAGCACCCCGGCATCGACCTGATGGTGCGAATTCACGCAGACATTGCGGCCCCCGACCCGTATTCGGTCGACGTGGGTATCTGGCATCAACGCGTGGAAGAGACAGGATTCGTCACGCGCAAACTGCTCGACGACTACGTGATTGCCGTATGCCATCCCGACCTGATCGCACGCGTGCCGGGGTTCACTATTGCGGATACGGACAAACTGCCGATGCTGCGCTTCGCACATCGATCGTGGCGCGACTGGCAAGTCGCTGCGGGTTTGCCACCGCACGAACCCACGCGCGGACCGATTTTCGACGATTCGGGGTTGCTCTTGCGGGCGGCGATTGCCGGACAGGGCGTCGCCACGACACGCAGTTTGCTCGTGCGCGATGCGCTCGCAGCGGGTGAGTTGGTGCAAATCGGCGATGTGCGCATTCCGCCGAGCCTCGAATATCACGTGAATTGGCGGGAAAATCATCCGCGCGAGCGCGCGATTCACGCCTTCTGGCAGTGGCTGCAGGACGAGATCGCCGCCACGACACCGCTCGTCGCACCGCGCATCCGAGGCGGCAACGACAGTGCACCTGACGCTGCGACATCCACTCAGGCATAAAAAAAACGGCAACGAATTCCGGAGAACTCGTTGCCGTTTGGTGCGGGCTTCAACCGCGGAATCGAAGATTCTGTGGCGAAGCCCGGCGACCCGGCATTCGGGGTGCCTTGCGCCCCCCCGTCATGCAGTCTCTTGCGAGACTTACATGCCCATGCCCATGCCGCCCATACCGCCCATGTCACCCATGCCGCCAGCCATCGGAGCATCTTCCTTCGGCAGTTCGGCAACGGCGCAGTCGGTCGTGAGCAGCAGGCCCGACACCGAAGCGGCGTTTTGCAGTGCGGTGCGGGTGACCTTCGTCGGGTCGACAACGCCCATTTCCACCAGATCGCCGTACTCGCCGGTCGATGCGTTGTAGCCGTAGTTGCCCTTGCCGGCAATTACGTTGGCCACAACGACGCTGGCTTCTTCGCCGCCGTTGGCGACGATCTGGCGCAGCGGCTCTTCCATGGCGCGCAGAACGATCTTGATACCGGCGTCCTGGTCAGCGTTGGCGCCCTTGATGTCGGCCACGGCCACGCGAGCGCGCAGCAGTGCAACACCACCGCCGGGGACAATGCCTTCTTCCACGGCAGCGCGGGTAGCGTGCAGTGCATCTTCCACGCGAGCCTTCTTTTCCTTCATTTCGACTTCGGTCGCAGCGCCGACCTTGATCACGGCAACACCGCCGGCCAGCTTGGCCACGCGCTCTTGCAGCTTTTCACGGTCGTAGTCGCTCGAAGCTTCTTCGATCTGAGCACGGATTTGCTTGACGCGCCCTTCGATGTTTGCGGCTTCACCGGCACCGTCGATGATGATGGTGTTTTCCTTGCCGATTTCGATACGCTTGGCTTGACCCAGCTCGTTGAGCGTGGCCTTTTCCAGCGTCAGACCGATTTCTTCGGCGATGACTTGGCCGCCCGTCAGGATGGCGATGTCTTCCAGCATGGCCTTGCGGCGGTCACCGAAGCCCGGAGCCTTGACGGCGCAGGTCTTCAGAATGCCACGGATGTTGTTCACCACCAGCGTTGCCAGGGCTTCGCCCTCGACGTCTTCCGCGATGATCAGCAGCGGACGGCCAGCCTTGGCGACTTGCTCGAGCACCGGCAGCAGATCACGGATGTTCGAGACCTTCTTGTCGAACAGCAGGACAAACGGGTTCTCCAGGATCGCGACTTGCTTTTCCGGGGTGTTGATGAAGTACGGCGAGAGGTAGCCGCGGTCGAACTGCATACCTTCGACGACGTCCAGCTCGTCTTGCAGCGACTTGCCGTCTTCGACGGTGATCACGCCTTCCTTGCCGACCTTGTCCATCGCCTTGGCGATGTAGTCACCAATCGAGGTGTCGCTGTTGGCCGAGATCGAGCCGACTTGTGCGATTTCCTTGTTGGTCGTGCAGGGCTTGCTGATCTTGCGCAGTTCTTCGATGGCGGCAGCAACGGCCTTGTCGATACCGCGCTTCAGGTCCATCGGGTTCATGCCCGAGGCCACGAACTTCATGCCTTCGCGCACGATCGACTGGGCGAGCACCGTTGCGGTGGTGGTACCGTCACCGGCGTTGTCGCTGGTCTTGGAAGCCACTTCCTTGACCATTTGCGCGCCCATGTTCTGGAGCTTGTCCTTGAGTTCGATTTCCTTGGCGACCGACACACCGTCCTTGGTCACGGTCGGGCCGCCGAAGCTGCGCTCGAGCACGACGTTACGGCCCTTCGGGCCCAGGGTCACCTTGACGGCATTGGCGAGGATGTTGACACCCTCGACCATCTTGGCACGAGCGGCATCGCCGAAAACGACTTCTTTAGCTGCCATTGCAATAACTCCTTGAATACTTTACGTAAGATGTCTGGGGGCAGACAGACTTAGGCGGCCACGACGGCCATGATGTCTTCTTCGCGCATGACCAGCAGTTCCTGGCCATCGACCTTGACGGCCTGGCCGGCGTACTTGCCGAACAGAACACGGTCGCCCACTTTCACGTCGAGTGCGATCAACTTGCCTTGATCATCGCGCTTGCCCGGGCCAACCGCCAGGATCTCGCCCTGATCCGGCTTTTCAGCAGCGGCGTCAGGGATCACGATGCCCGATGCGGTCTTCGTTTCGTTGTCCAGGCGCTTGACAATAACGCGGTCATGCAAGGGACGAAGGTTCATTACAAGCTCCTCTTTCTCTCAGTGTGAGATCGTCAAAACTAAATATGCAATCATTTGCATATTGGGTGAATTCATGGCGTTAGCACTCTGCGCCAACGAGTGCTAATTATAGGGACGGGGTTTTACGATTTCAAGACGCGGGGTTTTCCCTAACGCAAACTCTTTTGCCATTTCCCTGAACCCGAGTCCCTGGAACGGGCATAAAAAAGCCCCGAGAAGCCCTATTCCAGGCCTTGCGGCAGACACGTCACACGGAGCCGGTACAATCGGGGAAGAAATTTCTCCGGCAATTACCTGCGATGACGTCAGCTTTATCTGTCCGAACTGTCCGTTCCGTGCTTTCCCGATGTCCTGCCCGTAGTGCACTCGCACTCGTCACGCTGGCCGCAGCGCTGGCCGGTTGCGCTGGCCCTCCGCCGGGCACCGCCCCAGTGGTGAGTCTCCCGGCAGCCAATACACCGACACCCCCGCCCCAGAATCCTCAGACGGCCGCCGAGGCGCCCCAGGCCACCGTCCCGTTGCCGTGGTGCGTACAGACCTCCCTGCGCGAGGAAGACGATCTGATGCGCAACTTCGGGGGGATTCCCGCCGGTGTCCGCCGTATCGAGGAAACGCGCTTTATCGCCAGTTATGACCGCAACACCGGTAAAGTCGGCCCACTCGACAACGGCAATCGCTTCGTCATGGAGTTCGACGCGCAAGGTCATCTGCTCTCGAGCACCGACCGAGGTCGATATACGTACGACACCGACGGGCGGCTGCACAGTATCGACGGCGCTCCGGTCGATTGGCAGAGTGCCGATGCCTGGATCGTGCGCGGCGCCTCACGACGCGGGACATGGAAAGAACAGGTGCATCAGGAAAGCGACGGTCAACTGGAATGGACCCGTCGCATCGTCGATGCGGCGAACGGCGCACACCATCGCCGCGCAGGCAGCCTGCAAGCGCGCCTGTTCGACGACGAATGCTTCGCGCTCTCGCGCCAGTGGGAAGCGCCCAACGAGGCACGTCAGGTGGTCACCGCAGACGGCAAGGCACGCCCCGCGCCGAAGGTCGTCTCCTACCGCACCTTTGCGAGCGTGGAGCGCAAGCCCGACGGCGGCCGCATCGTGCGCGACAACGGCGCGGCGGCCTTCATCGACGGGCAATGGCTCCCGCTGGCATGGGACAACGAGGTTTCGGAATACTCACCTCGCCACGAGTTGACGCGTGTCACCCGCACCGACGCCGCCACCGGCGAGCGTCATGTGTCCGAGTATCACTACAAGTACGACAGCCACGGCAATATCGTGCGCGTAGTCATCACCTCACCTGCCGCCCCCGGCGAAAAGGTCGAAAAGATCGACCCGTTCGCCAATGTCTTCGTGCGCAAGCTGACCTATTTCGACGCCGTGCCGAGCGCATCGGCAGACAACAGGATCACGTCGGCAAAGTGAAGCGGAACGTGGCGCCCTGCCCTGCGTGACCGGCAGCGTCCACCAACGTAATGCGCCGGCCGTGCAGTTGCAGAATGCGGTGCACGATACGCAAGCCCAGCCCGCCCTCGCGGCGGGCGCCTCCCACCGTGAACGGCCGCTCGAAGAGACCTTCTCGCGCACTCTCGGGAATGCCCGGTCCGGTATCGCTCACCTGCACCTCGATTTCCGTGCCGACGGGGGCCACCGCCACCGTGATCTCCCCCCCTGACGGCGTGTAGCGCAGCGCGTTGTCGAGCAGGTTCGTGAAGACTCGCTCGATCAGCCCAAGATCGGCACAGGCGACGGGAATTTGCGGTGCGAGTTGTGCACGCAGCGCCACGCCGCGCGACTCGGCGCTCAGCTCGAATTTCTGGAAGACGTCCTGTATCAGATCCGTGACAGAGAACGGCTCGGCCTCGGGCTGCACGAAACCATGTTCGAGACGCGCCAGTTCGAACAACGACTGCGCCAGCGCACCGACCTTGCGGCTCTGATCGAGCGCAATGCCCAGATAGCGCCGCCGCTCGGCCGGTGTCAGCGTGGCGTCCTTGAGCGACAACGTTTCCAGATATCCATGCAGCGACGACAGCGGCGTGCGCAAGTCGTGCGAGATGTTGGCGATGAGTTCACGCCGCTCCTGATCCTGACGCGTGAGCGTGCGCCATTGCGCCCCCAATCGCTCGACCATCTGCCGGAAAGCGCGCTCCAACACCACGATCTCGTCGCTCGGACGCGCCTGCTGCGACGCCAACTCGTCGGCCGATACCGCAGGCAGCGGCATCGGGGCCGCGTCGATATCGAACTCGCGTACCGAATCCGTCAAGCGCCGCAACGGCCGGGTGATGAGCGCGAACGCCGCCAAACCGGCGATCAGACACAGCGCAGCCACCAGTCCGATAGACCACAACGCGGTATTGAGCGCGACGCTCGTCGCCCCTCGCTCGGCGAATCGGTCGTGCGCTTCGCCCAGCAGCACAACGTACACGTACCCGACCTCCCGACCGTCCACACGTAGCGGCGCGGCGCTGAATACCTTGCGCACATCGGTGTTACGCGGATCATCGCCGTAAATCGGCAACGCCTCGCCATCGAGCAGCCGGTGCACGGGCGCCAGATCGACCTGCATGCGCCGCAAATGGCCTTCGGGTGCGGCGTGACCGGTGATGCGCCCTTGCATGTCGAGCAGATAGACCTCGACACTCGGATTCACGACCATCAACTGGCCGAACAGACGCCGCACGGCATCGGGCTTCATGCCGTTCGAATCCATCAGTTGCGCGTTGGCGGCAATGTGCTCCGCAAGCCCGCGCGAGAGCCCTTGAATCACCTCGGCTTCATGCATGCGGTTGGCGCGCACCTGCATCCAGGCCGACGTACCGCAGCACACCAGCAGCAGTGCGGCGAAGACTAGCGACAGGCGCTGGGTGAGTGTGAGATTCCAGCGGCGCATCATGCGGCTCCTGCGTCGGCACTCTGACCGTCCGGCGCGTCGGTCGCGAACTTGTAACCCCGCCCCCAGACCGTGAGAATGCGTGTCGGCTGCGCCGGGTCCGCTTCGATCTTGGCGCGCAGTCGATTGATGTGCGTATTGACGGTGTGCTCGTACCCCTCGTGCTGATAGCCCCACACCGCATTGAGCAGGTCCATGCGCGAGAACACCTTGCCGGGCTGACGGGCGAAGAAATACAGGAGATCGAACTCACGCGGCGTGAGATCGAGCCGCTTGCCGCTGAGCGACGCCTCGCGGGCGATCGGATCGATGAACAGCCCCGCCATCGCCAGACTCCCTGCCTCCATGCGTGCGTTGCGGGCCAGCGCATCCACCCGCCGCATGAGCGCCTTGACCCGCGCCACCAATTCCAACACGGAAAACGGCTTGGCCAGATAGTCGTCCGCGCCCAGCTCCAGCCCGAGAATGCGGTGGACCTCACTGGAGCGCGCACTCGTGATGATGATTGGCGTGTAGCGGGTCATTTCCCGCGCCCGGCGGCAGATTTCCAGCCCGTCCACGCCCGGCAGCATCAGATCGAGGATCAGGGCATCCCAGCCGCCTTCAGACAACCGGCGCAGGCCTTCGTCGCCATCGGCGCAATGCACGACTTCGAATCGCTCGTCGCGCAAATGCAGCGTAAGCAGGTCGGCGATATGCACGTCGTCCTCGACGAGCAAAACACGGCGCGGCGATTCCATCGCGGGGGCAACTCCCAGGCAAGTGGCGAAAGTGGGTCTTCAAGCCCCCATTGTGCGCAGTTCGCGCACCGCGAGGTATCACGAATTGTTTAATTTTACGTGAGGACTTTGGCATCGCTGGCGCACTACGCTTCAGTCATCGATCCGGCGCGGATCCCTGCTGTGCCCTGCTGGCGCCGTCCCGCTCCCCTCAACCCGTGACGGCAGGGGGCCAGCCCCGCCCCGGATCGGCCTACTGACCGGAGGATGTCATGAGTTTGTCCGAAAACGATCCACGCACCCCAACCGAGCTATCGCCGCCGCGCCGCGCGGGTGTCGCGAGCACCGGCCCGATGCCATCGCGCCGTGTGTTCCTGCTGAGTGCTACCGCAGCAGCGGCGGCCATCGCTGCCGGGCTGGTGCCACGGCTCATGCGTCCTGCGCTGGCCGGCGACGCCCCCCGTACCAGCGCCCCCGAGCACTTCGAGGTGGCCTACAGCGATGCCGAGTGGCGCAAGCGCCTGACGCCCGGACAGTACGAAATCCTGCGTCAGGAGGGGACCGAGCGCCCCTATTCGAGCCCGCTTAACGACGAACACCGTGCCGGCACGTTCTCGTGCGCCGGTTGTACGCTGCCGCTCTTCTCATCGCGCACGAAGTTCGATAGCCACACCGGCTGGCCGAGCTTCTGGACGCCGCTTGAACATGCCGTGGGCACACGCACCGACACGACTTTCGGCATGGTGCGCACCGAAGTGCATTGCCGGCGCTGCGGCGGCCATCTGGGCCACGTGTTCGACGATGGTCCGAAGCCGACCGGTCTGCGCTACTGCATGAACGGCCTTGCGATGACGTTCAGTCCGCAGGCCGCCTGAGCACCGATCCCCCTGGCCGACACGCTGAGAAAGAGGCTATCCCGCCCGGTCGCCAGATCCGATCACCGCCAACCCATCAAAGGCGCAACGCCCGGCATTCGAGTGTTGCGTCAGGAGCGCTTCATGACCCTGCTCATCCTCGCCTACCTCGGCGGGATTCTGACCATCGTCAGCCCGTGCATTCTGCCAGTGCTGCCCTTCGTCTTCTCGCGTGCGGGCCAGTCTTTCGCCCGCAGCGTGCTGCCCATGCTCGCCGGCATGGTGCTGATGTTCGCGCTGGTCGCCACGCTCGCGGCTGTGGGCGGCAGTTGGGTCGTGCAGGCGAACCAGTATGGCCGCTGGCTCGCGCTCGCGCTGGTGGCACTCTTCGGTGCGACGCTGCTCTTTCCGAAGCTCGCCGAACGGCTCACGCATCCGCTCGTGTCGCTGGGCGACCGTCTGTCGCAGTCCGCGCAAGGCGACGGCGCCGCCGTCGGCTCGGCTACCGGCCCGCGCCCCGGTGCATCGTTCCTGCTCGGCATTGCCACCGGCCTGCTCTGGGCGCCGTGTGCCGGCCCGATCCTCGGCTTGGTGCTCACGGGCGCGGCGTTGCAAGGCGCGAGCGTCGGCACGACACTGCTGCTGGTCGCCTATGCCGCAGGCGCAGCTACGTCGCTCGCACTGGCACTGCTCGTCGGCGGACGCGTGTTCTCCGCCATGAAGCGCTCGCTCGGCGCAGGCGAATGGATTCGCCGCGGGCTCGGTGCACTGATGCTCGCGGGGGTTGCCGCGATCGCGTTCGGCCTCGACACCGGCGTGCTTGCGCGGATTTCGACAGCATCGACGGGCGGCATCGAGCAAAAGCTCGTGGAACAGTTGGGTGCACGCCGGAACGACGATGCCAATGCCAACGCCCCCGCACAAAACGCCCCGGCGGCAAATCAGGCCAATGCCGGCGCTGGCACCAACACCGGTGGCTCTGCCATGACGGCCACCGGCAGCGCAATGATGCGCGCCGCCGTCGATGCGCCCGCCCCGCTGCCGGTCGAAGGCCAGTTGCCCTCGCTCGACGGCGCCGTGCAATGGCTGAACTCGCCGCCGCTCACAGCACAAGCCCTGCGCGGCAAGGTCGTGCTCGTCGACTTCTGGACGTACTCGTGCATCAACTGCCTGCGTACGCTGCCATATGTGAAGGCTTGGGCACAGAAGTATCGCGATCAGGGCCTCGTTGTCATCGGCGTGCATGCGCCCGAGTTCGCGTTCGAACGCGATATCGGCAACGTGAAGAAGGCCGTGCACGATCTGGGCGTTGACTACCCCGTCGCTATCGACAACAACTACGCCATCTGGCGCGGCTTCAACAATCAGTATTGGCCGGCGCACTATTTCATCGACGCACAGGGCCGCGTGCGCTACCACCACTTTGGCGAAGGCAATTACGCCGAATCGGAGCGCGTGATCCAGCAACTGTTGCGCGAAGCGGGAGCCAGGCAGGTCACAGGCGGCATTACCGACGTGCAAGCCAACGGCATCCAGCAGGCCGCCGACATGCGCGACGTCGGTTCGCCGGAAACCTATGTCGGCTACGAGCGCGCCGATCACTTTGCTTCCCCTGGCGGTACCGTGCGCGATCAGGCCAATGACTATCGTGCGCCGTCGATGCCGTCGCTCAACCACTGGGGACTGGCCGGTCGCTGGCGCGTCGGGCCGGAGCAGGCCACCGCAAGCGAGGCGGGTGCGCGCATCGTCTACCGATTCCACGCCCGTGACCTGCACCTCGTGCTCGGCCCGGACGCCAGCGGCAAACCCGTGCGCTTTCGCGTGACGCTTGACGGTGAAGCCCCCGGCGATGCCCACGGCACCGACGTCGCTGCCGATGGCACCGGCACGGTGACGTCGCAACGCCTTTACCAATTGGTGCGTCAGTCGGGCGATGTGCGCGACCGGACGTTCACCATCGAGTTTCTCGATCCGGGGGTATCTGCCTACGCCTTCACGTTCGGTTGAGTACGAATACGTCAGACAGATCACACGACCTGACGCCGGCGCGCATGAACCAGTACAGAATCTGCATTACCAATGACATTGCCACCGAGGCGTCCGTTGACGCCGGGAGTTTTCAAATGACCCAATTCGATCCGCTTTCCCCGTCGCAAGCCCGCGACGAAACTTCAGGCCAATCGCCACGCCGCACGTCGCTCGTCTCGCGAGCCCGGCGCGTGCTGGTCGGTGCCGCCGCAGCCGCCGCCGGGGTACTCGTCTGGCAAGTCGGCGCTTACGCGTTCGGCGGTGCCGAAGCGGCCGTGGTCATCCCCGCGCCGAAACTCGATGAGCCCACCACCGGCGCGCACACCGAAAAGGCGGTGTTTGCCGGCGGTTGCTTCTGGGGAGTGCAAGGCGTGTTCCAGCACGTGAAGGGCGTGACAAAGGCCGTGTCCGGCTACGCGGGCGGTACGGCAAAGACCGCCGATTACGAAACCGTCAGTAGCGGCTCGACGGGCCATGCCGAATCGGTGGAAGTGACGTTCGATCCGCAGCAGATCTCCTACGGGAAGTTACTGCAGATCTACTTCTCCGTGGCGCACAATCCGACCGAGCTGAACCGTCAGGGGCCCGACAGTGGCACGCAGTATCGCTCGGCCGTGTTCCCGATGAACGATGCGCAGCGCAATGTCGCCAACGCGTATATCGCTCAACTCGACACCTCGCACGCCTACAGCAAGCCCATCGCGACGAGGGTAGAGAAGTACACGGGGTTCTTTGCCGCCGAGACCTATCATCAGGACTTCCTGACCGAACATCCAACGTATCCGTACATCGTCATCAACGATCTGCCGAAGGTGAACGACCTCAAACGACTGTTCCCCTCGCTGTATCGCGACACCCCAGTGCTCGTGAAGGCAGCCACAAAATAATCGCCGCTGCGGCAAGGGCGGCAGGCGTGCGTTCACACGCCCGGCTCGCCCTAGCGACATGTCATCAGCGATTCTCGGCGAGCTTGTACACGCGCAACCGGTGGCCATCGGGGTCGGATGCCACGAACGTGCGGCCGAAGTTCATCGTCGTCGGGGCCTGCACGATAGTGATGCCCCGGGCGCGCCAGTCTTCCCAGGTGGCATCCACGTGTGCGTCGGACGCCGCCGGTATCACGAGTTCGCTGCCACCTGGCGGGGCGATCGCCGTCGGCACCAAGGCAAAACGCGCCCACAGCCCCAGCTTCAGTCCCGAGGGAAATTCGAACAGCGCATATCCGGGCGACGCTTCGATCGGCTCCAGGTCGAACAGATCGGCGTAAAACGCCGCACTCTCCGGGGGACTCGCAACATACAGATTGACCATGTTCGGATGCAGCATGACTAGCTCCTGTCGATAGTGATGAATGACTGCCGCCCCGTCAGCCCCGTGGTGCCGGTGCTGCCGTGCGCTGTCATGAATGCCATCGTACGAAGGGATACTGTCAGATTTTGTCAGTAGTCGAACGTCGATTCGAAACGCCGCGAAGACTGGCGGCTGTCATTGCCGGCCGGTCGTTTCTCGCCACGTCTTGAGTAACGCTCGCCGCCCGCGCGGGTAGCGCGTTTCGGTCACGGTCATGGCTTCGATGCGATCCGCGCGGAAGTGACGGAAACCGTTGCGCAACTCACACCACGCGACGATCATGCGCACCCGGTCGAAGAAGCCGAGCGCGAACGGCCAGATGACGCGCTCGGACATATGACCCGCTTCATCCCGGTAGGACAAGTGGAGTTTGCGCTCGGCACGAATGGCCTCACGAATGACGGTCAGATCGACGATCATGGGGGGCAACGGATCGCCCGGACCAATGAGCAGCGTCGACGCCTCGAGCGATGCGCGCAGATCCGACGGCAGCACCGCCGCGATCTTGGCCAACGCGTTCGTCGCGGCGTCGGCCAGCGCCCCGTCGGTACGCTTGGCCACCCAGCGCGAACCCAGCACGATCGCCTCGATCTCTTCTTCCGAGAACATCAGCGGCGGCAGCAGGAAACCCGGCTTGAGCACATAGCCCAGCCCCGGCGCGCCTTCGATGTGCGCACCCTGCGCCTGCAATACGGCAATGTCCCGGTAGAGCGTGCGCAGGCTCACGCCAAGCGAGTCGGCCAGCGCCGCGCCCGCCACGGGGTAGCGGTGACGGCGCAGCAACTGCATCAGAGAGAAGAGACGTTGTGTGCGGGACATGGCGCGTCATTATGCGCCATGCCGTCCCGCGGGGTGACGCATCGGATTACTTCTGACGCAGTTGCTTGACGATCTCGGAATTCACGTCGCCCGCCTGCCCGCCATAGGCTACGCGCAGGTAGTTGCTCAACTCGGCGATCTGCGCGTCGGTGAGACGCTTGTCGAACCCCGGCATGTCCTGCATGGCCTCCAGCCCCGGGAATTTCTGCGGCTCGATGCCGTCGAGGATCGCGACGATCAGATTGCGCGGATCTTTCTGACGCACCGTCGAATTGCCCAGCATCGACACCGCGACATGCGGCTTGCCCGTGCCATCGGCCGCGTGACATCCCGCACAGACAGCCAGATACAGATTGCGGCCGGCCATCAGCTTGCTCGTGTCGGGCTTGTCGGGCAACGGCTTCGGTGCAGGTGCTGCGTCGCCGAGCAGGTACGTCGATAGCGAGCGCAGATCGTCAGGCGTGAGGTATTGCGTGCTCAGGTGCACTACCGGATACATCTCGCCGAACGCCGACCCTTGCGGGGCAATGCCCGTGCCGAAGAACGTTTGCAGATCCTTCACCGTCCAGCCGCGCGCAGCCAGCGCCTCGGGCGTCAGATCGGGCGCGGCAATGCGCGCGAGCGCCGCGCCGCCGAGCGGCTTGGCCTTGTCGAGCTGCCCGAACGTGCCGCGCGGCGTGTGACATTCCGCGCAGTGGCCCAGGGCGTTGGCGAGATAGCGTCCACGCAGCCAGTCCGCCGACTGCCCCTTCGAGGCGTCGGGCAGCGTGTCCTTCAGGAACATCCAGCCCCACACGCGCATGCCGAAACGCATGTTGTACGGAAACGAGAGGTCGTGCTTGCGGTTGGGCACGGCGGCCGGCTTCACCGACATCAGGTACGCGTAGATGGCGTCGCTGTCCGCACGGGTCATCTGACGATAGGATGTGTACGGCATGGCCGGGTACAGCGCCTTATCCGGGGCAACGCCGTCGTGCAGGGCGCGGTAAAAATCGTCGGCCGTCCAGCCACCGATGCCGTTCGTCTTGTCCGGCGTGATGTTCGTGCCGTAGAACGTGCCGAACGGCGACTTGAGCGGCACGCCCCCGGCAAACGGCGCCCCGTCCGCACTCGTATGACAGGCCGCACAATCGGCCGCACGCGCCAGATACTTGCCCCGGGTGATCAGTTCGGACGAGGCGTTCACCGCCGGTGCAGGCGATGCCGTTGGTGCCGTTGGTGCTGTTGACGCTGACGGCGCAGACGCCGACGCACCACTGGCCGCGGATGCCGTAGCGCTCGGGGCATCTGCGGCCATCGCGCTCGTGACCAGCGACGGTACCATCGACGTCTTCGGTCTTGGCGGCTGTGCGGGCTCGGGAGGCTTGGGCGCTGTCGAGTCGTTGCAGGCGGCACTCAGCAGCACAACGGCAACGCATGCCGCACGTGCACTCCATCGGGTGACGCGATTCAGGCGCATGGCATATCCCTTCATTTCGCGTCCTTCATTTGGCATCCTTGATGCATCCGGGCGTGCGGAGAACGACGTCGCGCACGGCTTCGTAGTAGCGCACGTAGCCCGTACAACGGCAGATCTGATCGTTGAGCCCCGCCGTGATCGCGGCTTCGAGATCCGCGCGGGCGACCGGATTACGCTTGAGTCCCTCGATGAGCACCGTCGCCGCGTTCACGAAGCCCGGCGTGCAGTAGCCGCACTGAAAGCTGAAGTGATCGAGAAACGCCTGTTGAATCGGTGCGAGCGTGAGCTTGCCGTCGGTGCCGGGCACCGCATGACCCTCCACGGTGCGCACGGTCTTGCCGTCGAAATAGTTCGCCCCGGTAATGCAGGTGCGTACCGTCTCGCTGCTGCCGTCGGCATGATCGACGATCACCACGCATGCGTGACAGATGCCCTGTCCGCACCCCAGACGCGAGCCCGTCAGGCCAAGGGTCTCGTGCAGGAAGTCGATCATCATCAGGCCCGCCGGCACGTCCATCGGCCCGTGCGATATGCCGTTGACCTTCACGGTCACAGGCAGTGTTTCCCACGGCTTTTTGCCGTTCGCCGGTGCTGCCGGTGCGCTCGCGGGCGCCGGGGCCGATGCAGCGCTCGCGCCGCTCACATCTTGTACCGCCCCCGTCGTCGCCGTGGCGTCCGACGCGGCCAGCGGTGCGCTCGAAACGTCTGTCATGCCAGTACCTCCTGGATCTTCTCCGGCGTCACCGGCAAATCCGTAAATCGATGGCCAATCGCATGTGCGAGGCCGTTCACAATCGCACCCACCACGGGGATCATCACCACTTCAGCGATGCCCTTGGGCACATCGGTCTCGGAAATCGGCGGCAACACCTCTCCCGTTTGCGTCCACACCGCGACGTCGACCGCGCGCGGCAAGTGATAACGGTTGAAATTCCACGTACCGTTGCCCGGACCGTCTTCATACAGCGGCAAATACTCATGCAATGCATGGCCTATGCCCATCGCGAGACCACCCTGCAATTGGCCCGAGACGAGTTGCGGCGAAATCTGGTTGCCGCATTCCATGATGGAATGGTGCGTGAGCAACTCGACCTTGCCGCTTGCCTCATGCACCGACAATTCGACGAGCGTGCCCACGGCGCTGTAGTAGGTCACCGCAGCGTTGTTACGCTGCACCGGCGGGTAATACACGCGCTTGCGGTCGATCGTGCGGTAACCGGTGCCCGGTGTCGGCGCCGCAACCTGCATGCCCGCGCTTCCCGCATTGAGTGACGGTGCGCCTTTTGCGCCCTTGCCCGCTGCGGCGTCGGCCGATGATGCCGCGGCCCCCGATTTCGCCTGTGCGTTGCCGCTGCTGCGATGGGCCGCCTTGGCTGCGGGCGTTGGTGTGAGCGGCGTTGGTGCGGCAGGGGCAGCGTTCGTGCCGCCCTTGCCGAAGCGCAGCGCAATGCCGTCGACGGGCAGGCGCTGCGTCACACCGTCGCCCAGATCCCAATCGGCTTCGGCCCACTGCCAGCGATTGAAAACATGCACCGTCGCGCCCGTCACCAGTCCCAGTTCGTGTGCAGTCTTGGCGAGCATGGGTAACGGCAGCGCTTCGAGTCCTGCGGCCGAGAGCTTGCCCTCGACCCAGCGCGCGTCTTCCGCACGCACCACGAGCGGTGCCGCCTGGCCGCCGCCGAGTCCGCGACGCCAGATCGAGAGCGCCGCCGGCCACAGTCCTTGCAGGAACAACAACCGTGCGGCCTCGCGCGTGCTGTGCGTGAAATAGAAAGCGGAGTTCGTCGCGCTCGATGGCGACGCATACCCCGGCGACCATCGCGGATTGGCGGCGAGCTTGTCCTGATCGGCCTGCGACATCAGATACGGATCACCGCTCGTCACGACCGGCAGTTCCGGCCAGTCGGTGATCGCGATGTGCACATCCGTCGCGGGCATGCCGAGCCACTTTGCCACGGCAACCGCCTGCGATGTCGAGGTGCCCGTGCCGATCTCGGCCGCTGTGTGACGCAACGAGATCTTGCCAGTCTCGTCGATCTCCACCCGCGCGAACGAGGTCTCGGCGCCAGTGCCGAAGTCCTTTTGCACGCAGGCAAACCCCACACCGTAGCGACGCCCCGGATGCGCGGCTTCGTACTCTGCCTTCTTCTTGTCCCGCTGCGTCCACAGCGGGTGCGCCTTGGCGCGGGCGAGCACTTCGTCCACCCGCACGGCCCCTGCCGGAATGGCGCCCTGCGTGTTCTTCATGCCCGAGCGCAGCGCGTTCTTGAGACGAAAGTCGATTGCGTCGACACCGAGTTGCGCCGCCATCTCGTCGATCATCATTTCGGTGGCGGCCATCGACTGCAACGTACCGTAACCGCGCGCCGAGCCTGCGTCGATCGCACGCGAGGCAATCGCCACGCTCGCCAGATCGCTCTGCGGGAAGTAGTAGATCGATTGCGCCGCCGTTGCCCCGACCATCGCCACAGAGGGCGAGAAGTTCATTCGCCCGCCGCCGTTGCATTCCATATCGGCAGCGAACGCTTGAAGCAAGCCACTTTCCTTGTCGACGCCGATGCGATAACGCATGGTGAACGCGTGCCGCTTGAGCGACGTCTGGAACTGTTCGTAGCGATCGTTGGCCAGCCGCACGGGCAAGCCATCGCCGTACAACGCGGCGGCCAGACCGTAGAACGGCATGTTGTAGTGGTCCTTCGAGCCGTAGCCTACCGTGTAGCACGGGTAGACGATCAGGCGCTTGACCGGGAAATGGCCCTTGGCTGCCATCGCTGCCGCGTTCTCGGCAACTTCCGATGGCGATTGCGTGGGCACCACCATGTGCAACGTCTGCGTGGCCGCGTCGTACCAGCAGTTGGCGTTATCGGGCTCGAGCGCCGCCGTGTCGACTGACTGCGTGCGGTACTCGCGCGACATCACCAGCCAGTTCGCGGGCGGGTGCGTGAGCGACTCGCCGATCTTGCCCGCATAGGCCATGCCTTGCTCATCGAGCTTGCCGTGGTCGTTGCCGTCGGGCCAGACGGGCAAATGCTTGCGCATCATGCTCGGGAAGATCGGCGCGTCCTTCAGACTTGAATAGACGTCATCGTCGTACGCCGTTTTGCCCCCGACGCGCACGTAACGGAAACTACCCCACGGATCGCGCTCGAGCGGGCCGGTCACGTCGCCGTAGCGAATGATCTCGTTGTGGAACTTGAGCTTGTCCTTGGCGAAACGAAAACGCGCAAAGTCCCGATAAATCAGGATCGCCACCGCATGCCCGAGATAGGCAGGTGTCTTGCCGGCCGGCAGCAACATGTCCTCGCCGTAGAACTCGGGGAAAGCCACACCGTCGCGCGCGAGATCGTCGGCGCTCACCACTCGATCCGGTTGCAGGCCGTCGTCCAGACGCGAGAGATCGAAGCCGAGGTATGGACGGTCGGCGAGCGTCGTGCGCAGGATAAAAGCGTGCGCTTGCTGCGCAGGCCACCCCGGCATGTCGCGCGAACGCACGTCGCGCGCGAAGATCTTGGCGCCGGTGACTTTGGCAGTGCCATCGATGCGGAATTTGGCTTGTCCCTTCGCGGCGTCCCACGCGACAGGCGTGAGGTTCTTGTCCTCGAACAGCGCAGCGAACGCGCGGCTGCCCAACGGTGCGATGTACACCGAAATGCCCGCAACGACCGAAGCCTTGAGAAACCCGCGACGCGACATGGCCAAGCCAGGCGCGGCATCGGGACTCTGCGAGGGTCGGGAAATCGGAGGGAATTCGGCAGCGGCATCAGGACGAGCGTCATCGCTCGACACAGCCGCAGGTGGACAGTGTTTTCTTGGCAGGCGCGGCATAAGCGTTCCGTCCGTCTTGTTTTGGGGGGGATGAATCACGATCACAAAGCTCGCGAACCGCAAAACAGCACTGCAACGCTCACGGGGCCGCGTCGTCGGACTTCACGCCGTCGACCCACGATGCATGTTCACAATGCGTGACATTCACCTGCCGTGATGCGCTCGTGAAGTTCTATACGAACACGCTTCATGAGTGACATCGGACGTGCCAAGGCTACACGTCGACTCCAGGAATGACAAGGTTGGTCATGCCGCACTGCGTGAGAACGTGCGCAACATGTCACGCATGGCGCACTACGCAGCGAGCAAGCGCGGGCGATATTCGAACGGCGTGATGTTGCCTATGCCCGATGAGAAATGCCGCTATATCTCACGAGACATAGCGGCATCGGATTTATTGTGCGGCGCGTGTTTTCACACGTTCATTCGATACGCAATTCCATGCACGTGAGGTCGAGCCAGCGGCCGAATTTCGTCCCGACTTCGTTGAACGTGCCGACCATGCGGAAGCCGAGTTTTTCGTGCAGACGAATCGACGGCGCATTCTGCGCTTCGATGCTCGCGATCATCACGTGAATGCCGAGCGCGCGCGCGCGTTCGATGAGTTCGCGCATCAGCGTTTCGCCAATGCCGCCGCCGCGCGAGTGCTTGTCCACATAAATCGAATGCTCGACGGTATGGCGATAGCCATCGAAGGCGCGCCAGTCACCGAACGACGCGTACCCCGCAACCTTGCCGCCGCACTCGGCCACGATCACGGGAAACCCTCGCGCCACACGCGCCGCCAACCACTCGCGTCGATTGTCGACGTCGACCAGCCCCTCGTTCCAGATGGCGGTCGTGTACTCGACGGCGTCGTTGTAGATGTCGCGAATGGCGATGAGATCGGCGTCGGCGGCGTCGCGAACAATGAGCGAGGAGGTCATTTGGGGGTTCCGCAAGCAAAAGCCGTGAATGGCGGCATGAACAATGCCATCCATTTTACTAGAAATATATTTCCAGTAAAATGGATAGCATGGATATCAACGAACGCATCGCCCGCCGTGTGCGCGATCTGCGCAGCGAGCGGGGCTATTCCCTCGACACACTCGCAGAGCGCAGCGGGGTGAGCCGCTCGAGCATCTCGCTCATCGAGCGCGCGCAGACCAGCCCGACGGCCAACGTGCTCGACAAGCTTGCCACCGCGCTCGATGTCACGCTCGCCTCGTTGTTCGACGGGCACGCGCGGGACGACGCACCGCCTTCACCTCTGGCTCGCCGCGCCGACCAGCCAGTGTGGACGGACCCCGACTCGGGCTACGTAAGACGCAATCTTTCGCCGGCACAACCTTCACCACTGCAATTCGTCGAGGTGCAGTTCCCGGCCGGGGAGCGGGTCGCCTATGACACCGGCACGCGAGACAACGAAGTCTGGCAACAAATCTGGGTGATCGACGGCACCATCGAAATCACCCTGGGCACCGCCACGTGGCGGCTCGATACGGGCGATTGTCTCGCAATGCGGCTCGATCAACCGATCGGTTTTCATAACCCTGCGTCAGTGACCGCACGTTATCTCGTCGGACTCGTGACGCTGCCGTTTGTCGCGGCAAGGAGAACATCGTGATGTCTGCTTCGTCGTCCATTGCCCTGCAACGACTTGACGGCACGCAAGCGCTTGCGGCCATCGACGCACTCGCCGACGTGCTGATCGATTGCGTGGAAGGCGGCGCGTCGGTGAGCTTCATGCTGCCGCTCACGCGCGAGCGCGCCGCAGCGTTCTGGCGCAAGGTGGCCGACGGCGTGGCGCGTGGCGAACGCGCGTTACTCGTTGCTCGCCGTTGCCCCCCCGGCGCGGCGGGCGATGGCGAGATCGTCGGCACGGTGCAACTGATTCTCGACCTGCCCGAGAACCAGCCGCATCGCGCAGATGTCGCAAAGATGCTCGTCCATCGCGCCGCACGGCGTCAGGGGGTGGCACAGCAGTTGATGGCAGCCATCGACGATGTCGCACGCGATGAAGGCCGTGACGTGCTGGTGCTCGACACCGTGACGGGCGGCGACGCCGAACGGCTTTACCAGCGTAGCGGCTGGCAACGCGCGGGCGACGTGCCGAAATTCGCACTCATGCCCGACGGCGCGTTCTGTGCCACAACGTTCTATTACAAGCACCTCTGACGCGTCGCCGGAACGGCCTGCGATCTATTAATGCAGCGCCGTCAGACCGCTTAGCAACGCTTTGTGGAACGTCGTGGGGTCCTGCATCTGCGGCGCGTGGCCCAGTTCGGGGAACGCCACGAGCGTAGCGCCGGGAATTGCCGCCTGTGTCGCCCTGGCGAGCACGGGGTAGTGCCCGAGACGCGCCTGCACTTCCGGTGGCGAAAAGTCCTTGCCGATGGCCGTGGTGTCTTTGTCACCGATGAGCAGCAGCGTCGGCACGCGAATCTGTCCCAACTCGTACACCACCGGCTGCATGTAGATCATGTCGTAGAGCAGCGCCGAGTTCCACGCAACGATGCGTTTGCCCTGGCCTCGATACATCCCGGCCAGCATCTGCACCCACGGCTCGTAACGATCGCTCCATTGACCGGCGTAGTACGTCGCCTGCTCATAACGGCGAATGCCCGCCGCAGTCGTGCGCAGCTCACGGTCGTACCACTCGTCCACGGTCTTCGACGGCACGCCCAACGCCTTCCAGTCTTCAAGACCGATCGGATTGACGAGCACGAGTTGTTGCGTCTCGCCGGGATACATCAGCGCATAGCGCGCGGCCAGCATCCCGCCCGTCGAGTGTCCCACGATGGTCGCCGTCTTGATACCGAGCGAAGCCAGTAGCGCATGCGTATTGTTCGCGAGTTGCTGGAAGCTGTACTGATATTGCGCCGGTTTGCTCGACTTGCAGAATCCGATCTGATCCGGGGCGATCACACGATAGCCCGCCCCGGCCAGGGTATCGATGGTCTCTTGCCACGTGGCGGCGCAAAAGTTCTTGCCGTGCAACAGCACAACGGTTCGCCCGTTGGCCTGCGCAGGTTTCACGTCGAGATACGCCATATGCAGCGGCAAACGCTGCGAGGTGAAGTCGAATCGATTGACCGGATATGGATAGTCGAAGCCCTGCAACTCGGGGCCATAGGCCGGACCGGCGTTGCTCTGGGCGGTTTCCGATACTGTGTCGGCGGCGCGCACAGGCGCGACCATCAGGGCAGCGCTCAGAAACACGAGGCAGGTGAGACGGGCCAGAGCACCTGCGTGCAGCGTCGCAGCGGCTCGATGCGACACGCGGTGCATGCGTTGGCTAAGCGATGACGTCATGAAAGAGAGGCGCGCCGTAGCACGCGAAGTGGCACAAAGCAGAATGGGATTGTGCCACGCGGCCCGCATACGCGAACGCCACGCAAAAAGCCCGCCCGGGGCGCTGCGGCACCCTGAATATCCGGGGCTGCCGCGCGTGCCGTGTGAGACTTAGTTACCGAAGTAGGTCGTGCCGGCACGTTGCAGGCCGCCGACCGAGCCAGCCACCACCGATGCTGCCGGCGCTGCCGGTTGTGCGCTGGGCGTCGCCTTCGGATAGACGGTATCGTGTTGAACCACGAGACCTGCCTTCTGCGCCTGGATCAAGTCCTCACGCACCTGGGCGCGGGTGAGCGCGCTGGTTTGGGGCACCCACGAGAATTCCGACGGGCCATCGAAAGCATCGCTGGCAAAGGCCGAACCGGCCGACACGGCCAGCATGGCTGAAATCAGGGCAGAGGTAATAAGAGTGCGCTTCATGGTCTTTCTCCTGTCTTATTGAAGGGGGGCGATGCTTAACTCATCGTCGACAGTTACAGTCTATTGATGCGCAATTTGACAATAAACACGAATATTTATAATCAATAATTTCTTATTTAGAAATAATTGGACGTGAAGGGGGGGCGAATGCGATTTCACGTGCATCACACCCATCTCCATCCCGGCGCACGATTGACGGCACACGACGGGCCGATGGCCTCGACAGATGATGTGGTTCTGGAATTCAGCGATGGGGCGGGCAGCGTCGGGCAATATCAGTCTTTCGCCGACGGCTCGCTGATACTAGATGTTGCGCCGTACCGAACGGTCGCGGGTGCGCAGCTACCGGCCAAGCGCTGGCGACTCAGGCTCACCGGCGAACGCGACATCTGGTGTGTCGAAAAGAAACTCGACGCCGGCCAATAACCATTTCATTGAAGTGGTTATTAAGGTCCACTGCTTCATATCTTCATTAACTCTCCCAAGCTTTCCACGACGCATGTTTCGGTACCCGCAACGCTAAGGCCTCGAGTGCCCGCATGACATGTGAGTAAGCGCGAACGCCGCTGCGGTGGGCGTTATGGTACTTTTTTCACGCACTTCAAACGTACGTATAAGCAAGCACTCGCTTCGGAAGCCGAAAGAATTGCGCGAAATCTGATGTCATTGATGCATCCCACGCATGAGTGCCACAACATTGACGCTCCCAGAATGGTTTTGAAGGCGCGGAAAGAAACTCGGTAAAATCCGCTGCGGCGTGGGGGTGCCCGCTGAATGCGGCCCGTGCCCGAGATGCCAGGCACGGCTGCGGCATCTCGCCGAAGTACACGGCGCGCGCGCCGCTCAATGGAAGACATGCATCAGATGAAAGCGCCCAGCAACCTGATTACTGGAGAAGTGCGGACCCGGATCCGCAGCATGATTCTTACCTCGGAACTCAGGCCGGGGCAGCGCCTCATCGAAGACGATCTGATTCAGCGGCTTGGCGTTGGACGTACCCCCGTGCGTGAGGCCTTGCTCATCTTGCAAGGCGAGGGCTTCATCGCCCGCAATCGTGGCTGGGAAGTTCAGGGGGTCGACCACCTGCAAGTGCACGCGATCTTCGAGAGTCGTGCGGCCATCGAGGCCGAAACGGCGCGACTCGCCGCGCGCAAAATCACGCCCGAAGCCTGCGACGCCCTGGCCGCGCTCATCGATCAGATGGAGCCGGGTGGTCATTTACCGCGTCTGGCCCTCAATCGCCTGAACACGGAATTTCACGATCTGATCGTGAAGGCAGCCGATAACATCGTGCTGGCGCAGTTTCACGATCGGACGCAGTTCTATTACTGGGCGTTGCGCATCCCCGTCATGTTCTCCGACGAACAACTGAGCGCCACCAACGCCCAGCACCGTGAATTGCTCGCCGCCCTGCGAGCCCATGACGACGAACGGGCAGCGCAGATCGCGCGAGCCCATGTCGAGACGACGATGGACATCGTCGAGCCCGCCCTGCCGCGCTGAAGAAGCGCCTGCGGGCACTCGCCGCCTCAGCGCACCAGATAGCCGGCTACCCGCCAGCGGCTATCGATGCCCAAGACCATCGTCACCATTTCATGGGCGTCGGCCTTGCGCTCAAAGACCGTGTCGTACTGAATCACCACATACTCGCCTTCCGGCTGCCCCGGAATGGTGCGCGTAAATACGGCGTCCTTCGTCTTGCGCGACTTCACCTTCCCCAGCGGCGAACGCGCTGTGCTCAGACTTTGCGCCCAGTCCTCGGCCGAGATGGCGCGTTGGAACGCCGGCGCGGCCTGCTCCCAGCTTTGCAGCCCACGATTAAGATCCGTGAGTCCAAGCCAGAGGTTGGCGGCTTCAAGCGCCGGGCGCACGTCGCGGTTGATATCGGCCGCCGGTGCGGTCGCACCGCTTGCAGGAACCGAGAAAAGCGGCGGCTGTGCCCTGCGGCGCTCCATTGGCTCCTGCTGCGCCTGCACCGGCAGGGCACTCAGGCTGCCGGCCACACTCGCGGTCAACGCCAGGATGTGCAACAGACGGAAACGGCGGGCACGATGCGGCGCGAAAGACTGGGTCGTCAACATTGACGCAAACTCCTTGAAACGAAAAAGACTAACCCGCTCATTCTACTGGCGTGTAACGCGCGCAGCCGCGTACATTACAATGCACAACACATGCTCGTTCCCCCCCGTTGGTCATCGCCATGTTGACGACGTCTTTGCTCGCGATCACCTCCCTGCTCAGCTTCATGATGTTGCTGATCGTGGGTTCCCTTCTACGTTCGCGCGTGGCAGGCATACGTGAATGGTGCCTCGCCAACGTGGCGGTACTTATCGCCCTGCCGCTGTTCGCCCTGCGCGGCGTCGTGCCCGACTTCCTGTCGATTCCCGTTGCTAATATCGCCCTCGCCGGCGGTCTGCTGTCTTACTACGCCGGGTGTGCCCGTTTTCTCGGTCAGCCGACGCATTGGCGCGTGCTGGGCGCGTCACTGGGTGTTCTCGCCACCGCGATCCTGTTCTGGTTCTACGGCACGGACAATCCGCAAATGCGCGTGATCTTCGTCTCCGCCTATCACACGACGATGCTGCTGGCCATCGCCCAGCTCATTGCACGGCACATCCCGCCGCGCCGCCATCCCTATAACTATTGGCTGACGGCGGGCCTTGCAACGGTGTTCGCCATCGGACATGCCGTGCGCGGCGCGGTCTTCGGCCTGACGCCGGCCCCCGGTCCGGAACTGTTCGCACCGACGGCATTCAACGCCGCGATGCTCACGATCGGCTCAATCGTCATGCCCGCCATGACGATGGGCGCGGTCATGATGATTCACGATGCCATGCTCGCGACCGCCGAAGAGGCCGCCAACCGCGACTATCTGACCGGCGCGCTCTCACGCAAGCATTTCGACCTGCTGGCGCGTCAGGAAATGGCACGCGCCCTGGCGCGCAGTCTGCCGCTGTCGATCGTGGTCATCGATCTCGATCACTTCAAGCAGATCAACGACACGCACGGCCACGCCGGCGGCGACACGGTGCTGCGCGAATTCGTGAAGCTCGTGCGTGACGTCCTGCGCGAGGGCGACATCTTCGGGCGATTGGGCGGAGAGGAATTCGCGGTGTTGCTGCCGGGCACGGACACGCCTGGCGCCATCCGCATTGCCGAGCGGCTGCGCACACAGGCGAGCCGTCATCTGGTGGCCGGCCCGTTCGGCGTGTGTCATTACACGTTGAGTGGCGGCGTGGCGACGTGGCACGCACATGAAAGCCTCGAAGCGCTGTGCATGCGGGCCGACCGCGCCCTGTATGCCGCGAAGATCTCCGGACGCAACCTCGTGCTCTCCGACGTTCTCTCCAGCGACGAGACGGCGCCCGAGGCGGGCTGAGTCGGCGCGGCCTGCCTCACCGCATCGCCGCATCGCATCCGCCGCCGCTCAAGCGCGCGAGCCGTCGCCTGCATCGCCGAAGAACTCATGGCGCATGCGCGCCACGTACGCGCTCAGATTCGGATGGTTCTCGATCTCGTCGCGCAATGTCATCCGGAAGTCCGGCGACATGGCGCTTGCGATGAATCCGAAGGCCGTTGCATCGGCACCGCATGGCGCCGGCCCGAAAAAGTACGGTTTGTCGCCCAGCAATTGGGCCGCGGCCTGCGTGCCGCGCTTGAGCAGTTGGGCTTGCTCCTGCTGCGTATAACGCCCCGTCCCCTGCCCGTGCAACGTGTTTCTGACCTTGCGACGGATGAACGCCTGCGCGAGGGGACGCACCGGCCAGGGAATCGCCTTGAAGAACGACGCGGGACCTTTGGCGAAGTTCTCGTCGTCGCACCAGCGCGCCTGCACCACGTGCCAATAGAAGTGATCCTCCAGCGCCTTCTCGAACATCCACGCGGCACCTCGTTGCTCAGGCGTGAGACCCGCGTCGAAATCGAACCCGTACTTGCGTTCGATGTGCAGCCGGATCAGCGTCGAGTCCGCCACGATCTCGCCGTTGTCATCGATATAGGGCAGCTTTCCCTTAGGTGCCCGCCGAAAGCCGCCGCGATTCGTCTGATACGGCAGCCCGGCGAGCTTGAGCAGCATTTCCGCTTTGACCACGAACGGGCTGGCGTCCGGCAGCCCGAATGCCGGGCCGAAGGTGTACAGGGTCAACATCGAGGGCAGGCTCCTGCGCAATAGGAATGGAATGGCGCAGAGTATTACATGCGACGATGACGGCGACCCCGGTAATCGGACAGGGTTACCTCACTCGCGCACTGTGATTTTATACAGTATTATGTTCCTCAATCGAGGAATGTCATATGGAAACCATCGACTGGGATCAACTGGCACTGAGCGCCGCCGAGCGGGACCTTGCCGGTATCGTGCGCGAAATCGCCGCGCGTTATGCGCAACAGGGCCAGAGCATCACGGAAGTGTCGCCGCCCGCCGCTCTCGCGGCGGAACGCTCGGGCAGGTCGAACGCCCCTGGCAAATTGAGCGAAACCGCACCGGCACTGGCGCTGGACTGGCGCACGCTCGTGGCCATTGCCGATGAAGCGGAGGCCGATATCGGGCTGCACGCGCGCCATGAGCCGTGGGTTCTGGCGCGACTGCTGCGCCTGCCCGGCGACGAGGCCTTGCGCCGCGACGGCGCACTGCCGCCGCTCGATGCGCCCGTCGATCTGCACTGGCCGGATGCGCCGGCCCCCGCCGTGTTCCGTGCCATCGCCGCCGCGTTCGCCGATGACGGCCTGGACGATGCCGCATCGTTCGCGGCGCAGCCATCGGCACGGCCCATCGCAGCACGGCCCCATGGTTCGAACGGTCCGGCGTGTGCGGCCTGACAGCCACCGGAAATTCAAAGATCAACGAGGTTCACGAAGTGCCTGAATTCGCCGTCGAGGACGCCAACGCGCAAGCCATCCCCGAGGTCACGGACCCGGATGTACTCGCCCGCTCCCTGCCTGCGCCGATGGTCTTCGTCGATCTGGAGACGACCGGCGGCAACGCGCTCGAAGACCGCATCACGGAGATCGGCGTGGTCGAAGTCGGCCCGCACGGCGTTGAACAGTGGAGCACGCTGCTCGACCCGGCCGAACCGATTCCGCCATTCATCCAGCAGTTGACGGGGATCACCAACGAGATGGTGCGCGGCCAGCCGTCGTTCGAAACGCTGGCCCAAGGGCTGGCGGAACGTCTGCACGGCAAACTGTTCGTCGCCCACAATGCGCGCTTCGACTACGGTTTTCTCAAGAACGAGTTCCGGCGTGCCGGCATCGGCTTTCAGGCTGACGTGCTTTGCACGGTGCGTCTGTCGCGTCTGCTCTTCCCCTCGGCGGCCCGTCACGGGCTCGATGCACTGATTGCCCGCTTCGGCCTCTCTCCGCTGGGCCGCCACCGCGCGCTCGCCGACGCCGATCTGCTCTGGCAGTTCTGGCAGAAACTCCACACGATTTACGCGCCCGATCTGATCGGACAAGCGGTGCAGCGTGTGACCAAACGATCGAGCCAACCGCCGCAGTTGCCGGACGAAGCGATCGACGCACTGCCAGACAGTCCCGGCGTTTATCTCTTCTACGGCGAAGGCGACACACTGCTTTACGTCGGCAAGAGTGTCGATATCCGCTCACGCGTGCGGTCGCATTTTTCCAGCGATCACCAAGTCGCGAAGGACCTGCGCATCTCGCAGGAAATCCGGCGCGTGGAGGCACGCCAAACGTTGGGGGAACTTGGCGCATTGCTGCTTGAGTCGCAATTGGTTAAGCAACTGCAGCCGGTGCATAACCGTCTGTTGCGTCGTGCGTCGAACCTCTACAGTTGGCAACTCACAGCGCCCAGCGATACGCCGCAGCTCGTGAGCGCAAAGGCAGTCGACTTCGCCAGTGCCGAGTCGTTGTATGGCACCTTCTCCTCGCGTGTCAGCGCGCAGAGTGCGCTGCGGGCGCTGGCCGACGAACATCGTCTGTGCTGCGCGCAACTCGGGCTGGAGAACATGGCGGCCGGGCGCCCATGTTTCGGGTATCAGGTCAAACGATGTGACGGCGTGTGCGTCGGCGACGTGCCGCTCGCCGTGCATACCGAGCGGGTTCGCGAAGCCCTCACGACGCTGCAACTCGACACCTGGCCCTACGACGGCCCCATCGCCATTGAAGAGCATGGCGCAGGGAATCGCGCCACCGAAGTCGAATACCACGTCATCGATCGTTGGCAGTATCTCGGCAGCGTGGCGTCGCGTGAGGCATTGGACGCTCTGGTTGACAGCATGCCCGCCGTGACGGGCTTCGATCCCGACATCTATCGTCTGCTGGGCCGGCGTCTCGCCGCCTCCCGGCAAGGCACCGATCCGGCCGCGCTCGACACCGCCACAGCGCAGTCGCCGGACGAAGCGCCGGTGCCGATACCCGCACGCCGCCAGCATGCGCCGCTGGTCGTTCTGCCACTGAGCCGTCCGGCGTTTCGCCTGAGCCCGGTCGCCCCGCCGGAAAGCGCCCCCAAGAAACGCAGCGCCGCATTGTTGCGCCGCCGCCAACCGCGTCCCGAAGACCCGGCGCAATTTCGTCTGCCGTTCGACGCGCATTAAGCCTGCGGAGGCGCTCGCGTGAGCGCGATTCCCCCCCCCACCTGCATCGCCCCTCCTCGATGCAGTACCCCGCGCCACGCCCCCGCCAGCAACAGCCAGCGCTGTCCCGCTCGAAGGCTTCGGCTTCGCCCCTCTTTCATGCAACGCGATGCACTCGCGGTGCCCTCAATTTATTTCTCCCCGGCGTCCACCTAGGCAAAACCCTCCTTTCCACACCACGGAATGAGCATATAAATATTAAGTATTTGCAAGACGCATGCTAAAGGTCAAAGAATACGCAATCCGAATACAAAAGGCATTGCGACATTGGCGACTTCGGCGTCGTCGATGACGGGGTGCCGGCGCGTGGGGTACGCGCCGGCACCCCGTCCCCACACAGAGCCAGATGGAATTACGCCAACTCGAAGCCTTCGCAGCGGTCATGTCGACCGGCAGCATCACTGCTGCCGGGCGTCTGCTCGGGCGCTCGCAGCCTGCCATTACGCGGATGATTCAGGAGCTGGAGGCCGAAATCGGCTACGCCTTGTTTGCTCGCAGCGGTCCACGTGTCACGCCGACCGAGCAAGGCTTTCTGCTCTTCGAGGACGTCGAGCATGTGCTCGCCGGCTTGCAGCAGATCCGCGCCCGTGCCGACGAAATCGCGCGCGGCCAGACCCGTCCATTGCATATTGCCGCCACGTCGGCACTTGCCGCCGGCCTCGTGCCCGCCGCCCTCGCTCTGCCGGGACTCGCTCGTGACAGTGTCCAGATTCAAATGCGCAGCACATCGCCCGAGCAGGTCGTGCATGCCGTACTCACGGGGGCGGCAGATATCGGCGTCACCAGTCTGCCGCTTGAACATCGCGGCATTGTCGTGCACTGGATCGGCGAGGCCGCCTGTGTCGCCGCCGTGCGCAGCGACGACCCGCTGGCCAGTCACGACCGCCTGCCGCTCGCCGCATGTGCGGGGCGCCGCATCATCACCATGCAGAACCCGTACCGGTTGCGCCGCCGTCTCGATCAGGCGTTCGTGCAAGCGGGTGTCGCCCCCGTCGGGCTCATCGAGACCAACGCGTCGATCAATGCAATGACGGCGGTTCGCGCCGGACTCGGCGTCGCTGTGCTCGAGCCGGTCACCGCCTACGGCCTGCCGCTCGCCGACGTTGCCGTGCGCCCGATCGACGCCGACATTCCTTTCTTCTTCGGCGTCATCACCCGTGACGCGCGCGAGCCGTCGCCCGCCGCACTCGCGCTCGTCAGCGCACTTGCCGACGCCGCGCGCCACCTGCTGCCCGATTTCGTGCAGCGTGCCGCCACCGAACACGCTCAAGTCTTGCAGTCGCTCTATGGCGACTTGCCCGCTCCCAAGGAAGCTCTGTCGTCATGACCCAGTCCCCGACACCCGCCACCGGCCTGCCCGCGCTCGAAGCGCGCCTGCGTCAGGATCTCGCCTGGCTCGAACTGCCCGCCAAGCACTGGGTGCCCGAGCGCACGCACAACGGCCAGCCCGTGCTCGACGTCGCCATCATCGGTGGCGGCATGGCCGGTCTTGCCGCCGCCACGTCGCTCACGCATCTCGGCGTGGGCGCCGTGATCTTCGATCAATCACCGCGCGGCTTCGAAGGCCCGTGGGCCACCACCGCGCGCATGGAAACCCTGCGCTCGCCCAAGCAACTCACCGGTCCGGCGCTCGGCCTTCCCGCGCTCACCTTCCGCGCATGGTTCGAAGCCCAGTTCGGCCTCGAAGCGTGGGACGCCCTCGACAAGATTCCCCGCCTGCAATGGATGGATTACCTGCGCTGGTATCGCGACGTGCTCGCCATCGACGTGCGTAACGACCATCGGATCACTGCCGTGACGCCCCAAGGCCGCGACGGTCTCGTTGCGCTGTCGCTTACATCGCCCGCCGGGGAACACACGATCTATGCACGTCATGTGGTGCTCGCCACCGGTCGCGATGGCCTGGGCGGGCCGACCGTACCGGCGTTCGCCCGCGAATTGCCACGTCGCTTCTGGGCGCATTCGTCCGACGTGATGGACTACGCAACGCTGCGCGGCAAGCGCGTAGGCGTGATCGGCGCAGGGGCGTCCGCCATGGATAGCGCCGCCACGGCCCTCGAAGCCGGTGCGGCCAGCGTCGACCTGCTCATTCGCCGCGCCGATATTCCGCGTATCAACAAGGGCAAGGGCGCCGGCAATCCGGGCCTCACGCACGGTCACATCAACCTGCCCGACGAATGGAAGTGGCGCATCCGTCACTACGTCAACGTGCAACAGGTGCCGCCGCCGCGCGGCAGCACGCTGCGCGTTTCGCGTCATGAGAACGCACGCTTCAACCTCGGTGCGCCGATCCTCGACGTCACCCCGGTCGGTGACGAACTGCATGTTCGCACCGCAAAGGGCACGTTCGTGCTCGACTTCCTCGTCTTCGCGACCGGCTTTCGCATCGATATCGAAGGACGTCCGGAATTCGCCGCGTTCTCGAAGTTCGTGCGCAAGTGGAGCGACCGTTACTCACCCGCCGCAGGGGATGAAGACGTTGAACTGTCCGATTCGCCCGACCTTGGCCCGACCTTCGAATTCCTGGAGAAGACGCCCGGCGATTGCCCCGGACTGGAGCGCATCCATTGCTTCTGCGCACCCGCTACGCTATCGCACGGCGCGGTCTCAGGCGATATCCCGGCGGTGAGCGAAGGCGCAAAACGTCTGGCACAAGGGCTGGCGGGCACGTTCTACCGTGAAGACGTCGCGCATCACTACACGAACATGGAGGCATACGCCGAACCGGAAGTCTATGGCGACGAGTGGACACCGGCACCGCCGCCCCCTGCACTCGACAGCGAGACCGCCACGAAGGGCGAGGAGCGCATCGCATGACCGCCTGGATTCTGCGCCGCGCGCTACAAGCGGTCTTCGTGGTCTGGCTGATGACACTGATCGTGTTCGTCGGTCTGCACGCGATCGGCAACCCCGTCGACATCCTGATCGGTCAGGACGTCGATCAGGTCGACCGTGCGCGCATCATCGCGCAACTCGGCCTCGACCAGCCGTTGTGGCGTCAATACCTGTCGTTCCTCGGCGGCGCGCTGCACGGCGAGCTGGGCAACAGCTTCGTCTACAACGTGCCGGCCATTCAGTTGATTCTGCAACGCCTGCCCGCCACGCTTGAACTGGCCTTCGCCGCACTCATCCTGGCGGTGTTCATCGGCATTCCGCTGGGTCTCTTCGCGGGCCTTTACCCGCGCAACCCGATCTCGAAGCTGCTGATGACCGGCAGCATCGTCGGCTTCTCGCTGCCGACGTTCTGGGTCGGCCTCATGCTCATCATGTTCTTCTCGGTGCATCTGGGCGTGCTGCCCGCGAGCGGCCGGGGCGAAACGGTACGCGTGTTCGGCGTTGAGTGGTCGTTTCTGACCATTGACGGGCTGCGTCACCTGATCCTGCCCGCGCTCAATCTGGCGCTGTTCAAGATCTCGCTGGTGCTGCGTCTGACGCGTGCCGGCGTGTCGGAAGTACTGCCGCAAGACTTCGTGAAGTTCGCCCGCGCCAAGGGACTGTCACCACTGCGCGTGGTGCTCGTCCATGTGCTGCGCAATACGCTGATTCCGCTCGTGACAGTGCTTGGCCTGGAGTTCGGCTCGACGATCGCGTTCGCCGTGGTGACGGAGAGCGTATTCTCGTGGCCCGGCGCCGGCAAACTCATTCTCGACAGCATCAACTCACTCGACCGCCCCGTGATCGTGGCGTATCTCATCGTCGTGGTGTGCCTGTTCGTGTCGCTCAACCTGATCGTGGACGTGCTCTACAAGTGGCTCGATCCGCGTGTGCGCGTGGAGGCCGCCGCCTGATGTCGCCCAATCTGTCTCCCAACGGCACCCCCGCCGCGCTCGCGCCCGAGCCGGTGCCCATGCGTCGCGAATCGCCCTGGCAGCAGGGCCTGCGCGAGTTCGTCCGCTCGAAGAGCGCCGTGCTTGGCCTCGTCTTGCTCGTCGTGCTGATCGTCGCCGCCATTACCGCCCCGTGGATCACGCCGCAGAATCCGTATGACCTGATGCAGCTCGACGTGATGGATGCGCGCCTGCCGCCTGCCACGGCCAACGGTGCCGCCACGTACACGTACTGGCTCGGCACCGACGGTCAGGGCCGCGACCTGCTCTCCGGCATCATCTACGGGCTGCGTATCAGTCTGGGCGTCGGTGTCGGCTCTGCACTCATCGCCGGCATTCTCGGCACGATTCTCGGGCTGATCGCCGCCTACGCCGGTGGGCGCGTCGACGCCGCCATCATGCGTCTGGTCGATCTGCTGCTGTCGTTCCCGTCGATTCTCGTGGCGCTGATGATCCTCGCTTACGTGGGCAAGGGCATCGGCAACGTGGTGCTCACCCTCGTCGTGCTCGAGTGGGCGTATTTCGCCCGCACGGCACGCGGGCAGGCGCTCGTGGAATCGCGGCGCGAGTATGTGGAAGCCGCACGCTGCCAAGCCATTCCGAACTGGCGCATCGTACTCGGTCATATCCTGCCGAATTGCCTGCCGCCGCTGATCGTCGTGGGCTCGTTGCAAGTCGCCCGCGCCATCACGCTCGAAGCCACGCTGTCGTTCCTTGGCCTGGGCGTACCGGTGACGGAGCCGTCGCTCGGCCTGCTCATCGCCAACGGTTATCAGACGATGCTCTCCGGCGAATACTGGATCAGTCTGTATCCGGGTCTCGCGCTGCTCGTCACGGTCGTCGCCATCAATCTCGTGGGCGACCGCCTGCGCGATGTGTTCAATCCAAGGTTGCAGAAATGAGCGGCGCAGTGTCTCCCACGTCTCCCCTCACGTTGGAAGTGCGCCATCTGCGCACGCAATTCATCACGCGCGCCGGCACGCTGCCCGCCGTGGACGACGTGTCGTTCTCGCTGCCGCCGGGCCACATCATGGGCCTCGTCGGTGAGTCGGGATCGGGCAAGTCGGTGACCGGCTTCTCGATCATGGGGCTGGTCGATGCGCCGGGCCGAATCGTCGGCGGTGAAGTGCTGTTTCAAGGCCGCGACCTCACGAAGATGTCGCCCGCCGAGTTGCGTCACCTGCAAGGCAATCGCATCGCGATGATCTTTCAGGACCCGATGATGACGCTCAACCCGGTGTTGCGCGTCGACGTGCAAATGATCGAGGCCGTGCGCGCGCACCAGCGCGTGTCGAAGGCACAGGCGCGTGATCTCGCGCGCGACACGCTCGGCATGATGGGCATTCCGAGCCCCGACGAGCGTCTGCGCGCCTATCCGCATCAGCTCTCCGGCGGCATGCGCCAGCGCGTGGCGATCGCTATTGCCATGCTGCACCGCCCCGATCTGATCATTGCCGACGAGCCGACCACCGCGCTCGATGTCACGATTCAGGCGCAGATCCTCTCGGAAGTGCAGAAGCTCGCGCGTCAGCACGGCACGGCGCTCATCTGGATCACCCACGATCTGTCGGTCGTGGCCGGTCTGGCCGATACGCTCGCCGTGATGTACGCGGGACGCATCGTCGAGCAAGGTACCGTCGACGCCGTGCTCGACGCTCCGCAACACCCCTACACGTCGGGCCTCATCGGCAGCCTGCCCAGTCTGAACAAACGCGGCCAGCGCCTGCGCCAGATTCCCGGCATGACGCCGAATCTGCTCGCCATGCCGGCCGGATGCGCGTTCGCGTCGCGGTGCGCGTACGCGAGTGCTGCCTGTGCCGTGCGCCCCGAGATGACGCAGACGTCGCCGGGCCGCCTCGTGCGCTGCTTCCACCCGGGCGCCGCGTTGCAAAAGGAGATGGTATGAACACGCCGCTGACGCAAAGCCAGCCTGTCAGCGCCGGCCACGGCAAATCGAATACTCCGAGCGCCACGCTGCCCGCGCCCATCGTGGCGTTGCGCGGTGTGAGCAAGCGCTTTGGCGACCGGCGCGTCGGTCCCGCCGGACGCCTGCTCGAACGCGCCGGTCTCGCACATCCGCCCGCCGTGGTGCGCGCGGTCGATCACGTCGATCTCGTCGTCAAGCCGGGCGAGGTCGTGGGTCTCGTGGGCGAATCGGGCTGCGGAAAATCCACACTCGGGCGCATGCTTGCAGGTTTGCTCAAGCCGTCGTCCGGAGAGGTGCAGATTCACGGACGTCCGGCCGAGTCGTTGTCCGCGCAAGAGCAACGCGATGCGCGTCTGAAGATCCAGATGATCTTTCAGGATCCGTACTCGAGCCTGAATCCGCGCTTGCGCGTCGACCGTATCGTCGGCGAGGGGGCACTCGTGCATGGTCTGACCGATCGCGCAGGCTTCGACGACTACGTGAGCGCTCAGTTGCAGCGCGCGGGGCTCGATCCGGCGCTGCGCCATCGATACCCGCACCAGTTCAGCGGCGGACAGCGCCAGCGCATCGGCATCGCCCGGGCATTGGCCGTCTCGCCCGATCTGCTGGTGTGCGACGAAGCGGTCGCGGCACTCGACGTCTCGATTCAGGCGCAGATTCTCAATCTGTTCATGGATCTGCGTGAACAACTGCATCTGACGTATGTGTTCATCAGCCATGACCTCGGCGTGGTCGAGCACCTGTCCGATCGCGTGGTCATCATGTATCTCGGCCGCATTGTCGAGAGTGCACCGGTCGAGGAGGTCTTCCGTCGTCCGAATCATCCGTACACACAGGCGCTGCTTGCCGAAATTCCGCGCATCGACGTGCGTCACAAGACGTTCTCCGCCATTCGCGGCGAGATCCCGAGCCCGATAGCGCCGCCGGGCGGTTGCCACTTCCATCCGCGATGTCCGCACGCCATGCCGCGTTGCCGCACGGAGGTGCCGACGCTTCGCGGCGTGGCCATCAATCATGTGAGTGCGTGTCACCTGAACGACATCTGATATATCCGCAGACGCCGCCGTCGATACTCGCGGTTGCGCCCGCCTCTTCTCTTCATCATCAACGACCAGGATTGCCGATAATGAAACGCTTCTTGTTGTCCTCGCTGGCTGCTGCACTGCTCGTGACGAGCGCGGCGGCTTCCGCCCAGACACTGCGCATCGCCTTTGCCGACCCGCTTTCGTCGCTCGATCCGCAACTGAACAACCACGCCGGTGACCGCTCGGTCGACCTGCATTTCTGGGATCTGCTCGTCGAGAACAAGTGGAACAAGCTGCAACCGGGGCTTGCCGTGTCGTGGAAAGCCCTCGACGCCAAGACCTGGGAATTCAAGCTGCGCCCGAACGTGAAGTGGCATGACGGCCAGCCGTTCACCGCCGCAGACGTCATCTATTCGTATCAGCGCGCACGTAACGTGCCGGGCAGCGTGGCCACCTTTGCGGGCTACCTGCGCACCATCGACACGATGAGCGCGCCGGACCCGCTCACGCTCGTCGTCAAGACCAAGATCCCGAACCCGGATCTGCCGCTCAATCTCGCCTCGGTGCACATCGTGAGCAAACACGTTGGCGAGAAGTCGAACACCGACGACTACAACGCCGGACGCGCCATGGTCGGCACGGGCCCGTTCAAATACGTCTCGTACACGCCGGGCGACCGCGTGGAGATGGTGCGTAACGACAATTACTGGGCGGGCAAGTCCGAGTGGGAAAAGGTCGATTACCGCTACATCAACAACGGTGCCGCGCGCACGGCGGCACTGCTGGCCGGCGATGTGGATGTGATCGACAAGGTGTCGGCCTCGGACATTCCGCGTCTGAAGAAGGCGCCGAACGTGACGGTGTTTCCGTACCCTGGGCTGCGCGTGATGCTGCTGCAACCGACCTTCCGTGAAGGGTCGAATCAGTACATCACCGATAACGCCGGCAAGCCGCTCGCGAAGAATCCGCTGCTCGACGTGCGCGTGCGCCGTGCGCTCTCGCTCGCCATCAACCGCGAGGCGATCGTCACGCGCATCATGCAAGGCACGGCCAGCGTGGCCAACCAATGGATGCCGAAGGACACATTCGGCTATAACCCCGACGTCAAGGACATTCCGTTCGACGCCGCGCAAGCGAAGAAGCTGCTCGCCGAAGCCGGTTTCCCGGAAGGCTTCAAGCTGACGATGCATGTGCCGAACGACCGCTATCCGCAAGGTCCGGAGACCGCACAGGCCGTGGCGCAATTCTGGACGCGCATCGGTGTGAAGACGCAAGTGGAAGTGGTGCCTTGGGCCGTGTACTCAGGTCGCGCGAACAAGAACGAATACGCCATGTCGATGCTCGCGTGGGGTAACGGTACGGGCGAAGCCAGCTACGCGCTGGTGAACGTGCTGGCGACGGTAGATGCCAAGAAGGGGCTCGGTGCCTCGAACTGGGGTCACTACAGCAATCCGGCCATCGACAAGGCACTCGACGCATCGACCGCCGAGTTCGACGAAGGCAAGCGTGAAGCGATTCTGCGTCAGTCGGTCAAGGTCGAGACGGACGACGTCGGCACGATTCCGCTGTATCACTACCAGAACATCTGGGCCGCGCGTAAGGGCCTGAAGGTCACGCCGTTCACGAGCGATCGCACCGTTGCGATGCAAGTGACCAAGGCCGCCAAGTGAGCCGGCCCGCCGCGTTATGACGTCATCGCTCACTCTCACGGCAACCCCTGCCGACGCGCTGATCGACGTGCCGCGCCACCTCGTGGTGCGCGGCGCGGCGCCCGGCGCCCATGTAACACTCACCGCCCACACCGCGCGCGCGGGTGGCGTGGTCTGGCATGCCGAAGCCACTTTCGTGGCCGACGCAGACGGCGTTGTCGACGCGTCGCGCGACGCGCCGGTCAGCGGCAGTTATCAAGGCGTATCGGCGATGGGCCTCATCTGGTCGCAGGTACCGGAAGACGGCAAGAGTCGCGACGTATTTCCGCAGCCCGTCATGGCGCCGCTCGTGACGACGGTGGTCGCTCAGGCGGGTCATTCGGCGGGACAAGACGAAGATAACGTCGCGATGTCGTCTTCCGTGTCCTTCACGCAGCGACTCGCCGTCGAGGGTGTGACGCGACGCGAGGTGCGCGAAGACGGACTCGTCGGCACGCTGTACCTGCCGCCCGGCGACGGCCCGCATCCGGCCGTGATGATCCTCAACGGGTCGGGCGGCGGCATCAACGAGCCGCGCGCGGCGCTGTATGCGTCGCACGGTTATGCCGCTTTTGCGCTCGGGTACTTCAAGGGACCGGGGCTGCCCGACTACATCTCCAATACGCCGCTGGAGTACTTCGCGAAGGGCATGGACTGGCTGCGCCGCACGGTGAAGCCAGCGCATGACTTCGTGGCGCTCTCGGGGCAATCGCGCGGCGGCGAGTTGGTGCTGCTGCTCGGCGCCACCTTCCCCGACGCCGTCTCGGCCGTCATCGGCTATGTGCCCAGTGCGCTGATTCATAGTGCGCAAAACGCCTGCGATCCGGCAATCGGACGCGAGGGTCCGACCTGGCTGCTCGACGGTAAGCCGTTGCCGCACATCTGGGAGAACAACCGGACAGCCTCGTGGGCACCGTTCGACGAAGGTCCGCCCCCGCATCGACATGCCAAGGCGATGCTCACTGCACTGGACGACCCCGAAGCCGTCGAGCGCGCGCGCATCCCCGTGGAGAAGATCCGCGGCCCGGTCATGCTGCTCTCTGCGGAAGACGATGGCTCGTGGCCATCGAGCCGTTATTCGCGGATGGTGACGGAGCGGCTCGCCGCGCACGCGCATCCGTACCCGGTCGAGCATCTCGATTTCGGCGATGCGGGACACGCCATCGTATTCCCGTATGTGCCCACGACGCAGCTCGTCTACGCGCATCCGGTCTCCGGAAAGATCAGCACCGGTGGCGGCGAGCCGTGCGCGAATGCCCTCGCAGATGAGCGTTCATGGACGGCTGTGCAGGCATTCCTCGCGCAGGCTGTGGCCGAGCGCGCCCGATCACAAGGACAATCATGACCGCCAATACTCAATACGACATCGCTAACGATCTCGTCGATCGCGTCGCCGGTCTGACACCCGGCACTGCCATGCATACGTTGCGTCACGCTCGCGACAAAGTCGCAGTGGCTACGCAAGGCAGCTACGAAGGGCTGTTTGATCCAGCACTCGAGGGTATATCGCTCGTCGAGCGTCTGCTCGTCGCGCTGTACGCGAGCCGTCTGACGCCTTCGCCGTCGCTCGTGGCTCACTATCGCGCCGAGTTGGCCAGGCACGCAGTCGACGCCACGCAGTTGAGCGCCGTCGAATCCGGTCAACTGGACGATGTGACGGACACGCGTCTGCGCGCGATCCTGACGTTCACACGTACGCTCATCGAGAATCCGGTGGCGGGAGACAAGGCGGCTTTGCAGAAGCTGCCGGCAGCCGGGCTCACGACGCCCGCTGTCGTCGCGCTGGCTCAACTCATTGCATTCCTGTCGTATCAGACGCGTCTGGTCGCGGGTCTGCAGGCCCTTAAACAACTCGCGCCGCAGGAGACGACAGCATGAGCGACATCATCCGTTCCCATGGGTTTACCAACGAGTCGCTCGACTGGGATGCGTGGCTCGACGTCGTGGAACTCGATAAGGCCACGCCCGAACAGGTGGCGGTGCTGGAGGAGAGTCATCCGAAGGCAAAGACATCGGATTACTACCTCTTCCTCGTTCATCAGCCCGAGATTCTTCGTCAACGTTCTGCAGCGTTCAACGCCATCATGTACGCACCGGGTGGTATGCCGCGTGCCGAGCGTGAGCTGTCGACGACGGTCGTCTCACGTATCAATGGCTGCGTGTATTGCGCATCGGTGCACGCACAGCGCTTCGAGCAATTGGCGAAGCGCAACGACGTCATCCGCGAAGTCTTCGACGAGCCGCGCACTGCGGGTACGACTGACCGGGAGAAGGCCATCTCCCAGTTCTCGATTGCGTTGACGGAAAAGCCCGGCGACGTGCGCCCGGAGCAGTTGCAGGCACTGCGTGATGCAGGACTGACTGACGCCGAGATCCTGGACTTGATTCACTCCATCGCGATCTTCGCGTGGGCGAACCGTCTGATGCTCAATCTCGGTGAGCCGGTGTTCCCGGAAGCGGCATCTGTGGCCTGAAGCCGAGTCGATGGGACACACTGACATGTTTTGGACATGTCTTGCTCGTCCCCATGCAATGCCAAAGAAAAAGCGCTGCCCAACCGGGCAGCGCTTTTTTGTTGAGTGAGTGGTATAGGCTGGAGTCCTTCGGCTCGTTCTGTACGGGCATCAACAAGGCCACCCGTGATGACGTCCACCATTTCACCATCCGCGCGATTACGTCTGAAGACATCCCGTCATGGTGCACGCTCAGGCATTGTCTTTGGCCTCAGGCGACGGCAGACGAGCATGAACGCAAGATTGCGGAAATGCTTTCGGCACCGGAACGTTATGTGGCGTTCATGGCATTTTCGAAGACGAAGACATCACTTGGCTTCGTCTTAGGGCGTAGGCATCGCCGGCGTCGCGCGCAAGGGTACAGCAGGCCAAGTGTGAGCACAAAGCAAAAACCCCTTGCTACGCGCTGTAGCAAGGGGTTTTTAGGGGAGCCTGACGATTACCTACTTTCACACGGGTATCCGCACTATCATCGGCGTGGAGTCGTTTCACGGTCCTGTTCGGGATGGGAAGGGGTGGTTCCAACTCGCTATGGTCATCAGGCATAACTTGTATGTTCTGCTGCACGATGAGTGCAACAAAACCAATTCAGAAGAAGCGTAGTACAAACATGTCGTTGGGTTGTGAGGGTATCAGCGCCCGGATTGGGGCACACACGCAACTCACACCAGGAAAAACACACTGGTTATAGGATCAAGCCTCACGGGCAATTAGTATCAGTTAGCTTAACGCATTACTGCGCTTCCACACCTGACCTATCAACGTCCTGGTCTTGAACGACCCTTAAGGGGAATCGAGTTCCCAGGGAAGTCTCATCTTAAGGCGAGTTTCCCGCTTAGATGCTTTCAGCGGTTATCTCTTCCGAACATAGCTACCCGGCGATGCCACTGGCGTGACAACCGGTACACCAGAGGTTCGTCCACTCCGGTCCTCTCGTACTAGGAGCAGCCCCCTTCAAACTTCCAACGCCCACGGCAGATAGGGACCAAACTGTCTCACGACGTTTTAAACCCAGCTCACGTACCTCTTTAAATGGCGAACAGCCATACCCTTGGGACCGG